>JAAXHI010000109.1 GCA_012270875.1 Candidatus Poribacteria bacterium | reverse complement strand
TGTTAGTTGATTAACTCCATAATCGCAATCCCTTGTTCCCCCGCCACAGAATAGAGCAGCCACTTTTCCCCATCCTCACAATAAATACCGGGATCACGAAGTTCATGTACCCGCTCCCGATCTAAACCCCCAGTCGACGGTCTAATCGGCAGATCCACACCCTCAAAATCATATTTCGGCGCAATAACCTCTATCGGTTCAGACGGACGCCAATCGTTCCAATCGTCTGTCAATTGAACAGTGCTTTTTCGGATCCGTTCAGGACTATCCGCATAGAGTGAATAATAGACAGTCAAAGTATCGCCTTCGAGGAGGTTTGCAGTGTGGCGCGGGAAACCCGTGTTATCTTTCGCAGACTTGCGCGGGAAAAACGGTGTATCTCGCGGAACGAACGATGTCGCCCATTCCGGGTTTTCCCCACGACTTAACCAACCGTGATACGTCGCATAAGGGTAACCCTGCCACCAGAAAACACGATAATAGGCACCCATCTGTTTATGCCGTATATCCGAGGCAATATAGTTCAAGCCATCCGTTGAGGTCGCCCAACAGGTTGACTGACCCTGATAACTCCCATGAAAATACATAAAGAAACGGCGGTTCTCTTCATCTATATGTACATCCGGTGAAGCGATATGGTCACCCTCTCGAAACACAGTATTATCACGGTGCAATACACCCGGACGATAAACAGTATACGGTCCTTCAACGGCATCGGCATACGCCAAGCGGATATAGGCACCCCGGTGGTGTGCAAAGTAAAGATAATATTTGCCCAACGGATTCTCAACCCACTCCGGTACACGAACGAGCGACGGACCATTGATATTCGAGAAGCCGTGTTCTCTATCAAGTTCAGGCATATCTGGATGAATTAGCAGTGTGCGTTCCATATTCTCCTCACTATAATACTTAATCGTGTGTCTGGAACCGATATACCTCTTGTGCTGCTTCAGACATATTGTTCCATATTTCTTCCGGAATCCGTGCTCCAAATATTCCCGGCGCATCAGGCGCATGATGAAGCCGTCGAAAATAGACCAAGGCGAGCATGTGTCTAACAGTAGACTCTGTCCGATTCGGCATCGCTCGGTGCCAGCACCGCATATCGCGGACAACGACAGAACCCGCAGGCATCTCTAACTGAAATGACGGGTAATTTGCCGCGCGTTCTTCTTCACAGACATTGTAGGGTGTATTGCGCACCGCTTCATCATCAACGATGAGATGTGAACCCGGCCACACCTCAGTCGCACCGTTTTCGACTGTGAAATCAACGAGTGGAACGTTAACGACAATCGTAGTAACCGGAAGCGCGAAGGGTAGTTCAGGAAAAAGCTGACCCGAATCTCGGTGGATCCACTGCGTTTCGTTTCCGGGACGCGTGCTGTTGCACCCATAAGGCAGATACGCGAAGATTTTTTCACCCATCGCCGCTTTCAGAATCGGCATCGCGAACGGGTTATCAATGATACGTGGATCCATGAACGGCATTTTGAGCATCGGGTTTTCGCCGTTCTGTCGCTCCTCTTCGTTCTGAAGCACAGCTTCCATGGCAACGTCGAGGTCTGCTATCCAGTCGCGCGGGAAGACGCTTTCAATGACGACCAAACCTGCCTCGCGTAAGAGCCGCGCACCCGCATCAACACTTTCCGGTGTAGGTTTGCCCTCCGTGCGTTCCTGATCCGAAATCTCAAGCACAGGGATATTTACCGTCTTTCCTATAGTTTCCATTCCTAACCCTACCTTTCTGACTGGTTTTGAGGAAGTTTCAATTCGGATCGAATCGCTTGGCGCACCTCGGTGCAGATATGTATTGCTTGCGCTGCGTCTTTAGCAGTTGCATATTTCCCTGGATAGAGGAAGTCAATTGCATCTTCAGAGAACGCTGAAAAATCAGTCTGCCAAACATGCCAATCAGGGATACTTGGCACAATCAAACTCAGCAACCTCTCTAAATCGTGCGTCTTTGTAAAGGGCACATTGTTTTCTTGGAGCCACGCTTTCAGATATTTCTCTATACACTCCTGACTCAGGAAACAGATAATATCGTACATAGACTTCTGTCCTTGATGAAAGTGCTGTACCGATGCATAATTACCCTCTGCCATTTGTATCCACTCGAGGGTCAGTGGATTCGTGTCGGATTTCTTCTTTTCCACAGATCTTTTGCAGATGCTGGCACATCCATAAAGCACTTCCCCCTTTTCGGTGATTTCGAGAAGAAACCAGTCATTGTGAGAAGTACGATAGGCGAGTTCCTCTGGTGACCGCACAAGCAAATCCATAGGGAAACGGCGTGGGATCCGTTGCCGAATCTCTATAGCTTGGCGGCGCGTTTCCGATTCGGGGATCTCCATGACTACCAACAAATCAACATCCGAATCTTCAGTGGGTGTACCATACGCATAGGATCCAAAAAGGATAACCTGCAGCGGTGCAAACTCACGAACGATATCGTCACAAGTCGCTTGAATGTCCTCGCGAGTAATCATTGCCTTCCTCCTATTTTCCTAAAGTATAACATAAGGCATAAAGGAAATCAATGTTTATTGCGAAGACAAGTACAACCATATCACAGAAAAAATTGTTGTTTTCTCCCGCAAAATCGTATAAAATAAACTACATCCTATTGGCATCAGATTCAGAACAGCACTTACAGCAAAGGAGCAAATAATGACACCTGAAGTCGCTTTAGAAAAACGGGAGCAGATGATTGAAGACGGTTTCTGCGTTGTTGACGATGTGCTAACCGAAGCGTTCTTGCAAGAACTCCACAACGAGTCGGAACGGCTTATCGCAGGACATACAGAACCCGACGATGTTGTCTACCAAGGTCAGCATGTCAACGTCCGCGGTGACGATAACCCTCACATTCAAAAATTGTTGGAATGGCAGCCAGCACGCGAGGCACTCGAACAGATCGGATTCGGAGATTTTGTATCATCCGGCGGGATCATTATTCTCACGAAAGAATCCGGGGGACCCCCTCTCTATTGGCATCAAGATTGGATGCGCTGGAACGATCCGCTCAGCTGCGCGCCGTGGCCCCAAACGATTTTCCTTAATTATTATCTCACCGACACAAACCGAGAAAACGGCTGTTTAAAGGTTATTCCAGGGACACACCGTAAACGCATTGATTTACACGACATATTGGTGCCAGCACATGAACAAGGCGCACGGTTCATCGACGATGACCATCCGATCATGTTCAGTGATCATCCCGATCAGGTAGATGTCTGTGCAAAAGCCGGTTCACTGGTAATGGCAGATGCCCGTATCTTACACTCCGCCCACAAAAACCTTACCGGTGTTCGACGCACCCTAATCCTCGCATGGCACAGTCGTCCGAATACAATACCCGACTATTGGGATCGCGAAATCCCCGATATTATTGCCAATCGCGAGGAGGACGCGAACTATCCGATGTCTCGTATTCCTACCCATTTTTTACAGTGATAGCGCACAGAGGGAAATATGATTCCTATTGATCTCAGTAATAAAGTGGCAGTAATTACAGGCGGCTCCGGCGCACTCGGACGCGTTATGGTTAGAACGCTGGCAGCAGCAGGCGCGGACATTGCAATCTGTTACTACCGCGACGCAGAGAGCGCACAGGGTCTGCAAGCCGAAATCACCGCCAAAGGTGTCCGAGCAACCGTCGTGCAAGCGGATGTCACGAACCAGGATTCGATAAACGCGATGCGTGATGCCGTCGTGAACACACTCGGTGCAGTGGACATCATCGTCAACAACGCTGTCATTCAGTACGATTGGACCTCCGTTTTAGAACAGTCCCCCGAAGACTACGAAAGCCAATTCCAATCTTGCGTCTTGCATAACGTATATATGGCGCAAGCCTTCGTCCCCGCAATGATTGAAACCGGATGGGGACGCGTCATCAGCATCAATACAGAATGCTCAATGCAAAACTTCGCAGGACAAAGTGCCTACACATCCGGAAAACGAGGGATGGATGGTGTCTTGCGGGTGCTTGCGAAAGAGGTCGGCGCGCACGGGATTACCGTCAACCAAGTCGCACCCGGATGGACGATCAGTGAAAAGAGTGTTGCGAGTGAAGCCGACGAACACTATTGGAGCAAAGTGCCGATGCAGCGGCGCGGCACTGCCCAAGAAATCGCCAACGTAGTGCTTTTCCTCGCATCTCATCTGGCAAGTTATGTTACGGGTGCTTACATTCCGGTCTGTGGCGGGAACGTAATGCCTACCATTTAAAAATGTGACAATCCAAGATATGTTGGCAGCAACGCTCAGCGCATTTTTTCAGATACACGATAAGTCACCTATCGCATAACCGATAAAGGAGTACGCAATGAAGTTCAGAGTGCGCGAAAAGTTGAAATATATGTTTTTAGGTGGATTGCTAACCCTTGCTGGTTTTATGTTTGGCAGCATGAACAGTGATACCGCAGCACAATTTGGACATGAAACGATTGATAAACTGACCGTCGGGGAGTTAATCGTGCGTAAGGATGTAAGGGTCGTGAGTGATGATATGGATACTCGAGTTCATATCTCTTGGGACAGAAGTGGTGGGCGTGTGATAACGTATGGACCTAATGCGAAGGGTGCCGCTTCTATTTTGGTTGCCGAAGGGAATGGCATTGTGACAACTCAAGGGGCAAGGGAGAAAACAGGGGCTTCGCTCATGGTTAATGAAGGCGGCGGTGTTCTATCACTTTTCGCACCCGACGGAAAAGCCAAGATCGTCTTAGGTATAGCCGAAGGTGACGGAGTCGCCTACTTAGTCAATAAATTTGATGAAGCGCGAGTATTGAAACCTTAGTTATTAAAACTGATCGAGGGAAATATGGAACGACATAAACTTCACTATGAAATGATGAACAGGTTCAATCCAGACGGAGAGACCGGAGAACACTGGGAAGTCGAGGTGCATGCCACACCTGAAGAATTGGAAACGTTTGCCGAGACCGGCTATCTCATCCGAGAAGGGCTTTTCCAAGGCGAGGCACTCCAAAAATTGCGAGACGCACTGGATCGCTTGGAAGAACGGGAATCCGAAAAACGCGACAGTGCCATGGCTGGCAAAACAGGGTGGGGTTTTATTCCGCGCCATCTCATGGATAAAGATGAAGTATTCCTTGATCTCTTGAAATTTCAACCAACCCTATCAATCGCACGCGCGATGATGGGACCCCTCGTACGCCTGCGAGGCTTGAGCGCACGCATCACTTATCCCGGTGAGGGGCGGGAACAACAAACGCCGTGGCACCAACACATGCGGGTGATCCCGAACCCAATTCCGCCATGGTTCTCACGACCACACTGCATGGATTGTCTCATCTACCTCGATGATTTGAATGAAGACACAGGCGCAGTCGCCATCGTCCCGGGTTCTCACGACTGGTTAGACAAAGCATCGCCGACAATACACGAACCTGTAAAGGGCGAAGTCCATCTACAGGTAAAAGCCGGTGGCGGCGTACTCATCCACGGCAATCTCTGGCATCGCGGCTTACCGACACTAAACGCCAAACGCAGAATGTTAATTTTAAGTTATACACCGACGTGGCTACGAAAATCGCCACACGGCGGCGCACAACCTGAAGACGGGTTAACCCACGCCTTTCTTGAAGAAGCAGACTTGGAAGAACGAATGCTACTCGGTGTGGGCGGCTATTCCTAAACTACTGGAGAATGGATATTTTTTATCGCTCGCGATATTTAAAACGAGGGTGGTGCATAAATATCTCTCGTAGGGGTTGGGTCTCCCAACCCGTCCGATGCGCGCATAGCAGATCTGATAGAGGGCGAGGCAACCTCGCCCCTACGGTGGTCGCATACCCTAACGTTTGGAATAATGAACCACTCTCATTTAAAACACAACGTAACGAAAAAACATGGAACCTATTATTAGAAAAGCGATACCAGAGGATGCCAAAGCGGTTGCAGCAGTGATTAACTCGGTTATTCTGGAAGGGAAATACACAGCGTTAACCAACCCATTCACAGAAGAAGAGGAGCGCGCCTTCATCGCAGGACTCTGTGATCGAAGTGCCTTATTCGTCGCTGAAGTCGAAGGCGAAATCGTCGGTCTCCAGATCATCGAACCCGATGCCTTGGCGCAATACACAGATGCGATGCAGCATGTAGCGACAATCGGGACTTGGATACACGCGAACTTTCGCGGACAGAAGATTGGGCGGGTACTCGCAGAGACATCCTTCAGGTTTGCCCACGCAAAAAACTTCAAAAAGATTGCCATTCAGGTCATCGCAGACAACACGCGTGCCCTCCGGTTTTACGGCAACCTCGGTTTTGAAAAAATCGGCACAGCCAAAAAACACGTGAAACTTGAAGGCAGATTCCGTGATGTGCTCTACCTCGAAAAATTCCTGACAGATGACACCTAAACGCGGCATAACCCTTCGCGCAGGACTGATAGACGCACGAAAAATAGTTGTTGCTTTTTTATCACAATTCTTGTAAAGTCTAATCACGGATTGCGCACCGCATTCCGACACCAACGTTTTAGTTAAACCCATAAGATACCCCTTTTTAGCGTTTTGTTCTGTAACAGGATAGAAACACTACATAACCACTTTAAAGACGTGTGTTGAAACGCGTGTCCGTTATAGAAGGAGGTTCGTAATGAAAACTAACTTTATTTTCAAGTTTTTGGTGTTAAGTCTAATGCTGACAGGAGCGGTAGTGGCAAGTTACGCACAAGGCATCAGTGATGATGAACTTATCATCTACTACAGTTTCAACAAAGATACACTGAAAGGTGATGATATCTTAGACGGGTCTGGGAACGGGAATGATGGATTCCTACACGGTAACGATCTGGAAATTGTAAAAGGTAAGGTCGGGGAGTGTATGGAGTTCCCAGGCAGTGCCGCCCAATACATTTCGGTGCGGGAACACATGTACGAAGATCCTATTGAGGAAATTACCCTTGCCGCTTGGGTTAAAACGGATGTCCGAGGCATGATCGCTTCTTGGGATCGGAGCGAATTCTTCCGGTTTGCTGTCGGTGATGATGTCGGTGGAAATGCCGCTACAACTTTCGTTGCCTTTGATAATTGTTGTCCGATACACGATTGGTTCGGCGAAACGGATGTCGCAGATGACAAGTGGCATCACCTTGTCGCGACTTTTGATGGCAAAGAGAAACGCATCTATGTTGATGGTGATTTAGATAAAAAAGTTGGGGCACCAACTAAAGTCATAGGAGCAGGGCAGGCACGCTTCGGATTTATCGGGATTGGATCAGAAGCCGCCGCGTTCGATGCCGCAGTCGGACCTACCTGGGCGTTCAACGGGCTTATTGATGAGTTCCTACTGTTTCACAGGGCACTGAGTGAGAAAGAGGTAGAACGCCTTGCGAAAGGGCAAAGTAATCCGTTTGCTGTTGAACCCGCTGACAAACTCACCACAACCTGGGGAGAAATTAAGAGCAGCGAGTAATACGAGACAGGCGGGTGGTACCAACATGCCACCCGTCCCTTTTTCCTTGAAATCCTAAGACTCCTTTGGTGTAACCGCCTCTTGAATGCCCGGCCACTCTTTCCATATATCCGTATAGGCATCGTAGCCGTTTTTCTCACAATCCACATGACGTAATCGGAAGATCGCAGCGTAACGAATATCAGAGGCAGCGTTCGGTGCTGCAGAATGAACGATCTGATGGTGCGTCAGTACGACATCCCCCGCTTTACCGACAATCTGTTTCGCGCCTTCTGGTAACTCAGGTCGCGGCATCCCGTTTGCCAATATTTCATGCCCTTCCTTTTTAAAATAATCCGCGAAGAAACTATGTGATTTCGGCCAGACAGTGAAGTTTCCACTATACGGTTCGGGGACATCCGCGAGATAAACAACAGCGAGTGCAG
This sequence comes from Candidatus Poribacteria bacterium, assembly GCA_012270875.1. Lineage (GTDB taxonomy): Bacteria > Poribacteria > WGA-4E > WGA-4E > WGA-3G > WGA-3G. Next base: position 4,003 of record JAAXHI010000109.1, on the reverse strand, counting down.
TAAATCCGCGCCGATAAACACCTTTTTCCATACCATTTGTTCCACTCCCCAACCCGTCAAGATGTCCACGCGGTTCGTTGGGATCCGTCCGCAACGGACCCGGAAACCGCAGTGCTACCTGCGCAGATCCAGGGACCTGGACATTCCCTTCACCCATCAACGACTCAGCAATTTGCTGGACAGGGGTCTTGCTGAAGAGATTCACGAGTTCAGGTGTATTGCGAATCTCGTCACAGTACGATTGGGCCCGAAACTTTTCTAAATCTCCCTCGTGCATACCGACTGAGCCGATAGAGTGATTAATTGCCTTTCGCGCAGCATCTACCATCAGTCTCGGCACAACACCCGGAACCACAATATAGCCGTTTTCATAAAAATCTAACTTCTGTTTATGTGTAAGCATATTTTCTTGTCTCCCTACTTTTACTCGATGGAGTTTCCCTCACCTTAAGCGGTTGATGCTCCGCCGGATTTTGTAGCGTAAGCGAACATATATGGAAACTTGCCTGAAAGGATTTTTGATTTAGACTCTCGTTAACCCAAAAAGTTTAACAGGTTTTACCCATTAGGACTTACACATTCTCTCTTAAAGTCCCCCTGATAAGGGGGATTTAGGGGGTTAAAAATAACTGGCACAACCTCCAGGTCCGGTAGGTTCGGTTTCCAACCGAACCGGATCCTACGCCGAACCTTGAAACCTTCAAAAAACCTCTTCAGTCCCGTAGGGGACGGGATGTTTATAGCAGCGTGTGGCGAAAAAAAACTAAGCCCCGTAGGGGCGAAATGTTTATATCGTCTATACTAAAACGCTATCAAGAACCGCTAAATTGACACCCATGGGGGGTAAAAATAAGGCACCGAAGGCTACGGTCTCAGCTCTGCCATAATCGAATTAGTGAGTCAGGGTATAAACAACAGCATTGATCCCCATTTTCAGTGCCATATTGGAATACTTACGCGGGTAGAAGTCTTCCGCAGCGTGTTCCCAAGCATCGCCAAGGTCAGTATTGAAGTTGATCATCATCATCAGCCGACCATAGTCGTCATAGACACCGCGGCAATAGGCAGGATAACCGTCAAATCGCTCATACGTCCGACCTCTAAAAAACGCACGGAGTCCCGGAATCTGGATCAGTTCGTCAATGTCGAAGAAACAGTGGAAGATTGGATGCGAAATAGGAATATCTTCCGGTTCTCGATCCGGGAAGATTTTCTTGAATTCGTTATAAAACCATTTCCATTCACGTTCTCCGTGAAAATCGTCGATGAAGATAAATCCGCCACGTAAGAGATATTCTCGTAGATTTTCCGCCTCGCGTGTACTTAACCGCAGACTACCGACCTCCAGCATATAGGCGAAAGGATACTCGAATAACTCAGACGCACCCACCTCTATAATCTTTTCGCGGGGCGCGACCGAAATGTTGGTCTGTTCCCTGAGTTGGTAAATAAAATTCCGATCCGAGGCGGGCCAATCTACACGCCAACTGCTGAGCCGTGTGAATTGACCGCCATATTTTAAGCGGACAAAGGTGAATAGATCGCTATCTTCCTCTCCGTCCAGAAGTACACTCGGAACAGACAGTAAAACAAAAATAGTTAAGAACAGAATAATTCGCATGTGCTTAATTCCACTATCGATTTTTTTTCGCAAGCACTTAATGTGTAAGGGCATAAACGACCGCATTGATCCCGAGTTTGAATGCCATATCAGATGCCTCACGCGGATAGAAGTCATCAGCTAAAAAACGTGATACCACACGGAGGTGACTACGTATTCGGGTTCTGCTAAAAGCCGTTTCTTAGCAGCTGCATTGAAACTTAAAGCCCGCGCAACATTAGTTCTCCAAATAACATCACCTTTACCGAACTGTAGTCCGATGCCTATATTCCCATTCGGATCAAAGGTATACGCACCATCAGATGCGTTCCAGACCTGTCCTTCATCAAGGAACGCGATGACATACGCGCTTCTAAAAATAGACCACTTCGTTATCTCAGCCAAGGGATAATGATATTCAATATTGAACAAAAACCCGCGATCGCCGCCGAAAGCATATCGGGAATGCCTGTACCAATTAGGTACAGTTTCTCTTTCTGCTGCGTCTGCAGGTGCAAATAGCGGATAACCTCTTAATCCCCCCGGACCACTAATCGCAAATTGGCGTTGCATCGGTAAAGGCTTGTTAGAAAAACCGAGGCGCAATCGGGTGCGAATGCGATGTTGACCAAGCGGATACGCATACCGCAGGTGCAATTGATAGCGTGTAAAATCAAAATCAGAGCCGAAAGTTGGGCTGCTATGCTCTATGAGGAGTGTATTGTACCAACCAAGCGAATTTATCCGCGTATCAAAATCGTATCGGAAGGTGATGCTCCGCATACTGCCGGGGTTTATGAGTGGATTCTCTCTTACCTTCCGACGAGATCTCCAATTTGCTACTGACCAATCTGTGTTCTTTTGAAGACTCTCATGGGCATCGGCAACTACCGCTAATTTAAATGAATGGGTCGGCATGACGGGTTCCCATCTCAGGGCAATTTCAAACCCCTTTCGTAGATAGTAGTTTGGATAATCGTACCCTCCGAAAATTCGGAAAACTGTTGAACTTGAATCGTTGTAAGTTGGGAAAAGTTCAGGCGCGATTGCATCCGTCAACCGATGGATTTGCGCTGTAAGTCCCAAGTTCCATGTATACGGTTTCCCCCAATTCGCTATACCTCCCAGCCGGTAATGGATATGCGGATTGCCGAACGCATAACTAACTTTTCCAAACAGCCTTGAGATCTGGTTGCGCTGCGAATTTCTGATACTCCACATCCAGAGTGGACCAACTTCTTTGCGTTTCCCGACTTCAAAACCGGTGCCGATCTCCCATCCTGTTACGCGGTTAAAACCGAATCGGATCGGCGGACTGAGACCGAGATAAGCATCCGTAGAAAGCGGTTTTTCATCAACAGTGATTGTAGCAATGTACTTTGTCTTTTCCTTATCAATCTGTAGGTTTATCTCCTCAAAATAGGGCATGACTCTAAATAGCGTCTTGAGTGCCTTATCAATGTCTGGGGAAGCGTTATCAAGTGTCTGCCGAATGCGCACCTCTGGCACTTTCTGATTCCCTCGGATATGGATTTCATGAATAGGAACATCCTTTGCCCAAAATCGTGTTGCCTCAGGGGGTATCTGAGCATCGGAATCTTGGGGATAAAAAATAGTCTTTACAGACATGTCTATCTGTGTTCCATTAGGTCCCGAAATCTTCATAGATTTCAGAATTGACTTTTTTTGCGTAGGGACGAGGGTAATGATTGCGACGCGTCGCTCGTCTTCTTCTATAACACGCAGGCTCACCGTTCTGGAATTATCAAGCACCGTCACCAAAGTAGGCAGAACCGATGTGATGTCGCCAGAACCTTTTTCAAGCACCTTCAAAATATTGGCTTCTTCCGCTTCTATTTCCGCTTCAATCCCCTCCGGATCGCTGCCTTTAGGTGTGGTGGACTGAATCCGAAATTCATGGATCGGCTTGCCATCAGAACTCCAATTCCAACGCTTTGTGGGGTCAGGTGTCTCTTGGACGGACGGTTCTACGTCTTCCGCTTGTTCCGTAATAGACGGTTCAGAATCTGGCTCAGTAGATTCTGACGGCGGAGGCACACGCGGCGGCGCGAGTTCTAAATCACGCTGCTTCAGCGACATTAACCTCGGAATTTCGATACCGAGTTGATTCAAGTTCAGTAACAACTCACCGAGCCGCTTTCGCGGGATTTCGCAGACAATGTTTATCAAGTAAATTCCGCCCTTGTCTTTGACGATGACGAAGATGCCTCTAACAGTTTCATCTTTGTGGAGAATGTAGAGATGAAGATTAATTTTTTCAGCATCAGTTTGTGTGTGCCGTCCTAACGCTTGCCAACCACGCGCCTTTAGCACTTTACTGTAATATTGAATCATCTTCTTAAAATCGCTTGATCGATTTCCGTAGTTCCTGAGATACAGAGC
>JAAXHI010000265.1 GCA_012270875.1 Candidatus Poribacteria bacterium | reverse complement strand
AACTTATTTTCGGGATCTACTATAAATAGAATGAACACTTCTGTTGATCTTAGTAAATCCGTATATGCTTGTATGCGGGGACGCATTGCAGTAAAGGTGTAGTTGGAATTTTAACGCAATACTGCTTGTCATTAAAAACATTGGCATAAAACTTGCTTAACAACAATAGCATAGTTCGGTTTAAAGTTTCCGAATTACCCGTTCTCAGGTTCTAAATTCTTAAGTCGAACTCACCTTAACGGTTCATAATTGATCAGAAGTCGTTAGATTTAAACGTAAATGTCGTCGAATTAACCTGTTTAATAGAGATATATGCATAGAACTGAGGGATTTGTGAGTGTGGATGGAACCGCGCCTGCAAGTAAAAGGGTTACTTGGATAAAAACATAAAGGACAAAAAATGCAAGTTTGGGGTGTTCGTCTCTTTTTTATAATCGCAAGTGCAGTGAGTTGTTACTTCGTCTACGATGATCCGTTAGCACCTCTTATTGGGCTTGTTGTAGCACTGATCCTTGTTGGAGCAGAATTCTGCCTACATCTACCTAATCTGCGTGGCATTATCGCCAGTGTGATAGGACTTTCTATTGGTCTATTAATTTCTTTTGGGGTATTAAGCCTTTTTTCTGTATCTGATGATAATCTCAAGTTGGTGATTAGTCTCGGTATAGGGTACACGGGTCTGATGAGTGGTTACCGGTTCTCTACAATAACGAATTTATCGCAGCTATTAAGTGCAGATACATCTACCGGGTCCGGTGAATCACGCGCGGGAAAAACGACAAATAACTTAAAAATTTTAGACACAAGTGTTATAATTGATGGTAGAATTCTCGAAATCTGTCAGACAAAATTTATTGAAGGCACACTTGTCATCCCACGGTTTGTTCTCAATGAATTGCAACATATCGCAGATTCTACAGAACCGCTGCGTCGAAATAAAGGGCGGCGCGGTTTTGATATCCTCCGTGCACTCCAGAACAATCCGGCGATTGTTGTTGAGATCTCCGAGGAAGAGGTGCCACATTTGCCAGAAGTTGATGCCAAGTTGGTGCATCTCGCGCAAAAACGAGATGCCACAATCATTACTAACGATTTGAACCTCAACAAGGTCGCAGAATTACAGAGTGTAAAGGTGCTGAATATCAACGAATTGTCGAACGCTGTGCGACCTGTCGTCATTGCCGGTGAAGTCATTCAAGTGCTCCTTCTTAAAGAAGGAAAAGAACCCAATCAAGGGGTCGGTTACCTCGATGATGGAACTATGGTCATCGTTGAAGAAGGGAAGCCATATATCGGGCAAACGCTTAATGTTGAGGTCACGCAGATGTTACGGACGAGTGCCGGTCAGATGATCTTCACGCGCATCAAGGAAAATGAAGTGGACACTGATGAACAGCAGGGTATGCACCCTTATTCCCGCAGCTGGTAAGGGAAGCCGAATGGCGCATTCCGTTAAAAAACCGTACCTAAAATTGGCAAAGAAGCCGATTTTGGCGCATACCATCCAGCGGTTTGAGACAAATACCGCTGTAGACGCGATCTTCGTCATTGTCGACGAAGCGGATTTCAACGAATGTCGCAAAAACGTACTCGAACCCTACGCGTTCACAAAGGTTCAGGAACCTGTCGCAGGTGGAGAGACTCGGCAGATGTCTGTCTACAACGGTTTACGCGCACTGTCTGCAGATGTCGATTTTGTTATTGTTCATGATGGCGTACGCCCTTTTGTAACCGATGAGACCATTTTTGCATGCCTTACCGCCGCAGATGAATGCGGTGCCGCTGTCGCTGCGGTACCAGTTAAAGATACAATTAAAGTCGCGGACGCAAACGGTTTTATTGTTGAAACGCCAGCACGTGAGCAACTCTGGGCAGTGCAAACACCACAAGTCTTTCGGAAATCCGTGTTGGAAGAGGCGCATCGGACAGCACAAAAGCGGCAACTCACGGGAACGGATGATGCCGCGCTCGTCGAACAACTCGGATTTCCTGTTAAATTGGTAGAGAGCAGTTACGCAAATTTGAAGATAACCACGCCGGTGGATCTACAGGTCGCAGAAACCTTAATATCTGATACCACACTTTGGTAGGGGTCTTCTGTTTGATGCTATCTAATTGGAGGTCATGACGATCAGAGCAGAAAAGAAAAATGCGAGTAGGTATCGGTTACGACGTTCATCGGTTAGTTGAAAATCGAAGATTGATTTTGGGTGGTGTTGAGATCTCATATCATTTGGGACTATTGGGGCATTCGGATGCGGATGTCCTCACACATGCAATCATAGATGCGATCTTAGGGGCAGCTGCACTCGGTGACATCGGCACACATTTTCCCGACACGGACGACCGTTATGAAGGGATGGACAGTTTTATTTTTCTCCGAGACGCTGTTTTGAAAGTGAAAGCGTGTGGCTACCAGATCGAAAATATAGATAGTACAGTAATCGCGCAACGTCCGAAATTAGCACCTTACATCTCGGAAATGCGCGCAAGGCTCGCTAACGCACTGGATATTGCCGTAGCGCAGATAAACGTTAAAGCCACCACAGCGGAGGAATTAGGCGTTGTCGGTGAGGGGAAAGCGATTGTCGCGCATGCCATCGCCTGCCTTTCTCGGCGATAGATGTTTTTTGTTTCCGCTCTGCCTTTACAAACCGAGCCGATTACAAACTCAGCATGAAATTAACCGAAAACCTGCCCGAAACGAAGTGGAGGGGCAGCCCAGGAACCCATAGTTAAAAAAATGAAAATCTATAACTCGCTGAGCAGGCAATTAGAGGACTTTGTGCCACTAAATCCTGAGCAGGTGTCGATTTACAGTTGCGGACCCACTGTTTATGACTACATTCACATGGGCAATGCCCGCACCGCTTTGGTAACAGATATTATTCGACGCTATCTTGTGTATAAAGGGTACAACGTCAAACTTGTTCAAAACTTGACGGATATTGATGACAAAATTATCAACCGTGCGGCAGAGTTAGGTGTCAGTGCGAAGCAGCTTGCGTCCGAAAACGGAGAAGCCTTTTTTCAGGATTCACAACGCCTCGGCATCCAACCCGCAGATGTTCACCCGAAAGCAACTGAACACATTCCAGAAATGATCGCGTTGATTCAAACTCTAATTGATAAGGGAGCCGCTTATGTTATTGATGGAAGCGTCTATTATCGTGTGAATCAGTTCGCTGAGTACGGGAAACTTTCTAATCGTAAACCGGAGGACTTACTCGCGGGTGCCCGCGTTGAGGTCGATGAACGGAAAGAAGACCCGCGCGACTTTGATATGTGGAAAGCCGCAAAACCCGACGAACCCTCATGGGAGAGTCCCTGGGGCAGAGGTAGACCCGGATGGCATATAGAATGCTCCGCTATGGCTATGAAACATCTCGGTGAAACCATTGATATCCACGCCGGTGGTGAAGATCTGAAGTTTCCACATCACGAAAATGAGATCGCCCAAAGTGAATTGGCAACAGGGGCAACCTTCGCACGCTACTGGATGCATGTCGCTTTTCTAAAGATTGATGGCACACGGATGGGAAAATCGGAACAGAACTTTATCTTGCTCCGAGACGCACTGGATAATTATCCAACCGAAGTCATTCGTCATTTTCTTATTTCCGCACACTACCGACATCCGCTCGACTACAATCAAGAAAGTTTGACAAAATCACAAGGCGCACTCAGACGTTTGAACAATTGTTTGGACGCGCTAAAAAAATATGCTGGACCTGTTGAAGCAAGCGAGGCAACGGCTACACCTCTACAGCAGGCAGTCCAGGAAATGAAGGCGCAGTTTACCCAAGCAATGGATACAGACTTCAATACCGCACAAGCACTCGGTGCTATTTTTACACTTGTCAGTGAGGTTAACAAATCACTCAGCACGCTTGATGAAACGGCAGCTCCCGCTCTTGCACAAGCATACCAAGCGTTGACCGAAACTTGTCAAGTCCTCGGAATCTACGATACAGATCTCCAAAACAGTGATGACGATAACGTGGAACAACGCGACCAACTCGTTCAGCTGCTTTTAGAGATCAGGCAAGATGCGCGTGAACGGAAAGATTGGGACACATCTGATAAAATTCGGGACCGACTGAAAGCACTGAATATTGAAATACAGGATACCCAGCGCGGCACAACTTGGAAATTTTTAATCAACTGACCACGACCGGTCCCCAAAGACTACACAGAGGCGTTCAATTCCCGCTATTTTGAAGCGCGAGGTGTTGAAGATACGAAAAAACGCATTTTCTTGACTGTCCACAGAAGGTATGGTACAATTTTGTGTCTATGCCTCAAGAGATATCGTCAAGAAGATTCCACTTACCCAATGCGGAAGAAGAAACGAAGACCAAAAAACAATGCAATTTCGCTAACACCCGATGTCAATATCGTCAAAATCGAACTGATTAAAGAATAACCGACTTAATCGAACGTCAACTACAGATAGAGGTTTGAGATGCTCAATAGACCCCTGATTTTAACATGTATTTTCGCGTGCTTGCTTATCGTCTCTATAAATGGTTGTGGTGCTGATTCTGAAGATCAAACCGCCGAACCGGTTAATAGTCCACCAATAGTTCGTAAGTTAATTCTTCCAGACGAATTCGCACCAGAAGAGACAATCGAACTCCAAATTGTTGCACACGACCCAGATAATGACCCCCTGAGTTATACATGGCATGTAACCGCAGGAAAACTTGATTCTACGACAGCATCAACAGTTAAGTGGACTACCCCTTCCAATGTCCGATCCGTCACCATCACAGTCCGTGTCAATGATAGACCCGATAGTGCCATTACGCGTTCCAAAACAGTGACTTATGTCCCGGAACGCCTCCCGGACCGGCAAATGGAAAGCATCATACCCGGAAAACAAGCCGCAGGGATCAAATTAGGTGACCCTTTTGATACAGTCAAAGCCATTTACGGAAAACAGGACGACCCAATTGATCAGAGTGGTTTCTTTGCATATTGGGACGATAACATCGGCCTCTCCGGTTTCGTTAATAATGATAATACTGTTAGAAGCCTATTTATACGGAGACCCAATAAATCCAAAACACCTGGCGGAATCGGTATCGGAAACAGCCTTAAGCAGGTAGAAGATGAGTTCGGACCTGCTGAAGAAATTGGTATACCTAATAACGCACATTGGTATAGAAACAGAGGCATTTCGTTTGATTATGACGCTAATTCTCGGGTCGAAAGGATTCACATTTTCACACCCATACCTGCGGCACCTGCAAAAGCAGCACCTTTGTTAAAGCAAGAGCAGTGGCAACAAGCAGTAAAGGACTTCTCTTTATACCAAAGACGACACCGTAAAACTAATACGTTCTCACGATAAACCAAGGAGAAAAATATGTCCACCACCAGCGGTGCCTTAAATAGAAAAAATCCGAAAACGACCCGCTTCCCACGCCTGCTAACAAATCTGCTGTCAGTCTTCATTATTGGCTGTCTTTTCACCAGCGGATGCACGGCATTGAAAGAAGCAAATCAACGCAGAGAAGCGCGAATAAAAAAACAAAAGGGTGAACGGTATTTAATGTTGACCCCCTCTAAAGGCGAGATTGAATTTGGAGAGGGGGCACTAACAGCTGAAAGCGCACATTACTCAATTACTTTCGCTGAAGATTTAAGAACACACGCCGATTTTGACGAAGTCTCGGAGCGGCGCATTTACGCAGAAAGTGCGCTCGCCTATATGGAAAGTCTCTACAATGAGATGGATGTTGTTTTTGGTTTCCAACCTGAGCATAAAATCCACGTAACGCTCCATAACGTCTATCAGGGGTCAATAAATCGCGCAACAACCTCGACCCAATATGGTTTTAAGACCCAAGGAGACACAACACTCAGACATGTTGCTGGTATCAAGATGGACTTCCCGATAGCCATGTATAAAAAACCAACCGTCCGGGTTCATGAACTCACGCACGCTTTTACAAACATCTACTACCTGCCAACCTGGTTCAACGAAGGTCTTGCTGTCCTAATGGAGACAGAATGGGCTAAGGCTGGACTCCACCCCAAATATGATAATCTTCAGAGGTATTTAGAGCGAAATGCTGATGGTATCAATGACTTGGAAGATTGGGATTCCCACGGTGGAAACTCGACCCTCATCCAGTGGCGATATCGCTACGCATATACCGTCGTTTCAGAACTCCGAAAAAGGTATGGACCTGATTTCTATATAAAAGTCTTTCGCTTGATGGATGCCGATCAACTTCACAACAAATTAAGAAAAAAAATGTCAACCAGTTTTCTGATCTACTATTTTAATCAAGTCGCCGGAACCGATTTAACACCGTTCTTTAACGAACTCGCTTTTAATGCCGAGAAATTAACAAGAGCACAGATCCTTCAGAGTACCAAACGGACGAAGGAATAGAGCCTTGCTATCTCAAGGAAGGCAATCTATACGTTTTCAAATGTTATTCTTCGCGTGAAGATTAATCTAATTTCCTAAAAAGGAGTGAAATATGTTTTACCGATTCATAGCGATCTCTTCGCTACTCTGTTTTTCCGCTATGCTGATAGGGTGCAGTGCCCTCTTTTCGGAACAAGAATGGAGCGAAAATTACGCCTTACTGGAAGGTGTCCAGTCAACAAGTCCACAAGCAATTGACGGCAAATTGAACACTATTGGCGAAGCAACCTTTCCTGCTCAAGTCGCTGGGATGAGTCCGGCATCTGAAGTCGTAATTACGCTTCCTGAAAAAAAACTCATCCGCCGCATTGTTGTCCATTCGGATAATTTAATAGAGTTTGATGTCCACGCTGATAAAGGCAGTCTTACCACTGAAAGGGACTGGTACTTGATTAAAGAAGTAAAGAGTATGAAAACCAGTCCTATTAAGCTGTCAGTTCTAACGCCATTTCCGACCGACCGGATTCGGCTGAGGGTGTTAGAGACCAAAGATGATGCCCTTGAGGCACGGGAGTTTGGGGCGCGCATGCCTGGCTGGAGACGCATGTCCAATCGCCGCGCAGCTGGAAAAATCCGGGAAATCGAACTCTACGGCTATAAAACTGCTGAACAGGTAGAAGCAGAGCAAGCTACCGATAAACGTGAAAAAGAACTTGACGATTTGCTCGACTTAGAGTAATATAGCGTTAAAGATCGAGGCGGTTGTTGCTACAACACCGCCTTAACTTTATACTGTTCCTCGGAACAGCATCTCTGCCGTTCCAAGCGACAAGGAGTTGTTCCTAAATAGTTAATT
>JAAXHI010000187.1:16283-18407 GCA_012270875.1 Candidatus Poribacteria bacterium | reverse complement strand
ACCAGAAATGTCTCCAATTTTGTTATCTTCATTGAAACTCCCCAAATAGTGTGGCTTGTAAGCAGCAGCCTACAACTCGAAACAGACTTTCATGATTTTGAGTGTTATGTTACTATCCTGCGTGAATTTTGTCAAGATAATTTCGGACTTGCGTAGGGTCATTTATGGTGGATTTTAGAATTATATTGACACTTTCCGAGGGGCGAGGCACAGGGAACTTGCCGAGTGGCCAATTGAATGCTGCTGTGTTCCTTCTGATTTAATTTGACACGCGTTCGTTCGGTGTATATAATATCTTACCTATCATCTACTGGATATTTTAATATTTAAATCATCTATATTGCGAATTACATTATAGCAGCGTGAGAATACATCGGCACCTCGGATAGCTTCATAAGGCGGACTATCCACTTTTTTAAGGTGTCAATGCTCACATAAAGTTACCCTGTCAATCCTACTAAACGAAAGGAGATTGGCTATGTCTTCAATCCCTGAGCAACAATCCGGATCTGAACGCGATGGCAGCACGCAAGGTGCCGAACAAGGTCACGGCTTCGGTACCTCGCCTGTGTTTCTGGCTTCAATTAGTACCATCCTCGGGGCAATCCTTTTCTTACGATTTGGTTACGCCGTTGGCCACGTCGGACTCTGGGGGAGTTTGATGATTGTCGCCCTCGGGCATTTGGTGACGATTCCGACGGTGCTGGCAGTATCTGAGATTGCGACGAACCGGCGTGTAGCAGGTGGTGGTGCGTATTACATTGTCAGCCGTTCTTTCGGTGCGAGCATCGGTGGCACGATTGGAATAGCACTCTATATCTCCCAGGCAATCTCGGTCGCTTTCTATATCGTTGCGTTCGCTGAAGCCTTTAAACCCACCTACGAGTGGGTCGCGACCATATATGGATGGCAGCTGGATCTCCGCCTGGTTAGTCTACCTTGTACGGTGTTGCTCATTGTCCTTATGTTGACGAAAGGGGCTGGCATAGGGGTCCAAGTACTGTGGGCGGTATGTATACTGCTCGCTGTCTCAATTATCGCGTTCCTGTTAGGTGAGGGGAGCACCGAATTAACAAAACCCGATGGATTGAACCTTACGGCACGCATTGATGATCCTGACAGTTTCAGCATAGTTTTCGCAACATGTTTCCCCGCCTTCACAGGTATGATTGCGGGCTTGGGGCTATCGGGAGACTTAAAGAACCCGCGGAAGAGCATACCGCTGGGTACAATCAGTGCAACACTTGGCGGTATGGTCGTCTATATACTTGTTGCCATTAAATTGGCACTAAGTGCGACACCCGATGATCTCGCTAACGACTATTTCATTATGACGCGGATCGCCTTATGGAGTCCGGTTATCTATATCGGCTTAGGGGCAGCCGCACTGTCTTCCGCCCTCGGTTCGATCATGGTAGCTCCGAGAACACTACAGATGCTGGGGCGCGACAAGGTACTGCCTATCCCTCAACTTAACGATCTCATGGCAAAAGGTAGGGGAGAGACGCAGGAACCCATATATGCCACATGTGTATCGGGGATCATCGCAATCGTGTTTGTCGCGATCGGTGAATTGGACTTTATCGCCCAGATTTTGACGATGTTCTTCATGGTAACTTATGGTGCCTTATGCGCCGTGTCGTTCTTAGAGCATTTCGCAAGCAATCCATCCTATCGACCGACATTCCATTCTCGCTGGTATGTGTCGCTGGTCGGAACCGTGATGTGTGGTGTGCTGATGATTCAGATCGGCGCGCTGTATGCCTTAATCTCAATCGTGCTGATGACGATAGTCTATCTCGGACTCCGGCGCAGTCTCCGAGGACAGCGCGACTTTGCAGCAATCTTCCAAGGGACGATGTTCCAGTTAACTCGGTGGCTCCAGACGACCTTGCAAAAAAGCCGTGTGATTTCATCCGAAGGTGGGTGGCGACCTTCAATCGTTGCGGTAACCCGATTCGGAGAACGCCGTCTTGGGCATTTTGATCTGCTCCGTTGGATCTGCCATAGACACGGGTTCGGTCATTTCATTCGACTCTTCAACGGAGATTACTCATTTTCTGGTGAAATCGAAGCACGTATCAAGGTCGATGGATTGATTAAACGGACTGAGGTGAGTAGAGC
>JAAXHI010000187.1:0-16197 GCA_012270875.1 Candidatus Poribacteria bacterium | reverse complement strand
CAGCTCGCTGTGAATTCCCTGTTTAACGTCCTAATCCTCCGATCAACCGGCTACCGATTCGGATATAGGTCCTCTATCCATGTATGGGTAACAGAGGAGAACTTGATGAACGCACCGATGATGCTTTTACTCGCATATATCATCGTCGGACACCCGGATTGGAAACGCGCCGAGATCCGGCTCTTCGTGTGTTCCGATTCCAGAGACGTAGAGGTCGAGGCGGATAGACTCTCAGCACTCATGCAGGAAGGCAGGCTGCCGATTTCAATGCAGAATGTCACTTCCGTGTCATACAACGGCAAAGAGGCTTTGGAAAAAGAGGTAACCCACTACTCCGATCAGGCTGACTTAGCCATTGTGGGTTTAACACCGGAAGACCTCGGATCCGATGAATTGGCGCAAACACTACAATCTTATCAGGGGGCAAACGATGTCCTGTTTGTCCATTCAATAGAGCCAATCTCAATCGATTAACGCGTTTATTCCCGAACAATTTTAGGATATTTTGTCGAGTGGTGTGTCTGCGAGTAAGCACCGCCACCCTAACCTCTGCCCGTCAACGGTTTTTGCTGACACATAACAACGAGTTAGATAACATAAGATGGATCAATTTAACGATTTCCTTCAAGCTTCTATAAACATTTTAGGTGAGTCGATAAAAGTCGAGCAGATCGTTAAGTTTATCCTAATTTTGATAGTTGTGTTGGTAAGTGCCGGATTTCTACATCGGTGGTTTCGCCGCCTTTTTAATCGGCTCAGGGTACCCCAAGACCTCGCGAACCGGATGCTCGCGCTCCTACTCCTTATTGTTACCGTTGTTGGGATTGGTTTGGCATTCGGACTTGCAGAAATCAGTACCGGTTTCTTCGGCAAGGCTTTTAATTACCCACTTACACAACTGTTTCAAACGTCGCAAAAATCTGATGAAACCGAGGCAGGTGAAGAGCAATCACCCGTTGGCGTTGATGGCGATGAAAATCCCTTAACCTTGGCAAGACTTTTTTATGCCTTCGTGATTGTCTTCGGAGCGTTTATCCTATCTAAGTACGTACAATGGGCGTTACGGCGGCAGGTGCTACAAGCCTTTCAAATTGAAAGGCACACCCAATTTATTCTACTCCGTTTTATTCACTTTACTTTTATTATTATCGGGATACTGATTGGTCTCGGTGCTGTTGGTGTCAGTTTCACAAGTTTAGCGATAATTTTCGGTGGGTTAAGTATCGGTATCGGGTTCGGTCTACAGAATATCGCTTCAAACCTGATTTCAGGTCTGATTCTAATATTTGAGCGTCCTATTAAAATCGGGGATCTGGTCGAAGTCACCGACACTGACATATTTGGCAGAATTAGTAGCATCAATCTCCGTTCAACGGTTATCGTTTCGCTTGATGAAAAGGAAGTGATCGTTCCAAACTCTCAATTGGTTACGGAATCGGTTCATAACCTCACACACGATAACGATCGATTTCGGCTTCGTATTTCGGTGGGAGTATCATACAACTCAGACGTAGAATTGGTCAGAAGGACTCTCATCGAAGCAGCGCATGAACATCCGCAGGTGATTAAAGATCCGGACCCCACTATGGAAAATGTCACCGCACCCTTCGTGCGTTTCGTTAAATTTGGTGAATTTTCTCTGGATTTTGACCTGCTTGCTTGGATTCCGGATTCCTTTCAGCGTTTTGATGTCGCAAGCGATCTCCATTTTATGATCTGGGAAAAATTTAAAGTATACGGCATTAAAGTCCCTTTCCCACAACGCGATGTCCACCATTTCTATCCCAAGGAAGACGAATAGTACGACAGCATTCGGAGTGGATATGGACGGCAGGCGTGTTGATGTTCAGTAGACGCATTGGGTTAGGATTAGGCGGTATCTGAATGTCGGATGACATCGCCTTTGACGAGGTAATAGACCTCTTCACTGATATTCGCGGCGAGGTCCCCGACGCGTTCCAAATGTCGGAAGAGAAGTAAAAGACTGATACCCGGTTGGATGAGTTTCGGATGTTCGGTTAAAATCGTAAGCAGTTCGTTGAGCATCCTTTCATAGATTTCATCAACTTCGGTATCGCGCGCTCGAATTTCAAGTGCAAGTTCAGCGTTGCGATTGACAAACGCATCTAATACATCTTTCACCATCGTCTGGATCACTTGCGCTACATGCGGTAGGTCCACGAAAGGTTTGATAGGTGGGTATTCCAGTAATTCCATGCTCCGTTTGGCGATAGCGACGCTTTTGTCGGCAAGTCTTTCGATGTTGTGACTGATCTTCATCACCATTGTGAGAAAGCGGACTTCAAACGCAACGGGTTGGTGGAGTGCTATCAACTGGATACACAAGGATTCGATTTCGTTTTCAAATTGGTCGATTGTATCATCAGTATCAATAACGCTTTGCGCTAACGCCTCATCTCGCGTTAAGACGGATTCGATCGCTTGACGGAACATCTGTTCGGCAAGTCCTGCCATTTCCAAAAGTTTATGCTGAAGGGTCTTGATCTCTGCTTGTAACATATCTTCTTTTGAGCGGTTTCGGGTTTTGGTTAACCCAGTCTACCTGTTACATACTGTTCAGTTATGTTGTCCTGTGGATTTGTAAAGAGTCTTTCCGTTGCCCCAAATTCAACTAATTCACCGTTGTATAGAAAGCCAGCAACATCAGAGACGCGAGCGGCTTGCCTTCTTTTGTTCGTTGCAAAAATGAGTGTATAATCGTCTGCGAGGTCGCGTACAAGTGTTTCGATCTTAACGGTTTCTATCGGATCAAGTTCCCCGCACGGTTCATCAAATATCAAGACTTCGGGTTCAACTGCTAAGGCACGCGCGATACAGAGCAGTTGCCGCTGTCCTGTAGAGAGTTGCTCCGGTGTTTCTTCCAGAATATTCTCAACTTCACCCCAGAGTCCTGTCTTGCGGAGATGTTTCTCAACGATGGCATCAAGGGATGTAGATCGACTTACCCCCGAAATCCGAGCACCGTACGCCACATTTTCGTAGATAGAACACCGAAACAGTGTCGGTTTTCGGAACACCATTCCGATCTGTTTCCGAAGGGCAGTGGCATCTACTGAAGTGCCCAAGAGGGTGCCTTTAAAAAGTATTTCGCCGGTAAACCTGAAATTCGGTGTAAAGTCGTTTAA
The DNA here is from genome assembly GCA_012270875.1 of Candidatus Poribacteria bacterium. Lineage (GTDB taxonomy): Bacteria > Poribacteria > WGA-4E > WGA-4E > WGA-3G > WGA-3G. The sequence continues at coordinate 13,051 of JAAXHI010000187.1, read as the reverse complement.
TCGATTGATACACCGGACAAGCGTGCTTTTGCCACAGTTCGCAGGTCCGATGAACGCGGTCACCTGTCTCTGTTGGACCTCGAAAGAGAGGTCTCTCAGGATCTGTTTGTCGCCATACCAGATATTTAGATCACGAATGCTCAGAATCGGTTGCTTTTCTTCAGTCAGCATTTTTAACATCGCGAGCGGATACAGCGTTCGCGCCTCCACTTATCTGGTAGGGTTAACTGGGTTGTGATAAGTCGGAATCGTACACCTCTGCGTACACCTTTGTAAGAGTGCTGGAGAAAACGCTTAAAAACAGTGCCACCCCTAAAAATAAGAGGAATCTACTGGACATTCCACCGGCATCGGTTGTGTCGTACCAGATGCAAACACCGATCAGTAACGCCGCAGTGGCAAATGCGCGTGCCATTGCCCGGCAGCCCCCAGCAAGCATTCGGGTGAAGGCAATCGGTACAACGTGTTGCGTTAGCACCTGCCATTGACTCGCACCCAGCGCGTAAGCCGCTTCACGGACCGGTGTGGCTACCGAGCGGAGTGCTTCTTGGGTCGTTTTGATTGTTACCGGCATCACCATCAGAATGAAGGTTAACACCTCACCCCAAAACAGTGTGGTATTGCGCTGAAAAGGTATTGCCTCCGTATCCTGAACGGAAGGGACACCGTCAATCACTTTGAGCGTCCCGGTGTAACTCAAGAAAATGCTGATTGCGAGGATGCCATACAAAACTGAGGGAATACCGGTCAAGATCGCGACATGACTTTCAATCAAACGTCGAGCCCAATTGGTTTTTGGCAGCCATTCTTCCAAGTAGAAGGCACACACTATTCCCAAGAGGGTTGCCAATAGACTCACCGAGAGAACGATATAGAGGTCGTGAAGCAGCGTAGAAAGCGCGTTTGGCGACACTGCTTGCATGTCGGCAGCATCCGTTTTTTTCAGCGTATTCGATATCGGAATCGCCGCAATTCCGAAGATAATAAAGGGGATGCCCTGCAAAACGAATTTCTGTTTTCGCTCTGTGCGAGTAGTCGTAGCACTCATAATATGAAGACTTCTTGTGTAGATTCATGCTGCTGTTCTAACAAGGCGAACAATATTTTCTAACTTCGATGAAATCGTTGCTCGTATAGGGCTTCCTTCCGACGAGGTATCTTATGGATTTACCCTAACCGTAACGCATTTGCACATAATCAGCGGTTTTTTCGTGTACTGGGTCTTCAAACAGGGTTTGCGTCTCTCTGTGTTCAATAAGTTCACCGAGGAACATAAAAATACATTCTTCGCTGACGCGCCGCGCTTGTGCCATATTATGTGTCACAATTAAAAACGTGTATGTCCCCGCGAGGATTTCCATCAATTCTTCAACCGCCCGCGTGCCCTTTGCGTCTAATGCGGAGCAAGGTTCATCCATCAGAATAATTTTGGGTTTAAGCGGTAACAGACGCGCGATACAGAGTTTCTGTTGCTGTTCAAGTTGGAGGGATGTGGCACGCACTTTTAATTTATCTTTGAGATCCTGCCAAAGGAAAACAGATGTCAGTGCTTCTTCAACAATTTGATCTGATTCTGTCCGGGTGATACTCCGCAGCGGAGAGTGGATACGTAATCCGAACAAGATATTCTCGTAAACCGAGATCGGCAACGGATTGGGTCTCTGGAATACCATACCAACTGCTTTTCTGAGTTCAGGTAAAGAGACATCCGCATCGTAGATATTTTTCCCCAACACCTCTATCTTGCCTTTTGTGGTAACGTTGCCGTAGCGTTCGTTGACGCGATTAAAACAGCGCAGCAGTGTTGATTTCCCACATCCAGAAGGACCGATGAGAGAGGTTATCTGACCATCCCGTATTTTTACCTTGACATCAATGAGTGCCTGAAAATCGCCATACCAAAGGTTGAGATTTTCGGCTTCAATGCTATAATTCATAAGGAGTAGTTTGCGAGTTCATTTTTTCTGACTTTCGAGCTTTGTAGGGGGTGGGAATGTAATACAAGAAATGGATTCAGTTATTCCCAGACTGAATCCCCCAACCTGTGCGGACAAATGGACCTCGCCCCTACTATTCTGATTGTTCTCACTGCGAAGCATGCTGACTGCTGATAGCCAATTTATCCAAAAGTGCCGTTGACGTAGTCATAAGTGGCTTGGCTTCTTGGATTATCCGAAAAAATTACATCCGTTGTATCAATCTCAATAAGATCGCCGTTGAGAAAAAAGGCGGTACGCGTCGCTAACCGTTTTGCCTGTTGCACCAAATTCGTAACGAGCAAAATCGTCATTTCTTTCTGTAACGTTTTAAGTACCTCTTCGATACGCATTGTTGTGACAGGATCAATAGCGATAGAAAATTCGTCAAGACAGAGAATTTCTGGTTGATGCGAAAGCGCACGCGCGATTGTCAGGCGTTGTTGTTGTCCACCTGACAATTTAGTACCGAGTGTATCCAATCGGTCTTTCACCTCGTCCCAGAGTGCCGCTTGCTGTAGACAACGTTCAACGATTTCATCCAACTCAGACTTTGTGCGAAGTCCTGCTGTCCGTGGTGCGAAAGCGACGTTGTCATAGATGGAAAGTGGTAATCCCACCGGTAAAGGCAGGACCATACCGATACGCCTGCGCAATTCATACACATCGCCAATTGTGTCGATATCTACGCCATCTAATTTGACGGTGCCTTCTACCGTCGTTTCCGGTGTGAATTCCAAGGTTCTGTTAATGACCTTCAGGAACGTCGTTTTACCGGACTGCGCTGGACCGATAATTCCAAGAATCTCGTTCTTGTGAACATCAAAAGACACTCTGTTCAGCGCAAGTTTATCTCCGTAGCGTACCTGTAGACCCGAAATCTCAATTTTATTTTTTACGTTACCTTGTTTGCCTAACATGTGGCTATCCAATCTATGTTTTAATGATTTCAGCCTTGTTCTTCATTTTCTATTGCACCCTCTTCTGATTTCTCGCGTTCCACTCGCGCTTCTGTTAAAGCCGAAGCTAACAAACCGGAAGGAATTGCTATTAAACCTACCCCGACAAGCGCGACGAGAGCGGTGAAAAGTCTCCCGCCAGAGGTTGTCGGATAGACATCCCCATAACCGATTGTGGTTAATGTCACGACAGACCACCACATTGAATCAAGAATAGAGCCGAACGCCTCAGGTTGTGCATTTCTTTCAAAAAAGTGGATGCCGCATGCAGCGAGGTATACAAACATCAACGATAAGATTACCAGTGCTAAAAGTTCCTGTTGAATTTCACGTAGTGCCGCTCCGAGCCGATCTACGGCTAAAATAAACCGCGTCGCCTTAAATATTCTGAAAATTCGCAAGAACCGAAGTATCCGTAATACGCGAAACCCCGGCACGAGGAACAGAGATGGTAAAATGGCGACCAGGTCAATTAGACCATAGAAGCTAAAAACGAAATCCCGTTTCTTTGGTTCAATATAGACGCGCAGGGCATATTCTATCGAAAACAGTACCAGAAAAACCACGTCGAGGATAATGAAATGGGTTGCATAAGTATCCATCTCCAATTGCTGTCTATCGGATTCAATCACAAAGACAACAGCCGAGGCAAGAATCAGAAACTGGATGATTCCGGTAAATACACTTCCTTCAACAATTGTTCGTAATCTTTCTTTTTTGTCCATGAACGTTCCTTCCTATAAGAGTTGTAATCAGTGAACCGCCTACGACTTCTCTGTAGGTAAGTCCAACGCTATAGGAGTCGCGATCAAGGAATCTTCGTACCTACCACTTCTTCCGAGTACGTACATAAATCCTTAGCACAATCGCTGCTGCATTGACGAGTAACACACTGCCTACAAGTACCACAGCAGTTCCATAAGGGATACCTTCCGTAACGTCCGGAACCTGTGTTGAAATCGTGAAGAGATGGAGTGATAGTGCCATACACTGTTCCGTTATATTATAGGCGAAAAGGTTTCCTTCTGCAATAGCTTTATAAAAGACCGCTCCTGTGAACATAATCGGTGCCGTCTCGCCTGCTGCACGTGACACTTGTAGAATCACCCCTGTCAAAATACCACTAATTGAGTTCGGGATAACAATACGACGGATCGTTTGCCATCGCGTGGCACCGAGATTCCAACACGCTTCTCGGAAGGACATCGGCACTGCCTTCAAAGCCTCCGTCGTGCTGGCAATAATAACAGGGAGCGTCATAATCGCTAATGTAAGCGACGCTGCTAAAATTGATTCACCCAGTCCCGCAAAGAGCACAAATGCGCCGACACCGAACAAGGCGTGGACAATACTCGGCACACCCGCAAGGTTGACGACAGCCAAGTTTGTGATACGTGTGAACCAACTCTCACGAGCATACTCGTTGAGGTAGACCGCTGCGAACACACCAATCGGCGCGGATACTAATAGAGAGACGACGACCAAATAAATTGTGCCGAGGAAGGGTGCCCAGAGTCCGCCAGCACGCATGTTGTCTTTTGGGTTCGTAAATAGGAACTCAAGCGAAAGCACGGGGAGTGCCTTGTAGAGGAGATAGCCGATAATAAGGAGCAGCGGAATAATCATCAAACTCGTCATCACGAGGAAAAAAATTCGCATCACATTTTCTATCCGCCGTTTTTGTCTGCCGATCTCTGTCTCTGTGAACATTTTTTAATTTTTCCTTGCGGTTCGTTCAGACAGGTTGGTGACTTCACGTTCCATTCCGTATATCCGCGTGCTTTGGCTGTCCTTGAAGAATGGCTATCCGGTGTTGTTATTCTTGACGAATGCCTTTGATAATTAAATCAGCGATGAGGTTCACTATAAATGTAATCGTAAAGAGCAGAATGCCGATGATAAAAAGGACCTGGTAGTGTTCGTCTCCCCTTGCAACTTCACCGAGTTCCGCGGCGATTGTTGCTGTGAGTGTGCGAATCCATGAGAGCGGTCCTGACGGAATGTTAACGGAGTGTCCTGTCGCCATGAGGACTGCCATCGTTTCACCGATAGAGCGCGCAGCACCGAGCAGCACGGCTGCCAAGAGTCCATTTTTTGCCGCGGGTAGCAGCACGCGGTAGACCACCTGCCACCGGGTTGCACCAAGTGCTTCCGCCGCTTCGCGATAGGAGTCAGGAACAGCCTTAAGCGCGTCCTCCGCTATGGAGACGATGATAGGCACACTCATCAATGCTAACATGATACCGCCGTTCAACATCGTCAATCCGATCGGAGCATTGAACACCGCGATAATCAGCTGATTCATTAGCGTCAACCCGATGAACCCCCACACAACAGACGGGATAGCGGCGAGCAATTCGATGATAACTTTAAATGTTTCTCTCAGTTTTGGGCTGCAGAACTCCGATACAAAGATCGCTGCGCCGAGTCCAAACGGAACGGCAATACACATCGCTAAAGCAGTTACGCTAAAAGTCCCCAAAATCAAAGCGAAGGTACCGTATCTTTTGTTGCTCAGTGAAGTTGGGTACCATTCAGGGCTTGTCAGGAACTGTCCTAAGTCTAAACCGCCGAAAAGGAAACCTGCACCCTCCCGAAACACGAAGAAGAAGATACCGAACACGAAAATAATGGAACTAACGCCACACAGACGGATCAATGTTTCAATTACGGTTTCGGAAAACGGCACATTCGCCGCACTTTTTTTTCGTAGGATGTTCATATTTTTTACTTGTTCGCTAACGGCACGAAACCGAGTTTTTCAACGATTTCTTGACCTTCTGCGGATAAAATCCAATCGAGATAGGCTTTCACTTCTCCAGTGGGTTCACCGAGGGAATACATGTACAACGGACGAGCAATAGGATAGGTTTTAGCGAGGACATTCTCAAGATTTGGTGCGTAATAAGGTGCATCAGGGGTTGTCGCGACTTCTAACATCTTCACATGTGAAGTCGCATATCCCATTCCACTATAGCCGATGGCACACGGCGTGCGTCCGATAACTTCTACCACGTCTTTAGAACCGTGTAAATCCAAAGAGCCGAGTTCAAAGTCGCGTGTTTTACCGAGCAGTGCCTCCCGAAAATAGAAGTACGTGCCGGAGTTAGATTGCCGACTGATACGGATAATCCTGTCGCTCGGACAATTTTCATGCGCAATGCCGAGATCGCTCCATTTTGTTATTGTACCGTTTTCACCATATATTTCGGCAAGTTGGGCAATCGTAATCTTATCTATCGGCGTATCGTGATGGACATAAACCGCGAGCGCATCGTACCCGACAATAAACTCCTGAGGGGCTTTACCTGTGTTTTGTGTCGCTTGTTCTAACTCTTTCGGTTTGATTTGGCGGCTGCAGTTCGCAATATCGACGGTGCCATTAATTAGCGCGGCAACACCCGTACCAGAACCACCACCTGACACCTCTACGGACGCAGTATGGGTGATCCCCGTGTACATCTCTGCCCACGCCTGCGCCAAATTCACCATCGTATCTGAGCCTTTATTCTTCATGACTTGTGCGGTGTTTTGACTCGCAACGCTTTCGCCATCTTTAGATGAACAACCGATGATGACAAAGCTAAACGCCGAGACGACCAGAGTGCATATAAGAATATAGTCTGTTAGACCGTTTTTTCGCATGAATCCGCCTCTTTTACTGAATTTTACTCTAAAATTATAACACCCAATTGTTACGAAAATAAGACAAAATACATAATTTTTGTAATTTGCTTTCACAAAACAAAAAAATCGGAAGTATTTCTTGTATCGGTTATCACGGATTAGCAGTGAATTTTGAGCCAGACAACGGCTAAAATACATGATACCGGATCCAACGCTTTTGGGTTGGATTTGCCAACCGAATTGTGCTATGCTATATAGACACCGCACGACAGGAGAAATTATGAAAACAAAGGAAACAGAGATACAAGATTTTTTTCAGACCCCGATTGAGCATTTCCCTGATCGGAGTGCAAGGTGGCTGCTCCAAGACAAAGAAAACGTCCTGGGCTTGATAGAAATCGTCGCTAATGACCTCGTGGCCCTCTTAGATTTTAATCGGCTCACACACCTCAATAGAAGTTTTATCTCTGATACGCTTCGAGAACAAGAATCAGACATCTTGTTTAGCGTGCCGTTTCAGACCGACTCAGAAACGGATGAACTACTCATTTATATCCTGATTGAACACCAGTCTACGGTTGATGTAGCGATGGGATTTCGGGTGCTCTTTTACATGATGCAGATATGGGATTCACAACGCCGGAAATGGGAGTCGGAGAATGTTCCGAAAAGTCAATGGCGTTTGCGTCCGATTCTACCGATTGTGTTTTACACGGGTACACAACGGTGGAACACCCCGCTGACACTGACAGCAATCATGGATATCCCTGATGTGCTGACTCGATTTGTCCCGACGTTTGACACGCTATTTCTTAGTGTCAAGGAGACAGCAGCGGCGAGGCTGACAGAAACCGATCATCCGCTGGGATGGTTGCTCACCGTTGTTCAGAAGGAAGATGCTGACAAGGATTTAATAAGTGAGGCGTTGCTTGCCGCAGTGTCGCACTTGAACACGCTTGATACAGAACAAGCGCAGCAGCGGCGCGCGATCATCTATTTACTGTTGCTGGTCCTGCATCGGCGTCCAGTAGAGGAACACGAAGAATTGATAACGCTCATTGATCAGTATAGTCAAGGAATGGAGGTAGAAACAATGGCACAGTCTATGGCTGAGGCTCTCATAGAACAAGGCATAGAACAAGGCATAGAACAAGGAGAAACACGCGCCAAACACGAGTTACTCCTCAAACTGCTACAGTTCCGATTTGAGACAGTTCCAGAATCGGTGATCACAAGGATTACCGCAATCCAAGATCGCTCTCGACTTGATTCGATTTTTGAGAAGGCATTGACGGTCGAAAATCTCAATGAAATCGACTGGTAGACCTACGAATTGTGCAACTACAAAACCGAGGTTGCGCGAAAACACGCAAACTGCGTCTGTCCTAATTAGATTACAGAAGAGGGAGAAATGATATTGTGGAAACCAAGTTTCAAGAACTTAAAAACCGTCTGCTTGAAGTGAATAACATATCGTCCGCTGGCGGGCTGCTCTATTGGGATCAATCCACCTACATGCCCGCAGGGGGTGCTGCCGCACGGGCACGTCAAACCGCGACACTCAGACGATTGGCGCACGAAAAATTCACAGACCCAGCTATCGGAAGATTGCTTGATGCCCTTGCGCCTTATGAGAAGAGCCTCGCTTATGATTCCGATGAAGCAAGTCTCCTCCGTATCGTACGGCGAGACTATGAAGATGCAATTAAAGTACCCGCAGAATTTACAGCAGAAGTCGTAAACCACACCTCTGAATCTTATCAAGTCTGGACTGAGGCACGTCCGGCAAATGATTTTGAGCGGGTACGTCCGTATCTCGAAAAAACACTCGAATATAGCAGGCAGGCTGCGAACTTCTTTCCCGGCTATGATCACATCGCGGATCCGCTTATTGACTCAAGCGATTACGGGATGAAAGCGACGGATGTCAAACGCGTCTTTGCGGAATTGCGCCAAGAACTCGTTCCGATTGTTTCTGCGATCACATCACAAGAACCCGCTGATGATTCGTGTTTGCACCAATACTTCCCCGAAGAGAAACAGCTCGCGTTCGGCTTGGAAGTCGCTCAACAGTTCGGCTATGACATGAACCGCGGACGACAGGATAAAACGCATCATCCGTTTATGACGAAGTTTTCACTCGGTGACGTCCGAATTACAACCCGGGCGAAAGAGGATTTCCTTGGTGATGCGTTGTTCAGCACACTACACGAAACTGGACACGCGTTGTATGAACAGGGCATCCGTATGGATTTGGAAGGCACACCGCTTGCTGGTGGCACCTCATCGGGGGTGCATGAGAGTCAATCGAGGCTTTGGGAAAATATTGTCGGACGCAGCCGAGGGTTCTGGCATCACTATTATCCGAAACTTCAAAGTGTCTTTCCTGAGCAACTCGGTGATGTCCCATTGGACACATTTTATAGGGCGATCAACAAGGTGAAACGCTCCCTCATCCGCACAGACGCTGATGAAGTGACATATAATCTCCATGTCATGTTGCGTTTCGATTTTGAACTGGCACTGCTGGAAGGCGAATTGGAGATTCGGGACCTACCGAATGCGTGGCGTGAACGGTTTGAAGCCGATTTCGGTATCGTACCGCCGGATGACAAGGACGGTGTTTTACAAGATGTGCATTGGTATTTTGGGTTCATAGGCGGTTCCTTTCAAGGCTATACGTTAGGTAATATCTTAGGGGCACAATTTTTCTCGACTGCTGTCAAAGCACATCCGCAAATCCCTTCTGACATTGAAAACGGTAAATTCCACACACTCCACGATTGGTTAAAAGAGAACCTTTATCAATATGGATCGAAATACACCGCACCTGAAATTGTTGAACAGGCAACCGGAACCCCGCTGTCTATTGAACCTTACATGGCATATCTGCGTACGAAGTATGGCGAATTGTACGACTTAGAGAGTTAAGGACGCTCCCGCCTGTCAGGAGACTGAATTATGCGAAACAGACGGACGCTACTCATTCTAATCCTCTGCGGCGGCTTACAAGCTTGTGGGGGACTCAAGTTGATTGATGTTTCCAAAAGTTCCGCTGCGTTGCAACTCACAACAGATCAACAGCAGAAAATTCATCCGAAACTGAATCTCATTCGAGATATCGTTGAAGATTACGATTTTGAGAAGAAACAGTTAGAGGCGGATTATCAGATATTTCGGGCAGGGATCACGCAACGGCGGTACGGTCAATACGAAGACGGATTCACAGACACCCGGACGCGGCGGGAACTCATTCGATTTCGGGAGGAAGCACGGAAATTTCTCAGACAGCGCGACGTATATCTTGACGAAATTAAAGATATAATTCAGGAAGTATCGGCAGAACTTACTACTGAGCAGCGTGTTAAACTTGCTGAACTGAGACTCCCTAAATTGGAAGTGCCGATGATGCTCCAGAGCGACCCGTATCGCGAACTCCGCTATATTCCGAATCACCCACTCGGCGGGGTGAATGTGTTTTAAATTGTTGTAATGGATTACTACGTCAGTTTATTCGGGAACGATGCAAACACCGGTGCGTCCAAAACGCAGCCGTGGCGAAGTATTCAACGCGTGAATGCTACCGAATTGTTACCGGGGGATTCTGTCTGGTTTCAAGCGAATCAGACCTTCGTCGGTAACCTCTGCCTCGCTAATGTTAGGCAAGCATCGTGTGCCATAACAATTGGTGCTTACGGTTCAGGTAGAGCAACCATTGACGCTGGATTTGGTGCCGGTTTCGTAGCAAAGAACATGGGCGGTGTGCACCTCGTCAACCTCAATTTTGTCGGGGCAGGTGCATCGGAAAATACAGGGTCTGGTATTTTGTTCAGCAACACCCTACCCGGAAGTATCAAATTCGCAAACATTCGGGTGCATCGGGTGGATGTCAGCGGTTTCAAGTATTCTGGAATCTGCCTCACGGCACAGCCGACAGATGGCAGTTGGAGCGGATTTCGAGATGTCAAAATCACGAATACCACAAGCCACGACAATGGCGACGCGGGAATTAGTTGTATCGGTGCTTGGAATCCAGAGCAAGCGGGTTACGCGCACACCGATTTTTATATCGGCAATTGTAGTGCTTATAGGAATGCGGGGATCCCCGGCAAGGGCAGTCATTCGGGAAGCGGCATCGTCCTCGGACAGGTAGATGGAGCGATCATTGAACACTGTCGCGCTTACGAAAACGGTCAATTGAACGATTACGAAGGCGGCGGTCCCGTCGGGATATGGGCTTGGGATGCCAGCCGTGTTGTACTTCAATTCAACGAGTCTCATCACAATCGAACAGGCAGCAGTAAAGATGGCGGCGGATTCGATTTAGATGGCGGTATGACGAATTCGGTCGTTCAGTATAACTATTCCCACGACAATGACGGTGCCGGGTATCTTTTGGCACAGTTTGCGGGTGCGCGTCCGTTTTATGGCAACCTTTTCCGTTATAACTTGAGTGTGAACGACGGTCAGCGAAATAGTTATGGCGGTATTCACCTTTGGTCTACGGGTGCGAATGGAGGCATTACAGACACAACGCTTTACGCGAATACAATTTGCACAACGCAATCCCCTGATGGAAATCCTGTTGGTGTTGACTGTTCAAGTGATGGGATTCATAACATCCGTTTCTACAACAACCGCTTCCAAACGGATGGAAAGGCAGCCTTAGTCCGCGGTGAGACGCATCAAGACGCAATGTTTGAAGGCAACACCTTCAGCACAAACTACAAGTTCCCAAGACTTTCTGCCAGCACCATAAAGTAGTCCTGTTTCACTGAAGTCGCTCGAAAAAGCAGTCTAAAAACGCTTCCGCCGCTACTTTAATGTAGACGTTTGCATTCGGATTGAAAGGTTGGCGTTCCCTGCGTAAATCGGCAACTGTCATGCCGTTTGTCAAAGTGCCTTCAGTCTCAACCTGTACGTAAGCATTGACACTCTCAAAGTAGTCTGGGCGCGTAAGTGTACCAATCGGAAGCGCGTCGTGGATATGAAACCCCCAGAACCCAACGTGTTGGCGATAAAATTCCATACAAGCCTGTGTGGAATCCTTGAGGAAGTGGGAGACTTTGCCTTCTCGTTTATCAACTTCGGCGTGCAATCGTTCGCCAGTTAAAATAACTTGGTGTGTCGCATCGAGCGGCACGATATGGATAGGCACATCAAAGTGGAAAACTTCGTGGGCTGCATGCGGATCAACAAAGATGTTAAATTCTGCGGTCGTTGTGACATTACCGTATTCCTCGAACGCGCCACCCATCAGGACAATCTTCTGAACTCGCTGCATCTGCTCGGCATCTTTACGGATTGCTTTCGCGATGTTCGTTAGTGGACCGAGAGCGATAATAGTGAGTTCATCTGGATAGCGGGCTGCCATCTCAAGAATAAGGTCAACCCCCGACTCCGATGAAATAGGGGTGTTTGCCTGAGGATACAGTGGGTTGCCATCGGTGTTTCGCAATTGGCTCACATTGCCTAAACCGTCGTCACCGTGAACATGTGTCGCCATCACGAGCGGCTTGACGAGCGGTTCTGCTGCGCCTTCGGCGATAATAGGGAACTCGTCTAAGTCAAGCACGCCTAAGATTGTTAGCAAATTTTGTGTTGCTTGTGCGACAGAGACATTGCCGCAAACGGTCGTCATTGCCTCTACGTGTAATTCAGGTGAGCGCATCGCGAGAAAAATGGCAAACGCGTCGTCTACGCCCGGGTTGGTGTCTATAAGAATTCGTTGCATTTTCTGCCTTCCATAGAGAGTAGGCTTACGCATTTACTCTTAAAGTCCCCCTGATAAGGGGGATTTAGGGGGTTAAATATACCCAAATATCGCGCTGCATGCTAAATCTGCGTAAGTCTTGGAGAGGGACTTGTGTTTCATATCTCTTTTAGCGATTTTACCATCACAAAACGATTTTGTCCAAAGCATTTTCCAAATCAGGGTAAACACAGACAGATTGTCGGCATTTGTCTTTTTTTACTTATTGTTTTTTCTACCCCGCTCGCAGCACAAGTGAACATCTTCACAGGCGAAACGATGCGACAGATGAAGTTGGAGCCGGGTTGGTATAACAGCGTTAACTTGGATTTGAGTTATCGGGCTGGCAATACAGACCTGTTTACTGCGCGTACGCGATTCCGTTCAGATTATCTGTCAAAAACCTATCACGGCTTCGTTTTCGGGAGCCTCCAACAAGGTCGGAAAAGCGGTGATTTTTTTATCAATAAGGGTATGGCACACGCACGAATTATCCGAAGCCTGACGCAGCACGTCCTTTTCGAGTCTTTCCTCCAAAAACAATTCAACGAATCCATTCTCCTGAGTGATCGGAATTTGGCAGGTGGCGGGATCCGGTTCGCTTCACATCCGCCGAGTTCCAGATTTAACCTCTATCTCGGTATCGGTGCGATGTGGGAACACGAACGCATTAACGACACAGATATTGGCGAAATGACAACCCACGTCATTCGGTCAACTAACTATATCAATTGGAC
>JAAXHI010000261.1 GCA_012270875.1 Candidatus Poribacteria bacterium | reverse complement strand
ATTAAACCTGCGGATATGTGGGTGGTAGAATATAGTGATCTGGTCGTTCAGAATTTTCAACATATTGCTGGAAACTGGGAGAAACTTCGTAACTACCCCCGTGCTATCAATGCATACAAGACGTTGGCACGGGACTTATCACATAAGGAATTCGCCGCCGCTCACGCCCTGTTCCGAATCGGGGAGCTCTTTCAGCAGAATGGTGACTACGAACGCGCAATTGAGGCGTATGATGCTCTGTTTGAAAATGCCCCTGAGTCTATATGGCAAAACGAAGCCATTTACCAGCAAGCGGTCTGCTATCGTTCTATGGGTGAACTTGAAGCCGCTGCTGAAGGATTCAAAACCTATAGGAACATTATTAAGCCGATATACCCTGAAAATATGCAGATATACCCTGAAAACTGAACGCCTCTATAAAAAAATTAATAAAATGTTGACATTTTTTGCAAATTTGCTATAATGTCGCTAACGATGAACGGAATGCCGGCCAGTTAGATTTCTCTGGCTGAAAATATACCGGCATATTTCTTTTTTCCTAAGGAGGATTCACCATGAACCGTTTCACACTCGGCTTCGGTCTCCAAATAGATCGAACCTATTTTCTCGTCCTTGCGTTGGCTTTTCTCACAGCGACAATTCTCGGCTGCACAACAGGCGGCATTAGTATTGTTCCGCTCGGTGCCAAACTTCAGAACGCCGACAGTGCATTCGACGAAGCAGAAACTACAGAAGTGCGCGACGAGGACCCAGAAAAGATGGAGAAGAATCGCCAGAAACAGCAAGGACTTTACGATAGAGCGATGACACTCTATTCAGAGGTCATTGAACGCGATACGAAAGGGAAATACGCACAGCGCGCACATTACCAAATCGCTAAAATCTATAAGCGTCGCTACGATTGGGATAATGCAAGCAACCATTACCAAGCCATCGTCGCCTTAGATCCTACCGGATATTACGCAAACGAAGCAAAAGGTGGTACGGCGAATATTCGGAAAAACCGAGAAGTCATTAAGACAAAGCGTGCCGAATACCAAAACTATAAGGCGATTTACGATAATGAACCCACAGACGAGACCTTTAATATTGCTGCAGAAGCACTTTACGAGGTCGCACGTGCTTATGAAAGTTTAGAAAATTACACCGAAGCCATCCGTCATTATGAACGGTTAGTTGAAGAATTTCCTGAACACGCCAAAGCACCGCAGGCGCAATTCCAGACGGGGAACGTCTATTTTTACACGCTTTATGACTATCAGGGCGGCTGGCCCGCTTTCGTCGGTGTCACACAGAAGTTCCCTGATTCTTACGAAGCATCCCAAGCCGGAACGCTCCTAAAACAGACAAACGAAATTCTGACAGAAATTAAGTTTCTGGTGGACGAGATCGATAAATACCGGAATAAGAAGGCGGTAGAATACCGGAAAACTGGACGCAAAATTACGCCTGCTGATATGTGGGTGATGGGGTATGGTGATCAGGTCGTTCAAAATTTCCAACAGATTGCCGGGAACTGGGAGAAACTTCGTAACTACCCCCGTGCTATCAATGCATACAAGACGTTGGCAAGGGACCTGTCCCATAAGAAATTCGCTGCAGCAGATGCGCTCTATCGTATCGGCACCCTCTATCAACAGAACGGTGAGTACGAACGCGCAATTGCCGCGTATGAGGGTCTATTTGAAAACGCGCCAGAGTCTACATGGCGGAACGAGGCTGTTTACCAACAAGCCGTCTGCTATCGCTCCATCCGTGAATTCGGGGCTGCTTATGAACAATTCAAAGCCTATATGAGCATCACAAAAGGAGATACACCCTATCTTCGTGAAGCAGAGCAAATTGTACGTCAGTACGAACTTGACCAGGATGAAGACGGATACAAGTTCTATGAAGAACAGGAAGCCGGTACATCCGACCAAGATGCAAATTCCCATCCCGGTATGGGCAGCTAATCCTAATTTTAGGGAAACCCGTTCGCTATGTCTCGGTTTCCTTATGCTATCTTAGGAGAAAAGTGTTCGTTGTGTGCTGTAGGGCGAGTTCCCGGGCTTTCATTATCGTTCATTGACGCACGAAGATGAATAGCTACGGACTCGCCACTACAAACACAATCTGACTCTACATTTTTAATGGCAAATTGAACATTGGGAACGTTCTCTTCTGCGATATGTTTTGTGGACAGTGCATTAGAGAAACAGTTGAACGCGGGAACGTTCTTCTGGTGGTAAGTAATTGTAAACTTTTTGTCGGATAAGTTCTGGTGTATAACGTCGGGAAAAGTGGGTTAGAACGATATGCTCGCTCTCAATGTCGGCTAACAGTGCGGGCAACATCTCAAGGTGTAGATGCATTGTCTTTTTGGCACGTATCCGATGTTCCGGTAGGATAAATGTGCATTCACAAATTAGCACTTTGCACTGCTTCAGTAACGGATGCGCATCAATCGGGATGCTCCGTGTGTCCCCAAGGTATGCAACTAACGGCAATTGCACCTCTGTCGTTATTTCGACTCCTGATTGCTTCAACTCCGCGATTTCACGCCCTGACAGATGCTGAAACTCCGGTTTCAGTTTCTTCCGAACCTCACAGATCAAATAAGAGACCGCAGGAACACTGTGGTTGCTCGGCAAAACATGTGCCACTAAATTCTGCCGGAACGGAATCGTATCGCCTATCCGCACCGGTGTAATTTGGTATGACCAGCTCCTGCCTGTGTCTAATGCTGAGATCCTATCGAGGATATGCATCAGCTGCTTAGAACCGCGCCACGGGACGTAGATGTTTCCCGGTGGTATCCCCGAAAGCCAACGTTGGCTGATATAGATAGGCAGCCCGAAATAGTGATCAAGATGAAAGTGGGAAATAAAGACATTACCAATTCCGATAAAATTCATCGGACATCTGCCTAAATCGAAAACGAGATCAAGCTCCTTCACCCGGATGTAAGTAGCAACGGCGGAACTCGATTTTCCCTCAAGTGTTAAATTATCACAGTGTAATAGTGCCATATTGAAGAGTCGTCAGTTATCAGTTGTCAGAAGAATAGACATCAGTCTATTCACGTCTTGTGAAAGGACAAAAAATGCGTATCGGAATTATTGGCGGCAGCGGTTTTTATCAGATGGAAGGTTTAACAGACATCGAAGAAATCGAAGTTGAAACTCCGTTTGGTAAACCCAGCGATGCCCTTATTCTCGGCAACCTTGACGGAAAACCCGTTGTTTTCCTACCGCGACACGGTGTTGGTCACCGATTGCTTCCTTCTGATATTAATGTCCGTGCCAATATCTATGCTCTAAAATCGTTAGATGTCGAATGGCTTATCTCTGTCAGTGCAGTCGGTAGCCTGCGACAAGATATTGAACCGCGCCACTTTGTTGTGCCGGACCAACTCTACGATCACACCAAGGACCGAAAGTCTACCTTTTTTGGCGACGGTATTGCTGCTCACGTGAGTCTCGCGCACCCTTTCTGCTCAGAACTCAGCACGCTTTTATCCACAGCAGCTGCGGAAGTCGGGGCCCATGTCCATAACGGCGGCACCTACATCTGTATGGAAGGCCCGGCGTTTTCAACACAGGCTGAGTCCGAACTCTACCGACGCTTCGGGTTCGACATTATCGGGATGACTGCGGCACCTGAAGCCAAACTCGCTCGCGAGGCTGAAATGTGTTACGCTGTCCTCGCATGCTCTACCGATTACGATTGTTGGCACCCCGAGCACGATAACGTGACGACCGAGATGATCCTTGAGAATGTCCGTTTCAACGTTGAAACTTCCAAAAAAATCGTTCGAGCTGCTGTCGCCAAAATCCACGAGGAAGAACGGACCTGTGCCTATTCAAATGCACTTCAATACGCACTCGCTACCCACCCCGACAAAATACCGGCTGCTAAACGACATCAGTTAAAACTCTTATTGGACAAGTACTTGACGTAGCGTCTTAAAGATTCTATCTGCCTCCGCTTCTGTCAAGATAAGCGGTGGCGCGATGTAAATAATGTTTTCCGGTTCCTCAACAGCATGACCGATCTTCCCGACAATGATCCCCGCCTCTCGGAGTTGTCCGACAATTCGGTTCGTCTTTGCCGTTTCGAGATGTGTGCCATCGGTTTCAATGAACTCCACAGCGAGCATTAACCCTTTACCGCGTACATCACCAACGATGGGCAACTCACGCAAAGTCTCTAACTTCGAGAGCAGATGTGTACCGACTTTTTCTGCATTTTCCCAAAGGCGTTCCTCTTGGAGAATCTTCAAGTTCGCGACACCAGCAGCGCACGCAACCGGATGTCCACCATAAGTACAGACCTGAGCAAATTCCTTATTATCCTCGCTATCACCGAGGAATGCGTTGAAAACCTTCGTTGAAGCAACACAAGCACCGAGTGGGAGATACCCGCTCGTCAACCCTTTTGCTAACGTGATGAGATCGGGTTGCACATCCCAATGCTCGCAGGCGAACATCTTGCCAGTTCGTCCGAAGCCAGTGATGACTTCATCGAGTATGAGGAGCAGACCGTAATCGTCACAGATTTGCCGTAGTTTTGGGAAATATTCGTCTGGTGGAACAATCACACCTCCACCGCCGATAATAGGTTCCGCGATAACACCGATTACAGTTTCTGGACTTTCCCATTGGATCATCCGTTCAATTTCATCGGCGCATTCAGTACCGCAGGATGGATACTCGGATCCGATAGGGCATCGGTAGCAGTAGGGTGGATGCGCGTGTAGAAACCCTGGAACGAGCGGTTCAAATGGTTTCCTTCTTCGTGCCTGTCCTGTTGCGGACATCGCGCCATAAGTAAATCCGTGGTAGCCGCGATAACGGCTAATAATCTTGTAGCGATTCTCACCTGGATAGGTTTGCCTGCCATACTGCCGCGCGATTTTGATGGCGGTTTCGTTCGCCTCTGAACCGCTGTTAGAAAAGTAGACGTGATTCAGGTCACCCGGAAGGCACGCGGCGAGCTGCTCCGCTAACATCGTTGCGGGAACGTTAATCTGTGAGTGTGGATAGTAAGGCAACTTCTGTATCTGTTCATAGACTGCGTCTGCGATCTCCTGCCTGCCATAACCGACATTGACATTCCAGAGTGCAGAGTAAGCGTCTAAGTACTCGCGTCCTTCCGCGTCCACAACCGTTGTCCCGTGCGCCGATTCATACACCGCTAACGGTGTCTCCTCAAGGCGTTGATGTTGAAACAATGGATGCCACACATGTGCCTTATCGACTTGTCTATAATCTTTTGCCATATTTTTTTCCTATCGTCATTGGCTGTCGGCTCTCGGGTCGGTTTTTTCTACGAAAAAACCTTTCAGCAGTCGGTAAAGAGGGGATGGTTACCGATTCCTCTTACTGAAAGCCGAAAGCCGAAAGCCATTCTTGCTGATTGCTGACGGCTAACTACATAGCAGTCGGCGCGGAAATACCTAAAAG
>JAAXHI010000162.1 GCA_012270875.1 Candidatus Poribacteria bacterium | reverse complement strand
TTGGACTGGTCAACCATTACCAATAGATAGGAGTCGTCTGGATTCGTTTGGTAAATTGTGAGGAACGGTTTGAGTAGACAAAAGGCGAGCAGACATAGCACGATTGCGCGTAGAAAAATGAGGAAACCGCGAAACCCGCGTTGAATGCGTCCGTGCGTGCGCCGATATGCCCATATCGTAGCGGCAACAAGTGCGACAAGTAGAACAGCAATTAGAAGCCCTGGTAGCGGCACCCCAAACGAGAAATTGCCTTCTCGAAAAACGTCAATGGGGTACTTCATTATTTGTTCAAACATTTTTTAATTTATGGCCTCCTGGGCTGCGCTCCACTACGTTCCGCGCAAGTTTCCTGCTTAATTCTACACATTTTTCTTAAAATCGCGCAGGCTTCTTAACACTCCAAGGCGGACACAACACCCTTTTACCGAGTGCGGGCCGCCGATGGTTGATGATTAATCCCTTGATTGCTGTCAACTATTCTCAAGTTTTTACACAGGGATCTTGATGCACTGACCTGTACCTGCGGATTCGTGCAATCCATCAATGGTTCGCATATTTCCGAGTGCGTCCGATATTGGTAATCGGGTCGGCGTGCCGTTTTCCACTGCTTGACAGAGATCCAAGATTTCAGCGGCATAGGGATTTACGCCACTGACGCTAAAGGTTTCGCCGTTTATAGTAAAGTGTGCCTCGCCTTCCGAGTTGCCCCACGCGCTCTGAACAAAGAGCGTGCCATCCGTGCCAGCGACTTCATAAGATTCACGCCACGTCCAACCGAAACTGCAATCTAATTGTCCGGTAATGCCATCACCGAAATCTAAAGTTCCGATCAATGTTTCCCAGACGTTGTTAATCGGTTCAAATTTACCTGTTGCCCAGACGGACTGCGGTTCTCGTCCGACGAGATAACGCATGATGTTGATGCAGTAGCAGCCTAAGTCCATGACAGCGCCGCCGCCGAGGTCGCCTCTCAATCGCCAATTTTGACGATCTGTGAGTCCGGTCGAGAAAGTAGAACGTGCGTAGCGTACTTCCCCGATCGCGCCTTCCTCAATCTTCTGTTTCACGGCGAGCGTCAGTGGGTGGTGCCGATACATGAACGCTTCCATTAGTAAGATATTGGCGTTCTCTGTAACTTGAATCATCTGTTCTAACTGTGTCGTGTTAACAGTGATCGGCTTTTCAACAAGAATGCCTTTGACATTACACCGCACTGCCTCCAACACATTTTTGAGATGGCTTGAGGGCCACGTGGCGACTACAAGGATTTCTGGTTCCTGTTTCTCCAACATCTGTCGGAGATCGTTGTAAGTATTCTGGACGTTATATTCGGTAGCAAAACGCTTAAGCGATTCAAATTTCTCGTCGCACGCGCCTACGATTTCAATTTCCGGTAGATCGCGCCACGCGTTGCCGTGTGCGTGAGAAATACCACCGCATCCGACAATCGCTACTCGGTATTTTTTAGCCATGATTTTTACCTTAGAGAATTGGGGTTACAAACCCCTCCTATTATAGGGAAGATATTTCTACCAATCGCTTCTCTTGCGCGGAGAGATTTGCCGCGAGCGATATTTCAAGTGTTTTGACGGCATCACTATATGGACTCAAGATTGGAGATGCGTCGCCGCTACGGACAGCCTCTACAAAAACTTCGTCGATTGTTGGTCCCGGCTCTGTTTTATCTACCCACTCGCCATCTTCATGTACGGAGACTCTTGATGGGCTCCAATTCAAGAGTTCTTGTTCGTATAGGATATCCAAAATATTGGCGTTTGACCAGTCGCGTGCATACGCCCAAGCGGCTGTCAATGAACCGACAGCACCGTTGCTGAATTGAAGTCCGACACTGTTACTGTCTGGGCAATCGATCTCTTTTAGCACCCGATTTGCTTGGATGGCGTAGACCGATTCCACTTCGCCAGCGAGATTGCGCATCATATCGACTGTGTGTGTTGCTTGTTCGACCAACTGTCCGCCGGATTTGTTCATTTGTCGTAGCCAGCCATCTGGGCTGCCGAGACCACTGCCACACCAATACTTGCCGACCACCATGTTAATCGTTTTATCGCTTAGGATTTGCTGCGTTATTCGCGTGGAACCGAGGTAGCGCAGTTGATAACCGACACATGTTATGAGTCCGGCTTTTGTCACCGCTGCTTCGATTTCACGCGCAATATCAATGTTGATGGCAACAGGCTTTTCAACAAGAAACGGTAAGCCGCGCTCGATAACGTCAAGTTCTGGTTGTCCATGAACAAAAACGGGGAGGCTGAGATAGACTGCATCCAAGTCGTCGCGTTCAAGTAGGTCTTGGTGTGCGGTATAGGCATCCGCATTGTGTTTCTCAGCTGCACTTTGTGCGCGTTCTGCTTGAACGTCACACACAGCGACAATGTTTGCGCCTTCAATGCCTGACAGCTGGTTCATGTGTCCGTTGGCATTACCACCACATCCGATAAATCCAATTTTAACTTCTTTCATTTTTTCCTCTATAAGCAATTTGCACTTCGACTAACGTGCCTTGAAATTAACTTCTAACGCCTTTTCGATGTCCTCGCGGGGATGGATACCGAATTGTGCTTCAAAATCTCGGTCAAACGCATCTTCTTCAGCAGGGTCGGGTTCGAGTGGGAGTTGGATGGGTTGTCGATTTGTCCGGATGGATCGGTGCGCAGCAATCACCATTTCCTGATCGGCTCTACCCATTTCACCTGTCCAAAGTGGTTGTGTATCTTCTCGTACCGCGCGGGCGATACCGTCAAGCATTGTTGCCAACGAGATGCCTGTCTCTGAAATACTCGTATCCCGATACGGATTTACCCATTCAACGGTACCCCCTAACGATGCTGGCAGCTTTACAAAGATACGATGCAGGGTCTTGTCTTCGCTATATTCTCGCTGAAATTCGTATGTTTGTGCTCTTCCGGCGTGTTGGGTGAGTTCTTCGTCTGTGCAAACATTGACTGTTTCGCCGCCAGTAGCCCCTTGGTTTCCGTTAGTGATAATCGTGCCGCGCTCGCCACAGGTCTCGAAACCGACGAGTTTATTCCGTCCGAGACACCCGTTTTTGTTGCCGACCATGGCGATGCCGATGCCACCATTCTCAAAATCAATCGCGTAAAACTCAAGATTTTCGCGATTAAAATCTCGTTTTGCCCTGTCAACGTAGGGCGTAACAGGCATCGTATGCCCGATGCTACTGACCATTTTGGGAGCGGCATCCATACGGCACCGTATTGCAGCGAGTCCGTGATAGCCGGTTGTTGAAAAGAGTCGGTAACATTTATGGACGTTCCCGATTACGTCTTCCTTAATGAGTTTGCACACGAACTGTTCGACAGGAACAAACGGAAAGTTCTCGGATGTCTGGAGTTGCACGCCGTTTTCGGCAGCGTCGGCGATCATCATATCCATCAAACCGAGTGTCGGTGCGAGTCCGGTCTCTACGTTGTGTGGGATGCCGCGTCGTGAGAGATAACAGGAGACGGTGTGATGCAGTGGTGCAGGCACGACGACATCGCAGACCTCTGGTGAGACTTCATCCACCATTTTTCGGACATCCGTATAGGCTTTAACACCGATTTTCGCTGCGCCAGCCTCTGCAGATTCCGGGTGTGCATCGCATACAGCAACTATGTCAAAGGTATCCTTTAATGTCGCAGCGGTTGATAGATGCGCGGCACCGCGTCTGCCGTGACCGATTAATGCATATTTTAGACGTGACATTTCGTCCCTCCAACTCCGTATAGCACTTACATCAAATAGCGGACGTGGTAAAGAGATTGGTTAGGTGATACCACCCACACCCTAAAGGGTGGGGCTTCGGTTTCATAGCGATTGCGGTTTTCTCTGAGAGTCCACCGTCTTACTGTCGCTCCACCCGCAGGCTATTATCCCGAATCAGATCGGTTTTATCGCGCATTATTACGCGGGTACCCCAGCCTGCAATATGTTTTTCGCAGCGTTTACGTCTCTGTCGTGGTGAGAACCACATTCAGGACATATCCACTCTCTATCGTCGAGTGTAAGATTTTCGTTGTGATACCCACAGTCAGAGCACGGTTTTGTTGTCGCTTCCCAACGACCCGATTTCAAGAAGGTTTTGCCGTATTTCGCACACGTCCATTGAAGGATCAAAGAGAACTCACCGAAGGCAAGATCAGAGATTTTCCGACCCCATAGACGTTTCATGCCTTCAAGGTTCAGCGTCTCTATCGCAATCTTATCGTATTTACGCACAAGACGAAGGGCTAATTTAAAAAACCAATCGCGTCTGCTATCGGCTATTTTCTTATGAATGCAAGAGAGGTAACGTTTCGCACGATACCAACCGTTAGACAGATATTGCTTACGAGAAAGTGCTTTGTTTGCTGAACGGATTGCGTTGAGACCTTGCTTATAGAACTGCGGAGACTTTATCTCTGTGCCGTCTGAAAGCGTGAGGAATGTTTTACAACCGAAATCTGCCCCTGCCTCACTACCGGTCAATGGGAGTTTCTCGGTGGGTTCGCAATCCTCACACGTCAGGTGTAAATAGTAGTCACCTACATTATCACGCTTGATTGTCACTTTCTTTATCATGCCTGTCCACTCGCGGTGTTTCCAAAAGGTGAAGGACTTCTTTAGACAATTGATTGTCAGACGATTACCTTCTATTTTGTACCCCGCTTGTGTAAACGTCACAGATTTGTATTTGTGATTCGGCTTGATTTTCGGCTTACCAATCTTCTTTGTTGTTTTACCTAACTTCCTATCTTCTATGTTGTCAAAGAAACGCTGGTAACCTAAATCTATACGAATCGCAACGTCTTGTATCATTTGCGACGGGAGTTGATGCCAATGCGGTTTTGTTGTCCGTTTCAACTTGGTGATATGTTTCAGAATACGCTTGAGTGGAATATAACCCCCGTAAAGACGATAATAACGCCGTTGAAGACGCAATAAATGCACATGCACATTGTGCAGATCGTCTATCAGATTACCAAGCATGATTATATTTGACTGGTGAGAGAACTTGTATTTATAGGTCTTCATCGGTTTTCACAGTTCACAGGTTTTTACCGTGTGAAGTGGGCAGGCAGACACGCAACCTTGCGATTACGCTTGACCTGTCTGCCACTATGATACTATAATCATATTACATTTTCAGTAAATTGTCAACTTCATTTTTGTATCATGCCCTTCGCCGTCTACATCCCGCAAGCTAAAGCATGGGGATTTGACGGAAGATTGTTAACGCACTGATAGCCGGTGGTTTCAAGTCTTTCTCGAATTTTGTCTACTTCGGCTGTTGACAGTTGACGGAGTGGTCGGCGCATGGTCATTGACGGGAATCTTCCCATCAGCCAGCGTGCGCATTTCATCCGCTGATGTGCGTCGCTGCTCGGTTCTCCGAAGTTGTAGACGATTCGTGCCAGCGCGTCCACCTGACTGCGTGCCTTGCGTGCGCCGATGAGATCGTCATTTAGGGCGGCATGGACGACATCGACCATCAATTCCGGTACAAATCCAGCAAATCCGATGAGTGCGCCGTCGCTCCCTTCAAGCAGCGAAGCGAGCAGGTATTCATCGTGGCAGGTCAAGATAGGCACATCCGGTGCGGCTTCTCTGAGTTGTTCGTAATCCCATCGCCAGCGCGCCATGTCGCGAGTCCCCATTTTGATGCAGATAACTTGTGGAATTTTCACCATTTCCAGCATCTCTTCAAGGCTGTATCCTGCCTTCGTCCATGCGGGGTATTGGTGAACGATGATTGGTATATCCGCGCCTTCGGCGACATCTTGAAAGTACCCGACTGCGGTTTCAGGCGTTCTGCCGAATCGTAGCCAGTGATGCGCGGGCATCAAGAGGATAGCATCTGCCCCGGCTTCCTTTGCGGCGAGTGCGTCATCAATTGCCGGGAGGCTCCCTTCTGCGCTGACACCTGAGACGACTTTAACTTTGTCACCGACGGCTTCGGCAGTAATCTGTGTTACGCGTTGTCTTTCATGCAGGCGGAGCGACATGATCTCGCCGGTGTGTCCATTACAGACAACCCCTTTTATCCCCGGAACACTTGCGAGTTCCTGCATGTACTGACGCAATCCGGCTTCGTCTATGGATTCATCTTCATGAAAGGGGCAGAGCGTCGCCGGAAATACTCCCGCCCATGGATGGTGCTGCCAATTGAGTTTCATATTTTGTTCGCTATCGGCTATTGGCTATCGGCCATCGGTAAAGAGATGTCTAATTTAATCAGGACTTACGCAATTTTGACGATATGACGTTCCGTTAGCGGGTAAACTCTCAAAAAACAGAGACGTTTTCAGTGCACAGGAAACCAACGGTTTCTTATGCTACAAAAGAGCACGCTGCGTAAGTCCTATTAATCAATAACTTCTTACCGACAACTAATAACTGATAACTGACAACTATTCTCCTGACTGCTTTTTACTCAGAATTCCACACAATTTTCTAATTTAATTCTATTTTAACTTGATTTTGCATGTAAAATCAAGTATTATTTTAAGTAGAAGAATTCATCTTGTTGGTACAATTGAAAAATGGAGG
>JAAXHI010000515.1:1310-1775 GCA_012270875.1 Candidatus Poribacteria bacterium | reverse complement strand
GGGCGGATCCATTGCGTGTGATGACGTAGGAGGCAATGCGTGCCTGAAAAAAATTATAATTAATCATCTAAAAACCCTAACAGGGCTAAATCCGGTTCAGCCACGGGACCCTGGGCCCGGAGAAACGAATTAATCCGGAAGGTCATGCGTAGAGGCCAATCATCCCAGTCCCGAAAGTTGGGGTCCCCATTCTGCACGTACTCCACAATGTCGTCTTCGGTTAAGGACCCCTCCCGGTTTCCAGCAATCACATCATCTAGTCTTAAGCCATCCATCATTCTCTCACAATGGTTCCAGACCCCGCCATGGGTGGGATGGGCGACCCACTGATAAATGTGGCAAACGGGTTGGTTTTCCATGAAATCCAAGGAATCTATCAAACAAAAATTAACACGAACAGGTTGGAACCCAAAACCGCGCGGCCCAATTGAGTCTGGCTCGTCGAGGGCAAAGACACAGGTGGAC
>JAAXHI010000515.1:0-1271 GCA_012270875.1 Candidatus Poribacteria bacterium | reverse complement strand
CCCCGGGAACACGTCTATGAATCAAGAAAAAAAGGGGGTATGAGGAAACCCACGCCCTGGCAATGAAAATAAAGCAATAGGACTCACCCGCCATGCGACGGCGATGCACCTGGTGATCCAAGCTCCAGGCAACGGGGTGGTCCCACGGCAACGTTTTGGCCCAATCCCGTAACTCTTCGTGGGTACAACGCTTGAACAGGGCGCGCAGACAGTCGCGTCTCATCGGCAGGTGCCACAGGGTCTTTAACATTTCGAACAACATGGCGATGGGCACTGAGTACAGCACAATCGATTGTAGCGAGCTCACCATCTTGGCCAGTACAACTGAACAAAGTGGAATGAGCCCACATGGAGCGCGCAACGTGATTTAGAGAATCAACGAGAGGAGCTGATTGGTGGAGAGACATCACGTGGGGATGTTGAACACGAGAGGAGACTCTAGGGGGTACCCCCCATGGGTACACTTTTTTGGTTTGGACCCCCAGGTCCTGGCGCGAGTGGGTGATTGGTCCAAGGAACAGATGAATAAGGTGGAACAGAGCGGAGAGACCACATTCATGCTTGGCGCTGTCATCATGAACTGCCAAGGGTTGGTCGATCCCAAGAACAAGCCGTTTGGCAACGTGTTGCCCTTGGAGGTGCAAGTGAAAATCATGTTTTGGGTCGAGTGTTTTTACACCATGGACAAGCGAAAGAAGGTGGTCCAGGAGTTCAAGGGGTTGCCCAAGTGCAGCGTCACAGGCTTCCCCCAACGCCTGGGCGAGTATCATTGGTGGAACCAAGTGCTGTTTCGTTTGCACGCACCCCAAGGCAGCCACTGTCACCACTGCCACCGCATCATGGATCACCGGTTATCGGTGAGTGAAAAAGTGTTGTTGTGATGGGTTGAAAAAAAAAATGGCTGAGAGTCTTTTTTGTTTTGGTTTCAGATTGGCATGATGGCGGAAATGGCGCGTCAGCCCCCGAACCTGGACAACCTGATGAACGAGGGCATTGCATTTGTCATTGACCAGTTCAAGCATCGGATCCCCAAGTGTCCCACTGGACAACGCCCTGTGATGATTGGCAGGAGGAAGGCCGCCTATGACACGATCGACAAAGTCATGAAACGACTAGACTTGATTATGAATGTCATGTCAGCCATGAATTTTATTGTTATTGACATACATTAAGATGCTGATTAAAACAAGTGATTTGTTCTATAACAGTGTTCTTTTTTATGTTCATTTGCGTTTGAATAAAGCCTCCAGGGTGGGATAGATGGCCTGGTC
>JAAXHI010000484.1 GCA_012270875.1 Candidatus Poribacteria bacterium | reverse complement strand
GCAGTTTTTCCTGTAGAAATCCAGTGATAAGTACTCTGCCTCTCTAAATCTTCAAGGATCCTCGCGGAACGTTCACGCCACTGCCTTAACCACTGCAATTTCGCTGTGACTTCTCTTACTTTACGCGTATTGTCCGCCGGATGAACTTCAACATAGTAAACCCTGTCTTTATAACCGAACACGTAATCCCAACGAGGTGCGTTCGGGCAACGCCTTTCAAGACACTTGTCAATATAAACACTACCTTTTAGGTCGCGCGATGCGTTGACTTTTATTTTCGTTTTATCTTGTCGCTCTAATGCCTGTAACCCATCTTCCAGACACTGGGCAATTTCTGGAACGCTCCTAACAGCATCAGTAAAATTCAAAATTCACTCTCCGACACGGCTCTTGTGACAATATCAGCAGACTTCGTACTAAATAGTGTAAGCCCTCCCCAATCCGATACGGCTTCATCCGGATCTTCAGCATCTAAGGTTGAAATGTCTTTGACGCTCACAATACTCTCCTGACGAGAAAAATAATAGGTTTTGAATGTTTTTTGATTCAAGATTGTCTCTGTGAGGTCTTTGGAATAGGCATTTGCATTCAAATCCAACAACTGTCTTAACCGTGTTGGTGCAGCATTTGATTTAGCAATAAATCGAATCGCCCAGATAAGTTCTAAAATTTGTGATGAGTGGGTAGAAACGATAACTTTATAACCACGTCTCATAAGTTCTAAAAAAACAGTAAGCAATGCTGAAATTGCTTTCGGGTGTAATCCCATTTCAGGTTCTTCAATGACAACCCAGTTGATATTATTTTTTTTTCGAGCACCACCTGAAGGCATTAACTGGTCCAGCCCCAGCAAAAGCGGCACAAATTCTCTCTGACCAGTAGACCATACCATAAACGGCAGTTGATTTCCCTCAATATCCAGTATAATGCGTTTTCGTAAGCCTGAACGATCAAGCTTAACTTGGGCACCTCCAAAAATACGTCCACCGATTGCATCTCGTATTGTTTTATTCATACGATGTGCCTTCGGAAAAATAACATCTTCACTCATGCCCAAACTGGTTTCCAAAAACAAACGTAAATGTTCACTAAATTGCTTGACGCCGTACGGATCACCAATAGCATAGTCGGTAAAAGCACGCGGCCACCCATCTTTGAGCGTCATAACCCGTTGGGCTGGAATCAGGAAGAGGGACTCTGCTTTTTTCTTCCCCTTCCGAGATAATACTTCGTCAAGCTCAAACCCTTCATCGTCAACTGTTATTTGCGTCGAGGCATTGTCCCAAATACCGTCCATTCCTTCACCGAAATAGAGGGATAAAAAATTCTTGAGCTCCGCATGCCAATCAAAACCGTGTTTTTTCAGCGTTTGCGTAATATCGCCTGCATCTAAGATTAACTTCACAAGTTGGAGCAGAATGCTCTTTCCACTCGCTTGTTCACCGACGAACACCGTCAGATCTCCAAAGGTGATGTCGGCTTCTGGAATTTGTCCGAGTGAAGTCAGTTTAAGATTTTTCATAATTCTTCTATCCCGTTTTCAATATGCTAACTGAAAAGTTAGTGCCGCAATCTATGCGAATGTTTATTTTACCACAATTCAGATTTTCTCGTAGACAAAATCCAACCATCTATTTTGTGGCGATATAATTTTCGGCTTCGGTGAAAGTGGTGTCCAGTACGGCTTGAAAATGTGCCCCTGATCGCTCTTTAATTCCCACGCATCCGCTGTTTCTTCTTGTGTGGACATAAGGAAGAAATGTCTTCTCTTCTGCGCGCTTAAGTTTTTATTCGGCACCCATCCTGTAATGTTAGCGTCAATACATATCGGCTTGTGGAATTTGTCATATTCGTATTCAATGTACGAAATATGTGTGAAATCCTCTTGTGTAGAAAGGTAATCAACGGTAAGCCCCTTGGACAGTTTTCGTTTGTAGGGGATCGCCGTTAAGTTGGGTTCGATATAAACCTGCGTCGTTTCCGCTATTATTCTTTGATTATCTTCCAACTCATTTTCAAAACACCCCAGATAGTTCTCAATTTCTACAAACCGTAAGCCTGTTTCCTCATAAGCCTCTCGCTTCACAGCGGTTTCAATGTCCTCACCCACCTCAACAGTCCCCGCCGGAATCTGAACCCCCGCAGTCGGATGTTTAAAGACAAGTAATTCCTTGACACCATCTCTCTCGCGGACAATAAATGCAGTAACCTTTTGGACAACTCTATTCACTTAGATTTTTCCTGAGTCAGTGGCTCCGTATCAACAAGTGCCCGTCCCGTTTTATCTTCAGCACGGAACACAGCGATGTTACTCTCATTAGCATCTTTGACCAACCAAATATGCCCAGCATAAGTATGCTGATTGACGAAATCACCATCGGCAACTTTGCCGTAGTACCTCTCTTCACCATCACCATCTACCCAATAGTACGCCATCTCGGCTTCGGTGAGATTCACGAAGATAATTGCAGTTTCGGTGGCACTGGCACCCGATCTTAGATTTGAAAGCAAACTCGGATCATGTCCCTCCAAATCTACCCACCTGTCACCGCCTTTGCTGTTCGGATCCTTCACTTGCTTATAGAACTCTGTTAACTCTATTAACTCGGCAGGCCATTCAAACTTCGGCGACTTTTCAGGATTGAACCCTTGAAGATGTGAGAGACGTAAACGGGTTCCCGCCTGCGTGTATCGCCAATCCTTATCGCCAAAAACTTCAGTGAGCAACGTCGCGAGTGCCGGGTCGTATTCTTTCAATTTGTCGCGGGTGTCAACATGGTTGTGTTGGTCGTCGTTTGCTCGGTTGGTGTCGAACCAAGACTGTGTGCCTTCCGCCCAGTATTCTGCTCTGTTCGTAATGGCATAGGTGTCTTTCCACAACCCTTTTTCGACTGCAGCATCATATAGCACCTTAAGACGGTCATCGAAACTTGGATCCACCGTATTTAATCCCATCTGGTGGATCGCATGCGCGAATTCGTGAACCAGAATGTTCTCAGTAAAATAAGGGTCGCCTTGATAGTTAAGCAAGTTTTCCTCACCACAACTTACAGCGGGTCTCGCTGGTGTGGAACCCAAACCGCGTGCCCGTCGGTCCCAATAGTAGTCGGGTTGAAGATCACTGTGTTCGGGAATCTGCGTCGTCAGTTCGTTATGTGCCATCACAGCGAAACGGACGTTATTTTTTGCGAGTGCCTGTAACACATCCTGCCGATGTCCGATCATCTGCCGAATGAGCCACGCCGCTTCCTTCAGCGCGTAAGAATCCACCTTCGCCGATGCGACAACAGGCAATCCTTCCACATCAATCCATTGTTCATAAAACGGGTCAAGTTCAAAAGTTTTGCGAACAGCATCTGGAGGTGGCACAGGTTCAGAAATATTGACGTTCTGCGCCATGGCAGTCAGTTGGATTGAGGAAAACAGCACGCAAACGATGAAAATAGCAGTCAAATAGAACATACATTCGTCTCCATTTTTTATCAGGACTGTGTTGAAACAACAAAGAGGTTCAGAAGCCTTCATTTTGATTCTCGAAACAGGAGCAATTGAACAGATTCTTGATTAATTGGATTCAAGGCATCTCCCTTTTCCGAAATGTAAGTGCCGATGCAGCGCGCGATGTACTCTGCCTGATTTACGGGAACGGCGTTTCCAATCATCTGTTCCAAATCGGTCTTCGATCCGGTGAAATGAAAGCCTTTTGGAAAAGTTTGGAGGTAACTGCGTTCTAATGTTGTGAGTGGACGGGCCTCCTCTGAAATAGGGGCAGTGTCCTTCGGATGTATTTTGTAGGTTTTCGGGATTGGACGATTAACACCCCTCACCGTTGGACTCGGTTCATCAACACTAAAGACAGCGCGGCGGCTATAGTTGCGCGGATGTCGATAATAGTGGTCAATTTCAAGACTATCTCCCAAGTAATCGCGTACTGTCATTGGTTGAGTCGTCAGATTATTATCCAGATAACTTGCCAGAGCTCTGCTATCCTTGGAGATAGATAGTTCCAACTCACCTATAAGAAAAAGCCGTTTCCGTTTTTGGGGAACACCACATTGATTTGCGTCCAAAATCCGCTGTGTTAGCGAATACCCTGCTGCTCTGAGAATCTCACCTGCCTGCTTATACCGTTGGCTTTTCACAGTTCTATCCACGTTCTCCATGACAAACCATTGCGGTTTTGTATGTGCGACAATCTGCGCAAAACCTACGGTTAGATCCGCTCTTCCCAAGTCCTCGTTCCGTTTACCCGCGTGCGAAAAATCCTGACACGGAGGTCCGCCAATAATCATATCAAATTGATACGAATTGAGCGTAGTAAGACTTTCCTGCCAATTGCCAAGATCAAGTTTGTGTATGTTATGTGCAAAGTTAGCACGATAGACCTTGATTGCTGGTTCCCAATTATCAAAAGCAGCAACTGCTTCAAAGCCAGCATTTTGGAATCCGAGTGTCATACCACCACACCCAGCGAAAAGATCTATAAACTTCATAGACATTTGTGTTTCCTACTCCTGAGGGACCTCAAAAGGCTCAATTCCCAACTCTTTGCATTTCTCTTTAACATTATCAGGAATTTCCGGGGCCACAAGGATGCTGCGCACCTCCTCACATGGTAGGTTATATGCTACAGCTGCAAGATGCTTATACTTCACGGCTTGCCAGACCTCTTGATCGCTTCCAGATAAAATCGGAGGTTTCACCTCCACAGTTATGGGGTTTCCAGAACTATCCTCAAATAAGATATCTGCCTCATCACCTGAACCGAATCTATACTCAGTATCAATCAATTCTAATCCTTCACCAAACAGCGAAGAATTAGCTGCTAAATATTCCTTTAAAGATCTATGTTTTTCACCTTCTCCGCCACCGCCACCACCATAGCCGGTGCCCCTGCTTCTATTAGGTTTGCCGCCTCCACTTCCACCACGCCAGCGAGCTCCAGCTCTACCTGGCCGTGGACGACGCGATGGAGTGTCAGATTCACCCCCAGTTGAGCCGTTGTCCTCATCTCCAGTTTTTGAATCCTCGTCCCCTGTTGACGTTTCATTTTCAGAGTCATTCGTTCCTGAATCATCTCCATTGCCGGTTTCATCAGAAAGTTCCTCATCACCAAGATTCGGCGATTTCTTCTCGTCTTCTTTAGAATCCAATTCTGGTGGTGACAGACAGAGATCAGGCTCGAAACCTCGTCGTTTCCAACTCAATAGAGTAGTCTCCAGATCTTTTGTCAGTAATAGATCTTTGATAAATTCACGTAGTTCGTTAATATCAAAATAATCTTGCAAGGCATCGCCAATGAGATCTGGATACGCCCCTTCGCTCTCTTCCAGTCCTAACCAGAGTATTGTTCCTTGACTTGTTGGATCCAAAAAACTTTGACGTGGATTTGGATCAGGAATAGAAATTCCTTTCAACTCGTAGCTTACTTCTAATTTTTGTGCTCGACGAACCGACAAACGATCTAAAATTCCAGTCGTTTCTTCTGCCGAATATACTCCGCGCCAAGGTGTCGAATTAAGGAAGTCATGAATATATGGAACCAACTTTTGCACCTTCTCTGATTCACTTATACATTCTCCTTGATCACTGTAACAGTCAAAGTCAATATTTGAAGCCTGATAACAACCCTCTACACCAAGATACTTGGCAAACTCCAACAAATCATTGCCAAATGCCCAAAATGGCACTTTACCTTTAACAATCTCAGCACAATATTTATGATCGTTCCAAACGAGTTCCTCAAGCAAGTAAAATTCCCATTCGTCTCCCTTCCTCCCGAGCCAACATGCGTCCTCTCGCAACTGCTCCCATTCTTCTTGCCATTCTTCGTCCTGCAATGAATCTCCGTTTTCTTGTAGAAAACGCCATAGGCAACGGTAAAGTTTCTGAACGCGGGCGCGAATTTCTTTATTTTCAGCTTGTGCCTTAGATGTAATATCTTGGATGCCGCGAACGTAGTCCAACGTATCAGCACGTTCTGGAACTTCCAAAGAAGTTGTGAAAAAGGACTTCAGATCTTCCGAGTAATGTGCTTTGAGATAACCACGAGCATCGCCGAAAACAGCACTTTCATTTTCCCAAAATACCTCATCTATTCGCCACCAGCGAGGTTCTGGTTCAGGAATAAAAATAAAGGGTTCATCCTCAAATCCCCACAGAGGTTCGTCCTGCGAATCAAGAAATTTATAAATCGGTTCAACATCTTCAACACTCATTTCCTTCTGGCTCATGGTTTGAAGATAATTGAGTACACTGTCTGCATCCGCATTCAAATGTACTCCTAACTTCCCAGCCAACCACCTTGCTGCCGTAGTGTTGGTACTGAAACTATCTGGTAGATAAGATACGCTATCGCCTAACAGTTTCCGGTTTTCAGCGGTTGGAGCGAAACACTCAGAAGGCTTGTGAAGTTTTCCTTGTTTACCAGGAATCCATGCGTTTGATTTGAGTTGACGAGAAAAAGTGGCATCAAAAAATTTCTGTTTGTCCGTGCGATAGAACCAACGATAAATGCCTTGAAAGGCTCTATTCCGCTGCCAATCGTCTGAAGGAAGTGATTCAACCATTTTAACCAATAGGTGCCATAGAACTCGTGTGAGCTCCATTGTACTATTCTTACTAATATTATCCAATACCTCTGACAGACCTTGAAGATAAAAGTCTTCAATATTCGTTTCCCACCATTGGGTACTATATTCCGATTTAATATCACGCTTTTTAAGTTCCTCGTCAAATTCTTGATAATTTTCGGAAGTACGGGAAATTTTCTTTCGGATAACCCGCGGCGTATCCTTAGCTCCGATTGCTTTTAAAAACTGAAGCCAAGATTCCGTATCAGAATTTTTATCAGAATTTTTCGTCCGGTATTTATCATCTACAAACCAAAAATTGCTATCGGATACCGAAAAATAGGTTTCCAAGTCATTGTTCCGCGTATAAGCTTGCGGTAGATACGCATTACAAGGAACTACAAAGTCAGAGGTTTTCCGTTGAGTACCTTTATAGGCTCGCAGAATCGGAACCTCACTAACACTTTCTCCCAATCTTCTACGTTCAGATTCTGCAGCAATAACTTCTTCCAATCTACTATGTTCAGATCCTTCAAACTTTTGCCAAGACTTGAAAATATAACGGACATGCCGACGGTTTTTCATTACAGAAGGCTTATCAGGTTGACGATACAGAGGACAAATTGACTCACTGATTAGGTTTTTAGGATATAGCACCTTAACACCTATATTTTTTAAGAATGCTTTAATGTCATTGTACCCTTCTTTTCTAAGGAGGGTTGACTTAAGAATCCGCAAATCGTTGAGCAAAGGTTTAATATCTTCTATATCTTCATCTGTCTCTGGTGGAAAATACACCAATTGATCACTGACACGCACATGTTCCCTGTTCTCAAGTCGAACCAATGGTAGCTCCTTTATTCGCTCCAACTCGGACTTACTCCACTTCCTATTAAAATAAATGAGGGTGTTTCATAAATCATTAATATTCTATTGAAAGACAGTTTTAATGTGTGTGATATTTCGCATAGGTAATCCCCAGCGGTGATTCATTAACATTGCGAGTTGCAACACGAGGACACCAAGTCCCAAAAAGGTAGCAACATAAGGCAAGCCTCGCATCGGTAAAGGTTTGTGTGCGCCTGTAATTGACAGGAGTTTACTTAGCAAATCAAAGACGGGTTCAATGGCGATTTTTCGCACACTTTGCCAAATCTGAACCTGTGTTGCGGTATACAGCGGATCCGCACCTAAGAGTGGGTTTGCCTCTGCGAGAGTCGTCTTAGGTGTGAGTAAAAGCACTTCGGCTTGAGCAAAAACAGCAGCGCGTTTTTTATCAACATATCCGTTATCAGCGACGATACACCGCACGCCTTTTTCAATGAGTCGGTCTTTCTTAGTATCCAAGACCTTGCGTTCGTTAACATTAGCGGGTAGGACTTCAAACATGATAGGAAACCCGTTGCGGATGCCGGTGAGATGGAGTCCGTAGCCATACACCCATCCATGATACCCGCTTTTAGACCAAGTCGCCGTTTTATCAACGCCTCGTAAGTCTTCCGGGAGATGATCGTTGAGACGATCCTTCTGATGCCAGACGGGACCTGCGGCTTTGAAGAGGCTTTTATCTTCATAAACGACCTGTTGAAGAAACCCGGCTTCGGTGGCGAACCGAGAGGCTGCGACGTATTCAGTGAACGCTTTGAGTTTAGGCATCAACGTTTTATATCTGCGACCGAGTGTCACGTGAGACGGACATGCCGGGAGTTGACATCTTTCAAGGTAGAGCGGATGATGAAACAAATAATTGTGTTGTGCGCGCATAGCAGGGATCCCCTTGAGCGTCATAACGGCGTAAAAGACGATGAGCGAAGCATCCGGATAAGTCTCGGGTCTGCCTCTTTTGGAAACTTTTTCTTCGGTGGCTGAGAACTCGTCTAACATTGAAAACAGAAATGTGATATACTCTCTGATGTCAGGATATTGCATGGGTGTCTCCTTCAATTTATGTGGTATAAAATGAAGAATACCCAATATCCTGACTTTTGACAACTATTATTTATGAAACACCCTCATTAAAATAAATATACAAAGAACACAACCACTTGTTCGTTTTGTTCTTGAACCATTCACATGACCGCTCCTCAAGCCAGCACAACAAGTCGTTCTCATCAATTTCTGTTACACCCGCCTCATCCATAATATCAAAGCATCTACCAAATTCTTTTGTGCCTTTTCGTATATCGGGATGCAATAATTCACTATCAGAAGGCATTCCGCTACTTTTAACTAATTTTTGCAAGGATATAGTGTCAGGATAAAATACATCCTCGGCTTTGGCATAATGCCTTTCTTTTTCAGTTGGGATAAATGCCTTCTCTTGCATGGCTTTTTGTAATGCCTCAATGATGTACTTAAACTCTTCTGGCACCTTATCTTTCTTCAGAGGCAATATGTTAAAAAACGCGGGTTCAAGCAAATCACTCGCTTTTAAGTGTTCCAAGAGTTCTGGAAGAAAGACGGCGGTTTCTTCCAACAACCACCTGTTCCACAGACTTTCATTTGGATGTATAATGTTGTCTCGCGGAGGTGTGGTCTGATATCGTGCTTGAATAAGAAATTTCAAGTGTGTTTCCTTCTGGGTAGGAAGATAAGCGAACACCATACAATTGTCATCCATTGCCGTGATTCTATCATCCTGTAGTTTGAAAGCGATTTCAATAGGTTGCAGTTCATCCGCAGATTTTTGAATACGTTGTTTTTCTTCATCATCCTCGGCCTGCTCCAAGAGCCTACTAATTACATCCTTTGGTGGCAGAACTTCCTTACAAAAAACAAGAAATGTCTCTGATGACTCGTTGTTATCATCAAGCAACATTGTCAACTTAACTAACTCAACTGACTGATTCTCAGGAACATTCTGAATTTTGTCAAATGGTCCACGGGACCTGGAATAAGAACCTGCTTGATTATTGGGTTCATCTTTCCATTCAAAAGTTTTGAGCCAACGTAGGAAAAGCAAGGATCGTTCTTTTAATAATAAATTGCAAAGCCGATTTTTCAGATTCTCAATATCATCCTCATGATGCGGATTATCTTTGAAAGGTAGGCAAAAAACTGTTTTTCCTCGGTTTACCAACTCCGCTATTTCTGGATTTATCTCATCAATGCTTTCCGGCTTGATAAAATCTCGGATACGAAAACGCTCGTCCCGAGAGTAGATTTCAGGGAACTCTGTATAATTATAAACCGCTTTGAAACCGATCCCGAAGGTGCCAATATCTGTCAAATCCTTATCACTTGAACCAAGTGAACAGATGCTGCGTACATCTTTTTCGTTAAACTGACGACCATCGTTCCAAACTAATAATGCATTTGAATCTAATTGCAGTTTAAGGTATTCGCTTCCACTATCATCAGCATTCTGAATGAGTTCATCAACGAAATGTGTTTTTTCACTGTAAAGCCGCTTGTAAATGCGACGAGGTTTTGTATCCCATCCATAGCGTTTTTCGTGCTCTTCAGCTATCTTTTTATAGTCTGATGCCATAATTGTTTCCTTTCAGAACCTGGCCGAAACTTCGATCAATACCACAGTTCTATATCAAGTTTAAGTTTATGAATGATCCTGTTTGTAGTAGGGCAATTTATTGCCCGTTGTTGACTATGGAACGTGCGATGAATCGCACTACTACGAACCAACCCGAAAAGTCGAAGTTGATGAAGCAATAGGTATCAAGTTAAGAAAAGTTATTTTCTTCCTTTGAGTGCTTTCTCGTTGAAAGAGGAATCAAAACACATTGGGATTTCTCCTTCTTTTATTGCGTTTAGCAATGTCTGCGCGTCTTCGGGTGTCATATCATGTGATTTGTTAATAGCTGCTAAGATCCGCTTGGGTTGGCCTTTTCGTTTAAGTCTGGATGAATCTTGCGGATTTCCTAAACTCTCTGTTGGGATTTCCGATTTCCAGACGAGATATTCTAAATACCGCTTCAATTCTTCGATCTCAGAGGCGGATAATTTCTCAACGGTATTCAGCACCCATTTTTTTGTTGTAACTGACACGGCTTCCCTCCTTCTTCGCAATACGTTTGGACTGTCAATGAACGGATCGCGTAATAATTTCCGCAAATCTACTATAAGAGTTTAACAGAATTGACCACCCACGTCAAAGATTTCTATGTTCTGACACGGCTATCTCCTGCCCAGCAAGTACTACTGTCCTTCACGATACTTTAACTCGGACCAGATGGAACGCATCTGCCATACATCTATCGAAACAATCTTCGCTTCCCCACCGATGGCGAAAAGCGAGATGCCGTTACTCTCTTCTTGTAGCGGATAGACACGGGCAACAGCGCACTGCCGCGAGAACAGCGGGAATAACTTGTCAATACCTCTTCTCGGAAATGCCCATTCTGGCAAGCATTCTCCGTTATCAGCGAAAACCTCAATGAGACTTCGGTCAAGGAAGATACGGAGATGTGCCTTACCATCGCTACTCAAACGGAACGGGGCATTCTCAGGTGGTTTGCCGACAAGGTCTGTCCGTAGCGAGGAATAGGATGTGTCAATCTGCAGGCTATCGTTGGTTTTGCCGTGTCTGTGATTGTAGATAGAGATCTTTGTTCGTTCATCTCCATTCGGTGAACGGAGGACGTACAAACCGACTTCTCGTGCTGTTCCCATCTCTACGGTCAGTTCTATCTCAATCGCTTTACCTGCTACATTACCAAGAACGCGTTCCTCGTTTGCTGAGAGCGTAATATCTGTGAGATAGGTATGCGCGCTGCGTAGACTTTTCACTTCCTCAACAGGCTCTATCGCCAGTGCATTGTCCTCTTTCAACGTAAGGTGCCACGGGAGCGTCATGCATAGTCCAGACGCGGCATCCTCACTCTGCCTTCCATCTGAGCAGTTCAAAATGGCGATGCAGCGACCACGAGAATCTATCGTCGCAGAAGGACAAGAGACCATCCCGCCACCGAAGGTGCCATGGTTGATCCTGCCGTGATACTCAGGTGTAAATTTGTGTGTTCCGCGGTCGTATTCGCCGATGTAGTAACGCGCTGAACGCTTATGACTGAAGAGAAGCAGAATGTGTTTACCGTTTCCGATTGGCAAAAAGTTTGGCACTGCACCATCTTCACCGAGATCGCAGAAAACATCGTCAATTAGCAGCGGACGGAGATATTCCCAATGCGCTAAGTCTCTCGAATAAAACAGATGTGAGGCTGACCTACGCTGCTCCCGAATCCAGCCATTACTCGATGTTCCTGAAATCGAATAATACCCGTCTTCCTCTTTCCAGATACACGGATCGAAGACATTATAGGGCTGCTCATATTCATTGGTCTCAACATTCGGTATAACAGGGTTATCTGGATGCTTTTTCCAGTTGAGCAGGAGCGGATCGCTTGCAGTGGCGATGCTGTTCCCCGACATTTTGCCGTGATAGATCGCAATAACCCTATCATCTTCCACGAGACACTGACCGCTGAAGCAGTGCAGCTCAGTATCAGGATACAAAGCAGGTGGTAGATCTTGCCAATGCACCAGATCGTCGCTATAGCAGTGTCCCCAATGAACCCGATTAACACCCGGTGGACCAAACTGATAAAACAGATGATACCTACCCTGCCATTCGCAAAGTCCGTTCGCATCACCCATGCCGTAGAGGGAAGACATGTGATAGATAGGACGATAGGGATCCGATGCCCACGCATCTCTCCGTTTCTTGTAGTCACGCAATGTCTCATCCGTCTCAAGGGCAGCGAACTGTTCCACTTCTGTATCGGGATAGGTTTTACCTCGGAGTTTTTGCCATGTATCCGTCATATCGGATTATCCCTTATTCAGTATCCCGCTTGCGAGTCTTTGATCTTGCGTGGCGAGAGCGGCTTCTTAGGCTCCATACACTACCAGCAAAATTGCTCTCAATCAGTTGTTGAAAAATTCCATAGTTGGCTGATGGTTTGATGTCAAATCGATCCATTTCGGGTGAAAAAGGATAGATTTCCGATTCATCTGCCAGTACAGCGAAAATCTACCGCGGTTATTCGGGATGGTCCTTCAGTTTCGCCCAGGTCGTTGTTAATTTGTCTGCAGCTTCAACGGACAACGCTGATCCGCCACCAAATTCAACATCAATTTCAAATTCATGAATTGTCTCGTGTACGTCCCGATCCCTGGGTGTTACAGGTTTCTTCCAACGGTCTTTGTTCGGCTTTCCTTTAGGTACTTTCGTTGCCTCAACATCGGGCATCGAATCCACAATTCTCGACACATCCCATACAGGAATTTCGCCTACAGGCGAGAGTGTGGCGATATTGGCTGAACGTGCGATTTCAACCCCATTCATCCACAGAATGTAGGAGTCGTCATAGTCAACCCGAAACATAATTTTTTTTGATGTAACCGCTTTAGGTACATCGAAGTGATAACGCGTATAAAGTGAGCCAACCTCCCCTGATTTGATTTCCGTATTGTCATCACCATCACCGTAACCGATGCTGATGATGCCCTTTTTCCAGTTCGTATCGTCAAATTCGAGTTCAGTCCAACCATCAACGTCTTTATCAGGAACATGATATCTCACCTCAAAGCCCTCGTCAAAAATCACATCCTTTCCGACGGTGAGTTGGATAATAAGTGTCATATCACTACTGCTGAATCCATCATTATAACACCCTGCGGCAAGCACATTATCTTTTGTGAAAAACTTAGGGGTATCAAAGGCATAAACGAGAGATGCAAATACACAGCAGAAGCATAGGTAGCAGAGAATTTGCTTTATCATTAAAATTTCTCCTTATTCATTTTAAAGCGTTCTGAGTGAGAAACGAAATATCGGAAGCACTGCTCCGAAGCGATTCCACTTAAGACCGTCTCCAAAAAGCCGATTAAGGGAAGGTCTCCCACATCAGAATCCTATATCTCCAAAATTGATTCCCAACCACACAATATTAGAGGGATTTGTGTTTAAAGAGGTTTTGTGCCAGTCGCGTCTATACCTTCACGCTGCACCCTCCAATGACTTTTTAGCGAGTCATGATTCAGTCCTTCTATAACCTGCACAAATGCCGTATCTGCTGGCAGTTAAGCATAAATGTTTTTCATCTGCCAAGCATCCAGCGATTTAAGTTCAGAGGCTTGTCCTTGTGAACGCAATGACACACCGACACTCTCTTCCTTGTCCGGATAGACGCGCATCGCGACGCACTGCTTCCCATTCGCGAATACCTCTACGACACTCTTATCAACGAATACCCGTAGTTTGAGGGTTTCGCCTTGTGCGACGGAGATAGCTCCAGTTTCAGGCGCACGTGAAAGGACATCTGATGCCACTGACGAATACGATGAATCAATCGTTAAGAGGCTATCGCGCACGTTAACATCGGAATTCAGGTTACGCATGCCTCGTTCTCTAAAGAATGCGATACGGGTGAACTCCTCTTTCTGCGGTGAGCGGAGGACGTTCAACTCAACCATCGGTGCCGATTTTGTGTCGATTTCGAGTTCAAGCTCCATCGCATTACCATTGATACCGTCCAGCACAACTTCTTCATTAGCAGGAAGTGTCATCGCATTGACATGCCGGTGTTCATACCGTAACGATTCAATATCACCCGCAGGCTCGATGCCGACTTCATCCCTGGAGAGGAGTGTCAGACGACGCGGTAGGGTCATGATCTGATTCCAACCCTTGGTAGGCTTCGCCGGGTTCATGTTATAGATAACGATAAGTCCACCGTTCCCATCAGGCGTTACAGAGGGTGCGTGGACACCCGCAGGCGACGCTGCACCGAAATTGTTTTTCGCACCTGCTGTCACAACGAACTTGTCGCGTTCGGTGTCATAATCACCGAGCAGATATTGTCCACCGCTCATGTGGCTGAAGAAAAGGAGCATGTGCCGGTCGCCGATGGGCCAAAAATAGGGACAAGCACCATCATCACCCACCAATGTGAACATATCGTCTTCGACAAACGGATGTAGATAGACCCAGTTTGCGAGGTCCGCTGAACGGAGCAAGAAGTTAGCACGAATCGGTTTACCGCCGGGCCCGTGTGGGAGTGTGCCACCGGAAAGCGAATAATACATATCGTCTTTCTTCCAAATACACGGATCAAAAACGCGATAGACGGGGGTCGTGCCGTCCGCATGCTGCGACGGGATCACCGCTTTGCCGGACACTTTCTCCCAATTCAGGAGTAACGGATCGCTTGATACGGCTACCATATTGCCGACGACTGTGCCGTGATACATCGCTATCACGCGGTCCTCTTCTACAAGCGTCGCACCGGAAAAACAGCATCTTTCCGGGTTCGGATAAATCGCGTAAGGCAGATCGCGCCAATGGATGAGGTCATCACTTATCGCGTGTCCCCAATGCTGACGTGTATCTTCAGGCGGATATGCCTGATAAAAAAGATGCCAACGTCCCTGCCAGAAGCAGAGACCATTCGGGTCATTCAACATCGCTTCGGGGTTAATCATCTTACAAACTGTATCAATGTCCGCGTCGCGCTGCGGGTCTTGCGCAAGCGTAATGCTCCTCGGCATTCCGATATGAAT
>JAAXHI010000126.1:10474-15417 GCA_012270875.1 Candidatus Poribacteria bacterium | reverse complement strand
TTTCCACCTTTTTGGGCATTGGCATCGTGTTGCTCCAACTTTCAATGTTAATGAATGTCCGATGCGGGTTACCGACGCGAAATGTTACCTACATCAAAACCGTCTTTCGATAAAAATAACGATTTATGAAACACCCTCAAATAACTTAACCCATAAACGCCAATATATGCGTTACTTTTATATGCGCGTCTCACTTGAATACCACAAGACTCTCTTTCTGATAGCCGACTGCTGACCGCCGACAGCCGACAGCCATTATGAAATACGCTAACATTTTGCCAGTAAGCATCTTACTTCTAATTCTAATCTGTTCCGAATCCTCTATGATTAAAACAGAGGATCCGCCTTTGGCAGATATCCATTCACATATCACCCCCGGTGAACTGCTAATCCGTTTAACACCGGAAGCAGCGGCGGATGTTGAGCGGTTGCATGCCGATGCATCTATCTCTATTTTCCACGCAAAGCACAACGTAGAATCCCTACATCCACTATTTCCATATCTCGCACGTCCATCGCTCAACCCAAATCTAAAGCGTATTTACCTGTTACGGTTTTCTCCTGACGCACCACTTGAACCACTTAAAGTTGCTTATGAGCAAAGTCCACTCATTGAGGCAGTCGAATATAATTACCTCCGTCCGACGCTCGCAGACCCCATCACCCCGAATGACCCAAAGTATCCAGAGCAGTGGAGTCTCCCGCTGATGAAATTACCGCAGGCGTGGGCAGTCGAGAAAGGCGACCGAAGCGTTGTCATCGCGATTATTGATTCCGGTATTGATTATAGACATGATGACTTAGCGCCCAAAGTGTGGATAAACCCTCGCGAGATCCCAGAAAATGGACTCGACGACGACGGCAACGGCTACGCTGACGATATATATGGTTGGGATTTTACCGATGCCCCCAATCTACAAGCAGAAGGCGATTATATTGAAGGTGATAATGAACCCATTGATGAAAGTGGACACGGCACGCATGTCGCAGGTATTGCCGGTGCCATGCCAAACAACGGGATTGGCATTGCCGGTGTCGCGTGGGAATGTCCGCTCATGGCAATACGCGCCGGACTCTCACTCGGCGGAAGCTCACGCCTGCAAGACGATGACTCCGCATCAGCGATTGTCTATGCTGCCGACAGCGGCGCAAGCGTCATTAATATGAGTTGGGGCAGCGAGCACCGTTCTTTCGTTATTCAGGACGCAATCGATTACGCCTATGCGCGCGGCGTTGTATTAGTCGCCGCTGCTGGCAATTCTCAGAAAGCCGCTGCCATCTTTCCCGCCGCCTACCGAAAG
The DNA here is from genome assembly GCA_012270875.1 of Candidatus Poribacteria bacterium. GTDB lineage: Bacteria > Poribacteria > WGA-4E > WGA-4E > WGA-3G > WGA-3G. Next base: position 14,116 of record JAAXHI010000126.1, on the reverse strand, counting down.
GTCATCGCTGTCGCATCTACCGAGCAGAATCAACTGCGGTTCTACCAATCCAATTTCGGTGCCTCTATAGATATTGGTGCCCCAGGCAACGTGATTCTTAGCACACAAATTAATAACCAGTATCGGCTCCTCACCGGAACTTCTATGGCTTCGCCGCACGTCGCAGGTGTTGCAGCCTTGATACTCGCAAAACGACCCGCACTGACACATGAAGAAGTCCGGCACATACTCATTAATACTACCGACCCTGTCTATCAAGAGGACAGTGATGCACTCGACGAACGATTCGTAGGGGCAGGTACTGTCAATGCCGAGCGCGCACTCTTCGCAAGCGGCGCATTGCAGGCACGCATCCTCGCGCCTGAAACCAATAGCGGCGGCGCAGGTTCAATTACCTTTGTCGGCAATACCGGCGGCTATAAATTTCAATCGTGGCAGCTGAGTTATGGAGAATCTACAGTCCCCACTGAATTTATTCCCTTCACCGAACCCGCAACCACACAAAAAATCAACGAAACATTGGTTGTTTGGGATACCACAACCGTTTCAGAGGGTATCTACACCGTCCGGTTAACGGTAACCGCCACAGACGGGCATCAAACACATGACCAAGTCGTTTTAAGTGTAGACCGGTCACCGCCGAAAGTTATTTCTCTCACCGCAACCGAAACGTTTTATGGCGAACGGAGTCTTACGCTTTTCACTTGGGCAACGGATGATGTTACCCGGAATACCCTCTATTATCGACGCAAAGGGAGCCTCGCGCCTTTCGCACCTATTACCACGACAGATCTTGCGATTGAGCATTCTCTCTCCTTAGGTTTTGAAACCGGGATTTACCAGTTTTTCGTTGAATCAGAGAATACGACGCACCTCAAAACAAGGGAGGATAACGGCGGCGCATTTTATACTATTGACGTTGTCGGTGGACACATCTCGCCGGGCAGTTTCTCTGAAAAATCCCTTGATATTCCGCCACTTCACATCGCAAATGGAATCGCAGACTTTGACAGCGATGGTCAACCTGAAATCATCGGAAGTCCATTGTCCTCGGAAACGCTTGACACCGTAGGGGCTGGGTTACCCAGTCCTCATGCTATCCTCGCAATCTATGAACGTTTACCAAGCGGTAGATATGAATTGGTACATACCCTTGAGAGCCTCGAAAATCTATCTAACCTCGAAGAATTCGTTACGTGGGCAGTAGATGACACGGATAGCGATGGGCTGCTCGAAATACTCGCTACTGATGATGAGAGAACTTTTCTCATTGAGAGCGACTCACCTCAAGGGTACCCACACCAAATTATTTGGGAAACGCCGTTTCTTTCTGCCGGTACGATCGCTGACTTAGACCGCGATGGGCGGAAAGAGATTATCGGTGCCGATAATAACAATGACAGACTCATGGTTTTTGAATACGACAATGCCACGAATACCCATGTCGAGAAAGCCATTTTGACGAATGAAACACTCGGTTCTAACGTATTCGCACAGCGTTTCGCTATTGATGATTTTGATGGTGATGGAAACACAGAATGGGTAGCAGCGGACAGTGAAGGCGATCTTTTCATTTATGAATCTACTTCCACCAATAATACTTTCCGACTTGAATGGCAAACGCAATTACCGCTGAAAAATGTTACCGAACTAACTTCAGGTGATCTCACTGGAGATGGCAGCCCAGAGTTTGTTGTGGGTGGTTTACTGTCGCTACCCGATAACCCTTCAGGACCGCTGCTCTGGAAATTTTTCGTCTTTACGCATACGCCACTCGGCTACGTCATGCTATCAGAAGGGCAACGGGACGCAACTATCGCAATTGCCCCGCACCGACGGAAGGCAAACAGTCTCGCTATTGCGGATCTGGATCGGAACGGTACCAATAACTTGATCCTTGCTACGTATCCGAACCTTTATGTAACGCAGTGGGATGGCACTGCATTGAGACCTCTATGGCACCGAAGAATCGAGAAATCGCCAGCGATCTTCACTGCCGATCTCAACCAAAACGAGTTTGACGAATTTTACGTCAACCTTGAAGATGGGATTTACCGTTTTGAATCTATTTTGGCAACGGATCCAGATGGCGTTGATTTAATCAAGCCGTGGAACGTTGAGGCGAAACCGTTGACACAGAAGGCAGTGCAAGTTACGTGGAACGCACAGCAGAACAACGAAGCGACCGGGGAATCACCTGCGTCGGTACAGCCTTTCACCGTCTATCGCGCACAGGGTGAAAAAACAGAGGCTCCTGCACGTAACGCTTTTGAGAAAATAGCGGAAAATCTAACTGTCCCAAGGTTCTTAGACCGACATGTAACGAAGGATAACACTTACTGGTACACTGTCACAGCAAAGCATGCCAACGGCACCGAAACCCAGCGCACCGAGCCTGTTGCTGCGACACCGAGGGAACCACCCCAATTAATCCGAGCGACCTATCACCAACCTGAAGGGGAAAAGCATACGGCACAAATTGGCACACCCACGGCAGTCTCTGAACAAGGGAATTTCTGGGTAATTGTTACATTTGACCGACGGATGAATCTCGGTATTGGAGACGAGCGCCGATATGTATTACGCGAAGCGCAGCGGATTGATGGTGTGAATCCGGCATCTGCCATTCGGGACCGGATGGGGACACGCGCACTTTTGGCATTTGACACAGATAGCCTTCTCGAACACTTCGGGCAGCCGCTTACCGACACAAGCGAGCAGTATGAAATTGCCGTGTCTAATGTGGCCGATATTGATGAAAATCCTATTCGCGGTGCCTCGCGTCTCCTTGAAATACCGAGCAGCGTTACAAAAACAGCAGTGTCGGATTTAACACAGGTACGCGTCTATCCAAATCCAGTGCGACCCAACGCAGCGGATAAGGGTGTGATTACTTTTGACAAACTGCCGATTGGCACACACATCCAACTCTTTACACCTAACGGTGTATTGCTTGAAGCATTGGACGTTACAGAGCAAGATCACAACCGAAAAGAGTGGTGGCTTACAAGTAATAACACCGGAGATGTATCAACCGGTATCTATATCTACCTGCTTGAATTTGGCGAGGAAAAAAAAGTAGGAAAAATCGCAGTGATTAAATAGTTGTCAGTTGTCGGTCTATGATGTGCAAAATTATCACAATTCCACAAAACCTCTTGCCGACTGCTGACTGCTGATTGCTGACAGCCATTCCTCTGACAACCGATAACCGACAACCAACTGATGAACGATTTTATTCTTATCGCGAACCCAATCTCTGGTAAAGGACATGCTAAAAACGTTGCGGAGCAGGGCTACGCTGCTCTCACCGAATCTGGCAAGCAGGGGCAACTGATGTTAACCTCAGCATCCGGCGATGCGAAACGTTTCGCAGAAGAAGCCGCCTCGGATGGAACGCAGCTCATAATTGCTTGCGGTGGCGATGGCACACTCCACGAGGTCGTCAACGGCATCGCAACCATCCCGGATGTGACATTGGGTGTCCTTCCCTGCGGGCGTGGCAACGATTTTGCAGCGGCTATCGGTGTGCCACTGAAGTCTGAAGCGGCGATCGCAACCCTCTTATCTGGTACCCCGATCCGTGTTGATTTAGGATGCTGCTATAGTAGCCATCAGTCGTTAGCAATCAGCAATCAGCAA
>JAAXHI010000126.1:5295-10445 GCA_012270875.1 Candidatus Poribacteria bacterium | reverse complement strand
TTTGTCACCATTGCAACCTGCGGTTACGATACCGAAGTCAGTCGCCGCGCCTCCAAAGGCACACCCCTATTTGCAGGGACAGCGTCTTACGCCTATGCAGCCGTGGAGACGTTGTTCTACTACGAACCACCTTCTGTGCGTCTTGAAGGCGACTTTGGTACCCACGAGGGACCACTCCTCCTCGCCGCAACCGGCATCACAAATCGCTACGGCGGTGGGTTTCAAATCGTACCCAACGCACGCATTGACGATGGACTCTTCGATGTCTGCATCATCCGTCCGGTCTCATCTCTGACGATACTCCGACTCTTGGTGACACTTTTCTGGGGCGGCCATGTCGGACACCCCGCCGTCTCCATGCACCAAACCCGTACCTTAAAAATTGAGACAGATATACCGATGCTCCTCTATGCCGATGGCGAACCGATGTGCGAAACACCAGCCACAATTGAGATAATCAAGCATGGATTAGGGGTGATGGCACCGTAGCGTTCCTAAATAGTCCACAGCCGTTAAAAACCGGATATACCTATGCGTCCTCAGGATACATCCCCTCTATCGCATCGCTGTATCGTTCTACAATAACATTTCGCTTCAACTTTAGTGTCGGGGTCATCTCATCGGCTTCCTGCGAAAATTCCTTTTCCAGTAGGACGAACCGTCGTACCTGTTCAAAATCTGCGAAATCCGTCAGACGGTTCCGAATTTCACTTTGAATATGCTGTTGCACCTCACGCGTCTGGAGCATCGCCGAAAGGTCTCCCGTATCAATGCTATTCTCAGCTGCCCACGTCTTAAGCGCGTCGAAGTTAGGAACAATCAACGCCGCAAGATTTTTGCGTTCGCTGCCTATTACCATAATCTGACTGATAAAAGGACTCTGCACCAATTCACTCTCTATCGGTTGCGGCGCGACATTCTTACCGTTGGAAAGCACAATTATGTTCTTTTTCCTATCGGTAATCTTGACAAATCCATCCACATCAATAATACCGATGTCACCTGTGTGAAACCAACCTTCTCCGTCGATAACCTCTGCTGTCGCGGCTTCGTTATTGAAGTAACCCTTCATCACGTGCGGACCGCGCGTTAAAATCTCGCCATCTTCAGCGATTTGTACCTCCACACCGGGGACAGGCGCGCCAACGGTACCAAACTTCCATTTATCGGGATAATTCATGCTGATAACAGGTGAAGTCTCCGTTAAACCGTATCCCTCCAAAATCAGGATGCCCGCAGCGTGGAAAAATTCAGCAATCGCTTGTGGTAGTGCTGCACCACCTGAAACGAAAAAGCGCAGGCGTCCACCTGTCGCCGCTTTCAATTTCGCAAAAACGAGTTTGTCCGCAATGTTCTGCTGTAATTGCAAAATCGCAGACGGCTTTTTTCCTTGTTGAATGGCTGAACTGACCGAGGAACCGACTGAAACACCCCAATGGAATATTTTCTGTTTGAGCGATGAACCTTCTTGAACGGCACGCAGGATTCTGTCGTGCATGGTTTCATAGAGTCTCGGTACACTGAGCATTACCGTCGGAGCAACCTCCTGCATGTTTTGTGCAACCGTGAATGTGCTCTCCGCGTATGCTATCTTGGCACCCGAAAACAGTGGCACATAGTGTCCACCGAGTCGTTCAAAGACGTGCGATAACGGCAGGAATGACAGCAATACGTCAGTTTCACTGACATTAATCAGCGATTTGCATGCCTGCAGGTTAAAAATAAAATTTGCATGCGTTAGCATAACACCCTTCGGGTTGCCTGTTGTACCGGACGTATAAATAATCGTCGCAATGGCATCTTCACTCGTGGTATTGTCAGTGGCTTCACCCGCGAGTTCGCAGACCGCCTCAAATTCGGTAACACCTTCCGGGGTTTCACCTTCGATTGAATCAAAGATAATAATCTGTTCAAGCGTCGGAACCTCACCTCGAATCGAAAGACACTTCTCCAACTGCTTTTCCGTGGATACGCAGATGACTTTCGCACCAGAATCATTCAGGATGTAACCAACCTGTGCTGCCGTCAACGTTGAAAACATCGGGACAGTTACTGCTCCCGTTTTTAGACTGCCAAAATCAGTAATTGCCCATTCCGGACGATTCTCCGATAGGATCGCAACCCGATCCTCTTTTTCTACCCCTAACGCGTTGAGTCCTTTACTGAAAGCATCCACCGATTCGCCGAGTTCGGTATAAGAGATGTCCAGATAGGTACCCCCTCTCGGTTTATGTGCGAGAGCAGGTTTATCGCCGTAGTGCTGAATTGTTTCTTCAAACATGGATATCAGTGTCATATAATCGCCTCTCCTGCTGTTGTTTGCGATAATCCTAACATACGGCGTTAGGCAAGTCAAGTTAATCATTAACATTGAAATCTATGGCATCCAGAATTCAGAGAAAAATACCGAAATTCCACCCAAAGTCAAGGTCATTCAATTGTAGGTTTTGGCGTTGTCCTTTTTGCAGGTGTTTAATACTTAATTTATGTTATGTGTTTAAACAACCCTCAGAAAAATTCGCAGCCTATCGCAGCCTGTCGCAGCATTTCGCACCGAATCCTGAAAAAAGATGTCCAATCTAATAATTTCTTAAAATTGAATGTCCTGCACCCAAAGTTGTTTTTTCTTGCATTTGTGTTATAAGTTATGCTAAACTATTACAAATTATCACAGCAGACCTCAGTTTGATCAGAATTTGCCGGTTACAGAGATGAAAAATTAGTACTCCTGAAAAATAAACATTCGCAAAATTCTGAGAAATATGATAAACTCTATCGTAAAGTCATCCGCTTCTGCCTGAGGAGACGTTCACATGTACGATAAGAAGAATCCTAAAGACGTTAGTGCAAGCCCTAACAAGTACGACCTGTTTACTGAAGATGATGAAGAGGTTGAAGAGGAACTTACCTCCGAAGAAGAGGAGTTGAGTTCTGGCTATTCGTTGCAGCTCATTCACCACCTTATCACTGAGACACCACCAGAGGACCGGCGCCGCCGATGGCTCTTGGAGCTGCGTCGCTCCATTCTTAGCGATGAAGGTGAATTTCGGGAGAGAATTCAGGCGATTCAGCAGGAAGCACTCCGTATCCATGCGGAAATGGAAGCACAAATTGAAAAACTCACTTCACCCGCAAATCGGATCGGGACCTTGCTCGGATTGCCGAAAGACGACATTGCCCGTGTCATTGTCGGTGGCTCTGAATACTACGCCAATCTTGATACCGAACTTGATCCTGGAGCTTTGAAGAAAGGATTCAGTGTGCTCCTGAACGATGCATTTGTCGTCGTTGGTGAACTCGGATACAACGATGCCGGTCCCATCGCCAAAATAGCCGATGTTATGCCGGATGGCAGGATCCGTATTGGGCAAGAACCTAACGCACAAACTGTTATTCTTGAACGCTCCGCAGATCTCACGGACACAAAACTCAAGCCGGGTGATGAGGTTCGAGTTGACTCCAACTTCCGTGTTGCTCTTGAACATATCGCTACTAAGGAAACGGACGCTTACGCCCTTGAGGCAGTACCGAATATACCTTGGTCTAAGGTCGGCGGACTTGACGAAACTATTCAAAGAATTAAGGATACGATTGAACTGCCAATCTTGCATCCTGAACTCTTTTCACGTTTCCAATACAGCGCACCGAAAGGCTTTCTCCTCCATGGACCCCCAGGGTGTGGAAAAACACTCATCGGTAAAGCAACCGCATATAATCTAACCCAGCAGCTCCAAAGAGAGAGTGGCGAAGATGTTGAAGGGTGTTTCCTACACATCAAGGGACCTGAAATTCTAAACATGTGGCTCGGCGAATCTGAACGGAAAGTCCGAGAAATATTTCAGATTGCCCGTGAAAAAAAGGATGATGGCAAACTCGCCTTTGTCTTTATAGATGAGGCAGAGTCTATATTAGGCACGCGACGCGCCCTTAGATCACATAGTATCTCCAATACGCTTGTACCCATGTTCTGCGCAGAAATGGATGGAATCGAGTCGCTACAGGATGTCGTTATTATCCTCGCAACAAACCGACCCGACCTGATTGATCCCGCTATTTTGCGACCCGGACGTATTGATAGAAAAATTAAAGTAACCCGTCCAGGCGCAGACGCTGCGAAGGATATTTTCCGAATCTACCTCACACCCGAATTGCCTATTGCATCAGCAATTGACCCTGATACGGAATCGGAAACAGCGGAAACACCGCCCGAAGTTATACCGGCTGAGAAAGCCGTTGAAGACCTAATCGCGCAGATAGTTGATGAAATGTTCCGTGAGGATGAGGACAATCGGTTCCTTGAAGTTTCCCTGAGAAGCGGGAGACGTGATATTCTCTATCGCGGGCATTTGTGTAGCGGAGCGATCATTGAGTCGATTGTACAGCGAGCAAAGGAATCCGCACTCAAACGCGCAATCCAGAACCCAGAAAAAGAGAGTGGAATTTCACGGGCGGATCTGTTAGACGCACTCGCCGCAGAGTATCGCGAGAGCGAAATCTTCCCGCCGACCGAGGCAACCGAAGATTGGCTCAAACTCCTTGATTACGATCCAGCCAACGTCGTCAAAGTTACACCTATTAAGGCTGAAAAGCGGGAACGGCGTAAAGCGTCTGGCTCGCGAGTGATTTAGGAGGAGTTATTGGTTGTCAGAAAAGTAGCCGTCGGCTCCCGGCTTTCGGCTATCAGTTAAAAGCGATTTGTGGCTGGCACACACTAATACGTAACCCACACAAACTACTACTGACTGCTGACTGCCGACTGCTGATAGCCAAATGGAAAGACTTTTTGGAATTGAAACCGAATACGGAATAACGCTCGAAAATGAAGCACACATTGATGCCGTCAAACAGTCGATTGAGTTGATAAAAAGTTATCGCCAAGAGGACTTTCGACCTGTATGGGACTACCGAGGGGAAGACCCCTTTCGAGATGAACGCGGCTTTCGGGCGGAGGCTCTCTCCAATCATCCTGATGAGAAGGAGGAGGAGGCGCGCGATCAGAAACGAAATAAAAAGGAACGGCTCTCTTTTGTAGAAATTAAAAGCGATCATATCCTCGTTAACGGGGCACGCCTCTACAATGACCACGCGCATCCAGAGTATTCTACACCTGAATGCAGCAGCTTGTTTGACCTCGTCGCACACGATAAAGC
>JAAXHI010000126.1:0-5266 GCA_012270875.1 Candidatus Poribacteria bacterium | reverse complement strand
CATGGACACAGTTACGGTTGCCACGATAATTACTTGATGGCACGCGAAGTCCCGTTTGAGACGCTCAAACAGGGCATTATGCCGTTCTTTATCACTCGACAAATCTTCGCAGGCGCAGGGAAACTCGGCATTGAAACCGAAGCAGGACTCGCAACACCAGGACACTATCAGTTGTCGCAGCGAGCCGATTTCTTTCACGTTGAGGCGAGCGTCGATACCATGCACAATCGACCTATCGTTAACACGCGAGACGAACCGCATGCTGATGCCGCTAAGTACCGGAGACTGCACGGTATCGCAGGCGACGCAAATATGTCCGAGTACGCCACGGCTCTCAAAGTTGGCACCACTGCCCTTGTTATCGCTTTGATCGAACAACGGAGGATTCCGGAGAGCCTCGCACTCGCTAATCCGATTGATACCATCAAAACCGTGTCCCATGATCAGACGTATCGGTGGATGGTCATGACTGAAGACGGAAAAACGATGTCTGCTATTGATCATCAGCGTGAATATCTCGCACTCGCACAAAAACATCTCAGCGACGCTGTAGAGATGGAAACTGACTGGGTACTCACTGAATGGGAAGATACACTCAACGCCCTTGAAAAGGATCCGATGTCGCTGATTGATCGCCTCGATTGGGTCGCAAAGAAATGGTTACTTGAAACTTTTATAGAAGAAGAAGGAATCGCTTGGGACGATACATGGCTCCAGAGCCTGGATTTAGAATATCATAACATTGATCAGGACGAAGGACTCTACTACGGGATCCCGATGCGTCGCGTTGTCACAGACGATCAAATTGAAGCAGCGCTCCATAACCCGCCTGCTGGCACACGCGCATATTTCCGAGGGCGCGCTGTTGATCGGTTCGGGGACGCTATAAAAGCGATCCAATGGGATAGCATTACTTTCATCGTGAACGGACGCACCCGAGAAATTAACCTTAACGCACTCGCGGAGGCAGAGATCGCACATCAATATAATGCGGCTCTTGACGAATCGCCAACCGTTGAAGCACTGATTAAAAAATTGCGTCTATAAGAATAGCCGTCAGCTATCAGTAAGATAGCCATCAGCCGTCAGCAATTGGAAACCAAGAAGGAGACTCGTGGCAATAACGCACGCAAACGATAACAGCCACAGTGTTTCTTTGCCGATAGCCGATAGCCATCTTCTCTGACAACTGATAGCCATTAAATAAGGAGACAATAAAATGGCAGCCAATATCATTGCTCAGCTTGAACGCAAGCAGAGAGATACAAAACCTATCGGCCCCGGTGATGGCGATGGGGATAACGAGGGACCAAAGCGTCAGAAAGTCAGTCGTCCCGATACACAGGAACTCCTCAAGCGGATGCGGCGCGTTGACAAAGATCAGTCCCGGCGTTACCGCCAAAGAACGGGGGAATGATGAACGGTACGGGCAATTTCCTGAATCGAATCGGCAGAGAGGACAGAGAGCCTCCACGCCAGGAAGGCACAAACCACAAAGGCGACTTCCTTGACCTATTGAAGCACGCGAACTATCCCTTGAAGATAGATTTGCCATCCAAAACTACACAACACGGTACCGATGTTGAGATAGCACACAGCACTACCGTGGTGGCTGTTCGTTATCGGGATGGTGTCATCATCGCAGGCGATCGCCGTGCTACTGCCGGAACTGCTGTTATCTATGACCGAGCAGAAAAGGTGCTACAGATTGATAGACATTCTGTACTTGCCATTTCAGGGTCACCCGCAATCGCTTATGAGATTGCCAGAATATTAGAGCATTCCTTTCAATACTTTCGACGCAGCCAACTTCAAGAGTTGAGCCTTCAAGGCAAGCTCCGAATGCTGTCACGACTCATTCGGGACAATCTGGCGATGGCACTTCAAGGCATTGGTGGTGTTATCCCGATCTTTGCGTTATACGACTTAAATGCTGCCGATGATGAGAATGGTGGAAAAATTTTCTTTTATGACGCACTCGGCGCACACTTTGAAAACGTCAATTTTGCCACAACCGGATCCGGCTCCATCTGGATCCGGGGGGTGTTACGCTATCTCTCGCGGTTCAGTGATACGCCATTGCACGAAATGGACCTACAGCAAGCAGCTACTACTATCTTAAGGCTTTTGGACATCGCAAGTGAGTACGATGCCGCAACCAGTGGATACAATGCTAAAGTCAATATTTTTCCAACTATCAAGACTGTAACAAGCACCGGCGTTGATACCATTTCTGATGATGATTTGGCGACCTGGTACGCTGAAGCACAGCGTGAAGCCACATAACACTTTGTCCAAACTTTAGGAGAAAATTTTATGAAAACAAGATTTCTTTCCATATTAACTATTTTTTGTGGGGTGATGTTATGGGTTGCTGATAGCAGTTTCGCCAAAGATCTGTCTCGATTTTCCTTACCGGAAAGTGCTACTGCGCGCCTCGGTAAAGGAAGACTACGGGGGGCCATCATGTACTCTCCGGACGGCAGACGTTTAGCGGTGGATAGCAGCATCGGTGTTTGGATGTATGACATACAGAACGGTGAAGCACTCTATCTACTCCCAGGATCTCAACAGCGTAGATTTATCTTCAGTCCAGATGGTGAGACTTTCGCAATTCTTGGTGCTTTTAACATCTATCTCTATGATGTTGAAACCGGCACACACATCCGAACTCTTGCAGAACGTATGGATTATATGCCCTACGATTTGGCATTCAGTCCTGATGGTAACATCCTTGTAACTAGTAGCTGGGACGACATCGTCTATCTCTGGGATGTAGAAACCGGTGAACACATCCGAACACTCACCGGAGATGTGCCTTTTTCGTCGGTCCAAAACATCATCTTCAGCCCAGATGGTAAGACCATCGCAACTGGAAGCGGTGATACCAGCGTCCACCTCTGGGATGTTGAAACAGGTAACCACATCATCCAAATACGCACAGGATATACGGGGTGGGGCGTAGACATCGCGTTTAGTCCCGATGGCAACACCCTCGCAACTGAAAGCAGTGGAACTGGAGGCAGTCATGCCAGCGTCGATCTCTGGGATGTTGAAACAGGTGAACATATCCGAACACTCACACTCACAGGGCATACGGACGATGCATTCACAGTTGTGTTCAGACCTGACAGTAAAACCATCGCAAGTTTAGGTTCCAAGGATGGCACCGTCATGTTGTGGGATGTAGAAACCGGTGAACACATCCGAACACTCACGCTCACGGGACATACGGAGGGGTTTAGCACAAGGGCACTCAGTCCAGATGGTAAAACCATCGTAAGTGCAAGCGAGGATGGCACCGTCATGTTGTGGGATGTGGAAACCAGCAGCCTCATCCGAACACTCACAGGACATGGAGGTGATCGCTCTTTTATCTCGAGCGTATCGTTCAGTCCAGATGGTAAAATCATCGCAAGTGGAAGCCAGGATGGCACCGTCATGTTGTGGGATGTGGAAACCAGCAGCCTCATCCGAACACTCACAGGACATGGAGGTGATCGCTCTCCTATCCTGAGCGTATCGTTCAGTCCAGATGGTAAAATCGTCGCAAGTGGAAGCCAGGATGGCACCGTCATGTTGTCGGATGTGGAAACCGCGACCGAGATACGCACGCTCACGCTCACGGGACATACGGATTGGGCCGGTAGCATAGCGTTCAGTGCGGATGGCACCACCCTCGCAAGTGTAGGCCGAGGAGCGGATAAGACCATCAAACTGTGGGAAGTAGGAACCGGCATACACATACGAACTCTCAATCAACCTACGCTCTATGAGGTTAGCAGCGTAGTGTTCAGTGCGGATGGCACCACCCTCGCAAGTGGTACCACGAGTGGGAAGATCCTTCTGTGGGAGGTAGGAACCGGCACCGAGATACGCACATTCACGGGACATACGGATTGGGTCACGAAAGTAGTGTTCAGTGCGGATGGCACCACCCTCGCAAGTGCAAGCGGAGGAGAGGATGACCCCATTAGATTGTGGGATGTTGAAACCGGCACCGAAATACGCACACTCACGGGACATACGGAGGCACCCCTGAGTGTCGCGTTCAGTCCTGATGGCACCATCCTTGTGGGTGCAATCTACGGCCATGATGGCACCATCATGTTGTGGGATGTTCGAACTGGCGCACACATCCGAACCCTCACAGGACATACGCTTTGGGTCCGCAGTGTCGCGTTCAGTCCTGATGGCACCACCCTCGCAACTGGAAGCGTGGATGGCACGGTGCTTTTATGGGATATGTCCCCCACACCACCAGAAACTGAAGCACGCAAAGAAGATGTTAACGCCGATGGACACGTCAACATCCAGGACTTAGTGTTAGTGGCCTCACACCTCGGCACCTCAGGGCAAAGTGCCGCTGATGTCAACAACGATGGACATGTCAACGTCCAGGACCTTGTCCTTGTCGCTAGTGCCTTAGGCACAAATGGTTCCGCACCTTCGCTACAGCACCAGCAACTTAATATGTTCACGGCAACAGAAGTCGAAAAATGGATCACAGACGCACAGCGAGTTGACCTCACGGACGCAAAATTTTTACGCGGCATCCTATTCTTACAGCACCTGCTCGCTGCACTAACACCTGAAAAGACGACACTCCTTGCGAACTATCCGAATCCATTCAACCCAGAGACATGGATACCTTATCAGTTAGCGAAACCCTCAGAGGTCACACTCCGTATCCATGCGGTAGACGGTAGTTTAGTCCGCACGCTATTATTAGGGCATAAGACTATCGGTGTGTATCAAAACCGCAGTCGTGCGGCGTATTGGAATGGCAGAAATGCCCAAGGTGAATCTGTTGCAAGCGGTATCTATTTCTACACCCTCACAGCAGGCGACTTCACCGCTACGCGCAAGATGCTGATACGGAAGTAACCATTCTTTTGTCTAATCCAGCTCTTACTCGCTATGCGTTCATAAATAAACTAACGCAAACACCCAAACAAAACCGTGAACATCAAAAATAGAACACTCTTCATCGCTGATAACTTCAACATCTTGCGCGGCATCAACGCTAATTGCATCTGCGAAGTGTGAAATTAATTCTAAAACCTACTATAAATTTTCGGAGGATTTTCGGCTAAGTGATGATATATACTATTTTAGGATTGAGAACTTAGACGATTAGGGACTCGCGTTTTGTAAATGGAGCGAAATCATTATTAAACCGAAAACCCTCAAATTTTGATGGTGTTGTGAACATATTGGATCTTGTAACGACTTGTGCTAATTAACTTATTCAGGACTTACGCAA
>JAAXHI010000074.1:12198-14663 GCA_012270875.1 Candidatus Poribacteria bacterium | reverse complement strand
ATTTATGAAACACCCTCAATTAATTACAAAGCCAGATTCTCCTTGATTATAAAAATCCAATCTTGTATAATACATAGTGTATCGTGAACCGTCAGTTGGATTTTGAAAAAACTTTGATAATGCATCAATCTAAAACGCAGCAAGAAGGTGAGACGGTCACGCTTTAATGGAACACAGATTAAAAGATTGGTGTAAAATAGGCACAGTTTATTCAAACTCACGTAAAAGTGAGATTCATTTCTATAGGAGATTGAACGGCATGAAAATTATGATGGTATTAGCAGGATTTGTGTTGATGATCGCCTTTTGTGTTATCAGCACGAGCGACTTGGCACAGGCGGAAGAAGTCTTGGGTACAGGAACGGACTCCCTGATCGGAGGCGACCTAACCGACCCAGAAGACGATGGTGAACCTGATGAAGATAAGGGTTACAATGCCAAATTCACATCTAACGAGGAACCCGGGTTCGGGGGCGGCGAATTTTCGTTTAATGTCTTCGATAACCGCCTGGGTCCTATCAACGACAAATGGTGCTGCGGAAAGGGAGGCGGCATTCCGAAGGAAGGTCTATACATAACGGCTGAGTTTGAGGAGCAGTACGCATTGACATCGTTCACCGTATCCTCAGCGAACGATGTTCCTGCAAGAGATCCTACAGTGTGGGAAGTTCAGGGATCCAACGACGGCAAGAAGTTTGAGACGATCTTTGCTCACGACGGGGATAGCTTTTGGGAGAGGCGACTGGAAGTCGTCCTTTTTGAGGCGGGGAAAGATTACGATAAGCAAAAAACCGGGTATAAGTTTTTTCGGCATGTTACTTTTGACACCGCATCGAACCCGAATGGGGCGTACTTTCAAATCGGCGAAATTGAGTTCTTCGGCGATGATAGTTTTCCCGTAGACCCCGTATCTAAACTCGCAACCACATGGGGAAGCATCAAAAACGCCCGATAAGCACACATATCGGACATTTTCTAAATCGGCTCGAATCGCGGTAATAACTCGGTTTGAGCCGATTTCCATATTCGATTCGCTTGAAACCGTCCGGCTTCCTTGTATTTACGTTGATTTATTGAAAAAATAGAAATAAGACCAGACTTCCACAAGAAATTACCGAAATTTAAAAATTAATCTTCATTTAAATCAAAAAAAATTTGACATCACTTTCTCGAATATAGTATAATATATACATATTGATGCAAAAAGAGTTGGCTGAGTAGACTTTCCAAAATTGATAATGAGTCTCATTTTCAATTTTCAGAAGGTAGATTCAGGTATGCTCATTTCCTCCGAGTGGTGATTCAAAGGGAGATGCTCGCTGGAGGCAGATAAAATATATCTACCGATAGCAACGCATGTTCCGTATGGTTGGCGGGGAACAGGATACCCCGCCTCACCATAAATATGATAATGAGTTTCATTCTCAAATAAACAAGGAGCAGTTTATGATCACTGTTGCGAACCGAATCTACGTCGCACCGGAATACCAAGACGAATTTGAGGCGCGATTCCGAAATCGCGCACGTCTTGTTGACGGAATGCCAGGGTTCATCTCGAACCAAGTGCTACGTCCCGTCAATGATGGCGACCCTTATGTCGTTTTTACATTCTGGGAATCACGAAAGGATTTTGAAAACTGGGTAGAATCCGAAGAATTCCGTAAAGGACACGCACAGTCCGGCACATTACCGAAAGAAGCGTTTACACAATCAAATAAACTTGAACTTCACGAAGTCTTTCTCGATTCCACGCAACCGGACCTGAAGGAAGAACCACGCGGCGGTCCCTTTAAGGTCCACTAAAGTAGAAAAATAGCAGAAAAAGCGACGCAAGAAACTGGACATGCTCCCAACTGCCATTGTTAGCAAATGTCCACGTTTCTAAGGGAAATACACACATCGATTGCGAATCGACAGCATTTCGCGTTTTGCGGGTTTCTCACGCGCAATACTGCAGCGTTCCTACCCGATGCCTTTTCTGCATTAATTAGGATACGCGATCAGCATTGCGATTGTCAAGCAAATTTGGAGATTAACATGTCAAACGCCACTGATTCAGCACCCGTCGAAAAAACGGTTAAAAAAATGAAAAAACAGCGACGACGCTCGCCATACGCATTTCTACCTCTCTCATGGAGCAGAGGTGCGTTCCTCAAATGGCTCCGGCGAACACACGCATGGCTCGGATTATGGGGCGCAACTTTGGGAATCCTTTTCGGCGTTACCGGTATTTTGCTTAACCACAGAGGCACACTAAAAATTAACGCAGCGAAAACGGATCGGATAGAGCGAGAACTCTCACTGCCGAACCCCAAGCCTGAAAACATTGAGGCGTTCGCCGCGTGGTTGCAAGTCGAACTCGGTCTTGATGAAGAATGGAGTCGTGTCCGTACACAAGATCCCCGAGAAATTAGTTGGGGCGGAGAATCTGTCACACAACCTGAAAGATGGAGTCTCAGTTTGAG
>JAAXHI010000074.1:0-12113 GCA_012270875.1 Candidatus Poribacteria bacterium | reverse complement strand
ATTGCAGGCAGTTTAATTATCCTCGCACTCAGTGGCATACTGCTTTGGACCCGCTTACACGGACCACGGTTGCTCGCAGCGGGGCTTATCTTCGGCTCCTTAACCCTCGCTATTATCTTTGTTTGGCAAGCCTTTTAATACATTCAAGGGGAAAATTATGATTTCAAACGGAAAAATTTGGTTCTTACGGATACTGATAAACCTTGTGTTTGGATTGCTCCTGCTCGTTATATTGAGTTCCGCTGAGAGCGGAGACGAGACCCCTGAGACTGATCCCCTGTCGAATTAGCACCCGTTGTGGTGACCGCAACAAAGACACCTCAGCGTTTGGAAGATACACCGGTTATTACAAATCTTATTACTCGCGCCGAAATTGAAGCAACCGGCGCAGAGAACATCGGTGAGGTACTCGAGCATACAGCAGGCATCATTATCCATCGAGATGGACACGGAGACGGGGTGCAACTTCAAGGACTGGACTCCGAATACATACTCATCCTTGTGGATGGCGAACCACAGGTCGGGCGTATTGCTGGTAAACTTGACATGGCACGGCTCGCTGTCGAGAACGTTGAGCGGATAGAGATCGTCAAAGGCGCGACCGCCTCTCTTTTCGGAAATGCTGCACTCGGCGGCGTTATTAACATCATTACCCGTAAGGCGACTTCACCCTTTTCGGTACAGGTCTCTCAAACATTCGAGCAAAACAGCACACTCGACAGTCGTGGCACAGTCGGATTGCAACGTGATAACCTTAACGTCCTTTTAACACTCAGCAGAAACCACCGAGATCCAATTGATTTGGACACATCTGATCTCACAACCACAATCGACGGTTACGCCAATGTGACTGGCTCCGCACGGACAGAATACCAACTCACGCCAGCAACAAATCTCATATTTTCTGGACAATACTTTACCCAAGACCAGGAAGGTATCAGCGCAAGCGGACCCGTCGCGTTTGACAGACTCGGCGACATCGAAAACTTCAGCGGAAGTGTCGGCGTAGAACACGAATTCGGTGA
Source organism: Candidatus Poribacteria bacterium (assembly GCA_012270875.1). GTDB lineage: Bacteria > Poribacteria > WGA-4E > WGA-4E > WGA-3G > WGA-3G. The sequence goes on along the minus strand of JAAXHI010000074.1, from coordinate 11,088 downwards.
TCGCACGCAGGGGAAATCCCCAACTTTACTGACTGGCAAATTCTATGCAACCCGATATGACGATGAATCAAGCGTCATCAATAGAGATTCAGCGGAAATAAGCTCCCAAAATCTTAACATCCAAGACCTGCTCAAGGGTGAACTGCAGTTCGACACAACGCTTTGGAAAAAACATCAACTCACCTTCGGTGGAGAGGTCGTCATTGAAAATCTCCAATCTCAGCGGATTACTGGTGGAGAGCGTGGAATTCTGACCAACTCTCTCTTTGTACAGAACGTATTCCGCCCCGTCTCAGCGTTCGCATTTGTCATTGGCGGACGTTTAGACAATCACTCCGAATTCGGCGCACATTTCAGCCCAAAATTAAGCACTATGTATCGGATGACTGACAACTTACGCCTCCGTTTTTCCTACGGGCAGGGGTTCCGCGCACCCGATTTCAAAAACCTATACCTCGATTTTACAAATGTGACAGCCGGTTACCAAGTGTTAGGCAATCCGAGCCTCCAACCTGAATCCTCACACAACTGGAACTTCGGTGTGGAGTACCAGATATTCGACGGTCTGCTCGGTAGAATCCACGCATACCGCAACGACCTGCACAATCTGATTGAAGCCGAGCGCATCGGACAAAGCGTAGCGGGCGGCAGCAAATTTGAATATCAAAACATTAGTAAAGCCTTCACAGAAGGCGTTGATGTTGAAGCCGTTATCGGTAGTATTGGTGGATTTACCTCTACTGTCGGCTACGCGTACCTTCAAGGCGCGGATAAGGAGACGGGCCTACCGCTACTCAACCGCTCAACACACAATGGAACGCTCAAATTGGCGTATCTACACGCCAATACCGGCACGCAAATCGACTTGCGTGGACGATACGCCAGCCCTTGGGGGTTCTTTGATGACGGCGATAAAGTGCTTGAATCTGAAGAATTGGCACCGAGTTATTGGGTCTGGAACCTCCGCGCTTCAAAGACACTTCTTAAAATATTCAAACTGTCAATCGGATGCAATAATATTTTTGACTTCAAAATTCCGACCTTTTATACATTTACGGGCCGCTCCTTTTATGGCGGTCTCGCTTTAACATATTAATACGAGAAAGGATACACCGACATGACACGGCTCATGTACACAACCTTACTGTTAGCTTTCACCATCAGCACCACTGTCTTGACAGTGGATGGTGAACTTCACCAAAACACACTCACGGTCGATGCGACCGACCGTGAAAACTGGGCTTATGTCAATCTCACTGAAGGTGAAACGGTTGATATAGCCGACGCGGCAACCTCAATGGCGTGGGACCTCGGTTTTAAACGGACTGGGGTCATCGCCAATGGGGGTGTCAGCGGTCCCGGCAAAACTGGGGCACTGGCTTTGGAAGACATCTCTTTTGAAGATGTCCTCAAAGCCCCGGAAGGTGAGTACGTTTCGGACACCGAACAGATTACAACATTCGCACGAGGCGACGGTTGGTACACTTACACTGGACCCCCGAATCACTGGGTTTTGCCGAACCCGAAAATTTACGTCTTGCGAATTCCCGCCGATCCAACGGCATCCGAAAGTCCATATTATTACGCGAAAATCCGTTTTATCGGTTACTACGAAAACAACGAAACCAAGGAAGGTTCGGGGTACATCAGCATAGAATATGTCTTGCAGGACGATGGTACCCGCACCTTTGTCGAATCTGAACCCACAAGTGTTGAGGCGCGAGGGAAACTAACAACAACGTGGGCATCCATCAAATCAAAGTAGCAGGCACGCGCCGCCGTGCCATTGCATAAGGAGATTAAGAATGGGTTACAAAACAGAATTTTTATCGCAAGCCGAAGTATGCGCCATCTATCAATGTATGGATGGACATATCCACCTGAAATACCGCACTTTGGATATCGCCATGGATGCATGTGATTTCCACCAAGTTGCTGAAGTCTTTGTCAAAGCATTACATGTTTTACAGCAGGTCGAGGAACCCGCAACTGAAGAAATCGATCTGCAAAACATGGATACACACGTAAAAGTTTAGCACAAGGTATAGGGAGACCGCCAGAGGCACGCCTCGAAATGTCCAGTTGAAACACATTGCGTTGGAGTCCCCGAATTTCCCTACACTATTTTAACCGCGTCGTATAGACGGCGTAGCACCTGTGCTGTGCTTGACAGGAGATTTATTATGAAAAGCATTAGAAACTTTGTCAACCAACACGCCATCGTCTTTCTTATGCTAATATTCGGCGTTGTTGTCCTCTTCAGTTTCGGTTGTGGTACCGTTGATGAAGAAGACGTTGAAAACCCGATTCAACCAGAGGAAAACACCGGTGCAATACCGTCAGTGACGACAGATATTGACACACAAACACCGGTTGAGGATCCTGTCGGACTTGAAACATTAACGTTCACAATTGATGCGACGAATAGAGAGGCCTGGGCATACTTCTCTTTTGCTTCTGGAGACGTTGTTGAGATAGAAGATGCCGAAAATTCGGACGCGTGGGATATCGGCTTTCAGCGGACACAAGTCAAACTTAACGGGGGTGTCAGTGGACCCGGAATGGGAAGTGTCGTCATGCTCACCGAGACAACTTTTGAGGCGGTAACCGAAGCACCCGCAGACGGATACAAGGCTGACACAGTAGACACGCTCGCTATCGTCCCGCAAAGTGAAAAAGGTTGGTACATCTACACAGGTCCCCCAGCGCACTGGATCCTTCCCTTAGAGGATCGGGTCTTTGTGCTAAAAGCCGCGGACGGGACATTCGCCAAAGTCCAATTTATTGGCTACTACAAAGACAATGAAAACAAGAAGGACAGCGGTTTTGTGACGTTTAAATACGTCCACCAACCCGACGGAAGTCATAATTTCTAAATATCGAGAGTAGATTAAGGTAGAACTTTCGCTTGGAGAGTTTTCGGTGAATTGATGATGAGATAGAGGCACCTACTGATCACGCTTGTTTCATCTTTGTTCAATTGCAGCCTAATATCGCTACATAACCGAAAACTCTCATAAATTGGGCTTCAGCAGCCCAATTTATCTAACTATTTCAATCCGGTAGTAGGACGGGTCTGGTCCTGTGCCATTTATTGATAGGAGAATTAACATGAAAAAAATTAGAGATTTTGTCAATCGACATAACACTATTTCTCTCATACTAATGTTAGGTGTTGTCACCCTTTTCTGTTTCAGTTGCAGCCGCATTGAGGACGATCTCAACGAGTTGCTTCCGGAGGAAACCACTGGAACTGAGGAAGTCACTGAAACTGATGAACAAACTTCCGCCGAAACGCCTATCATGTTAGAACCATTAATGTTCACAATTGACGCGACGAATAGAGAGGCCTGGGCGTACTTCTCTTTTGCTTCTGGAGACGTTGTTGAGATAGAAGATGCCGAAAATTCGGACGCGTGGGATATCGGCTTTCAACGGACACAAGTCAAACTTAACGGAGGGATCAGCGGACCAGGGATGGGCAGTGTCGTTATGCTCACCGAGACAACTTTTGAGGCGGTAACCGAAGCACCCGCAGATGGGTACAAGGCTGATACAGCAGACATGCTCGCTATCGTCCCACAAAGTGAAAAAAGTTGGTACATCTACACAGGTCCCCCAGGACACCAGATCCTCCCCTTAGAAGGTCGGGTCTTCGTCATCAAAGCCGCCGATGGCACATTCGCCAAAGTCCAATTTATCGGCTACTACAAAGATAACGAAAAGCAGGAAGAAAGTGGTTTCGTGACGTTTAAATACGTCCATCAACCCGACGGAAGTCATAATTTCTAAATATTGAGACCAGACTCAAGTAGACTCTCCCTTGAATCGCTAACGTCTTTTCAACACGGGTAAGTTCATGAAAAAGATGTGTATAACAAGTTTCGGCGTGTAGCCGAAATGAAACGGGGAAGACGCGAGTCTTCCACTCGCGCATTCCCCAAGGTGTCAAAATCAAAGGACGCGACTGATGCAACTCTGAGCGTTCCTCTAACCTAACATGTGCATTATAGCACATGTTCCTAATAAAGGAAACAATATTATGAAATTCGTGCCTGTTTTTGGATTCAGCCTTCTAATTTTCACACTCGCGACTGGAATATGCACCGCCCAAGAATTGGTGTTACACCTCTCTTTTGATGCGCTTAAAGGAAAAGTTGCCAGTGATTTATCTGAATTTGGTAACGATGTGACCTTTAAAGGTTCCCCCAAGCTGCAAGAAGGTGTTTTTGGAAAAGCCTTGAAACTTGACGGAGAAACCTATGGAGAAATAGCCGACCACGATAGCCTTGATATCGTTGACGGCATTACAATTGAATTTTGGGCAATCGTTGAGGGGGGTGACGACACCCAGAGCGGTGTTGAAAAAGGGAGGTCTTGGGGACCAGGCTTGTATAACCTTGCCGCAAATTACCACGGATCAAGCACGTTACTCCAATTCTTCGATCTACCCGATCAATGTGACGATGAAAATACTGGACCCGGTATCCAAGATGGGAAATGGCATTTCCTCGCTGGCACATGGGACGGAAAGACCATCCGACTATACGTTGATGGCAAAATGGAAGCGGAAATGAAATGTGCGGGAGAACTCTCCCCGAATGACGATCAGCTCTTCATCGGGGCACGTGGTGGGGAACGCCGTTTTCTCACCGGGGCACTCGACGAAATTAAAATGTATAATTACGCACTGACAGAAGAAGAACTGCTTCAAGATATGGCCGATCCGACCCAAGCAGTTGATGCGAAAGATAAATTAGCGACACGCTGGGGGCAACTTAAAACCCGTGCGTCGGTGAGGTAAAGAACTTTACACTGAACAACTGAACAACGAGTTCATGAAGCGTTGGATATGGGATACCGTGCATCATAAATCTCCTAAAAACTGAAAGCGGGTTCCATGTCCAACGACTCATTTCTATATAAGGGAGGAAACAATGCAAATCTTACGTTCAGACTTGTGCAAAGCATGGGTATTAAGCGTTTCAATTTTCATTCTATTTGGTGCCCTACTCTGTCTTGCCGTCGCGGATGCAATCGAGGTGACAGATGCCGAAGGCAAAACGGTGGTTATCACCTCATCAGATCGTATCGTGAGCCTCAACGGCAGCACGACTGAGATTCTGTTCGCATTGGGTGTCGGCGATAATGTGGTCGGTTGCGACGCCTCGTCAACGTATCCGAAAGGCGTGAAAGACAAGTTGCCGAGCATCGGATACCAGTATGGACTCAACGTCGAAGGAATCCTCTCCTTGAATCCGACACTCATAATTGGGCGCGATGATGTGAGACCGCCACAAGTCGTACAACAACTCCGCATGGCGGGCGTAACCGTTCTATTGCTTAAGGAACCCCGCGCTTTTGAGGCTGCCAAACAACGGTTATTAACGATCGGTAAAGCAGTCGGACACGAGAAAAAGGCTGAGGAATTGGCGAAGGCTTTGGATACTGATATTGAGAAATTGGAAGCCAAACTCGCTTCGCGAAAAGAGACATCGAAACAGAAAGCACTCTTCCTCTATCTACGGGGAACACAAACCACACTCGTGTTAGGGACGGATACCGCACCGGGAGCAATGTTTGATATTGTTGGTGCTGAAAACGCAGCGGGAAACATCAAAGGGAACAAACCGATGACAGCAGAAGCAGTCATCGCTGCACAACCCGATGTCTATGTCCTGTTCACTACCAGTCTGGAATCTGTTGGGGGTGTTGACAGGTTGCTCAAATTGCCGGGCTTGGCACATACACCCGCGGGGCAAAATAAGCGAATTGTGACGCTGGATGGACAGTATTTATCTGGATTCGGTCCGCGTTCTGGGCGCGCTGCACTCGACCTCTTCCGAGGCATTTATGAGACCGATGGATATTTCGTCGCCACAGGAGACGAAGAACAACCCTAATTGGAGATCCAAATAGGTTGTGCTTACCTAAGGAAAGATTTATGAGAAACAGATTTTCCATTTCACTGATTTGGGTTGCCATTTTTGTATTGACAGCAAACACCTTTGCCCAAGATTTCACACAATCGGATTTACCAGAAGGTGCCAAATCCCGTCTCGACAAAGGGACGATAAACGAAATCGCGTATTCGCCTGATGGCACGCGTCTCGCGGTAGCGAGTGGTGCTGAGATTTCGCTTTACGACACGCAGACAGGTAAGGAACTGGAACTGCTCACAGGGCATACGGATGTGGTCATTAGTATAGCGTTTAGTCCGGATAGCAACACCCTTATGAGTGGTGGTTCGGGCGGAACTGTCCATCTGTGGGATACTGCAACTGGCAGCAAGATACGAACGCTCACAGAACATACGGGTGCCATTACCGTGGCGTTCAGTCCAGACGGCAACACACTCGCAAGTGGTAATAGAGATGGCGCTATCCGTCTGTGGGACATTGCAACTGACAGCGAGATACGAACCCTTAAAGCACATGTAGGTTGGGTCAGTAGCATGGCGTTTAGTCCAGAGAGTGAGACGCTGATCAGTGGTGGCTCAGACCGCGCTGTCCGTCTGTGGGATGTTGCGACTGGCAATGAGATACGAACATTCACGGGACATACAGACGCGGTTATTAGCATAGCATTTAGTCCAGATGGCAACACCATTGCAAGTGGTGGTGCTTGGCAAGAAGGCATTGCCCGTCTGTGGGATGTTGCAACTGGCGATGAGATACAAACCCTCGCAGCCCATACAGATGCGGTCGTTACCATAGCGTTCAGTCCGGATAGCAACACACTCGCAAGTGGTAGTAGAGACAACACACTCCGTCTGTGGGATGTTGCAACTGGCGATGAGGTCCAAACCCTCACGGCGCATACAGATCCGGTTATTGGCGTAGCGTTTAGTCCCGATGGCAACACACTCGCAAGTAACGGATTAGATGGCACGGTGCTGTTGTGGGAGCTGCAGCCCGCTGCACCAGAATACCTTGTTGAGGATGTCAACAAGGACGGTGTTGTTAACATCCTTGACCTCACTTTGATTGCGTCCAACTTCGGCAAAAGTGGAGAAAACGTTGCGGATGTCAACGCAGATGGCATCGTAAATATATTGGATTTGACGTTGGTTGCTGCAGCATTTGGAAATATTACCGATGTGCCTTAAGTATGGCAGCATTACTCGGTGAACGCATTCACACAACGGATCAGGGTTCACGCGACTTGTTCATGAAACCCTACGTAACCTTTGGCAAGAAAACATCAATACAACGCATAGGAGCATATTTAGATGGGACGATATACTGGACCACGGTTAAAAAAGATGCGGGCTTTAGGCGTAGAATTACCCGGTCTTTCACGCAAATCAATAGCCAAACGCCCCCATAAACCGGGCGAACACGGACAAAAAACCCAGAGACCTAAAGACTATAAACTCCGTTTATTGGAGAAACAAAAACTTCGTTTTAACTACGGTGTAAGTGAACGTCAAATGCGTCGAATTGTTCGCGAAGCCATGAAAAGTAAAACACTAACGGATGACAAAATTATTGAACTCCTTGAACGCAGGCTCGACAATGTTGTGTTTAGGGGTGGGTTTGCTCCGACAATCCCTGCTGCACGCCAATTGGTTAATCACAAGCATATAAAGGTTAACAATAAACGGGTGAATATTGCATCATATCGAGTTAAGGTTGGCGATGTGATTCAACCCCGCGAAAAAAGTATGAAACTTGAACCGATTCAGGTTGCCTTATTAGACGGACCTCAATTGAACCACCCTGAATGGCTCGAATTTGACGAATCATCAACGTCAATACGGATTTTAGGACTTCCAAATGCCGATGCTGTCCCTTTCCCGTTAGAAATGTCGTTGGTGATAGAATTCTATTCGCGTCTACTTTAGCGCATCTTTTAAATTTCTCAAGTGAACGGAGATCCAATGAAATCAACACTGTTTTTCTGCCTATTTTTGACACTTATACTCGGCGCGCGTGCTGAAGATATGGTGCCCGAAAAAAGTGCGACGCGATGGACAGGTTTTCGCGGAAACCACGGCAATAGTCACACCACTGCAATCAATCTGCCGCGCACTTGGAGCGAGACTGAAAACATCGCATGGACAATAGACTTGCCGGGTTACGGTCAGTCAAGTCCAGTTGTATGGGACGGAAAGATTTTCGTAACTGCAAGCGAAGGTCCAATGAAAGAAACGCTTATTGTGTTATGTATCGAAGTAGGAAGCGGCGAAGTGCTGTGGACAAAACGCTTTGAAGCAAGTCATAAAACCGAGCGGACAGATATGATTTCACAAGCAGCACCAACCCCCGCAGTCGATGCCCAACATCTATATGCTTTTTTTGAAAACGGGGATATTTTCGCATTGAACCATCAAGGCGAAACGCAGTGGCATCGTTCACTCGCTAAAGAGTATGGCGAACTCATAGGCAACCACGGGATCAGCAGTTCAATTGCCCAAACAGAAAATGCAGTGATTCTGCTAATCGACCACGCTGGTCCCTCATATCTGCTGAGCATCAACAAAACAGACGGAACCAACTTCTGGAAACGTGACCGAGAGAAACGTGTGTCGTGGACTTCTCCCGTTATTAGTGCTTTCGCGGACGCAACGGAAATCCTCATTAGTTCCAACGGTATCGCTGAAGCGTACAACGCCGAAAACGGTGAACGACACTGGTATGTAGACGGAATCCAGAAAAACACAGTTCCCTCGCCGACAGTGACAGACGAATGGGTCATCGTCGGTTCATCACAAAAAGGAGAAACGCTTGCCATCGCGCGGGGCGGTACCGGCGATGTTACTGAAACCCATACGCGTTGGAAAGCGGATGTTGCTTCAAGTTTCGGTTCTCCCTTAATCCACAACGACAGTGTGTATGTTGTCAATAAGGCAGGCGCGCTGTCTTGTCTCAACCTTGAGACAGGGAGTGTACTTTGGACGACGCGCATCGGCAGTTCAACTTGGGCATCACCGATTGTCACAGGAGATATGCTCTACTTCTTTGGCAAAGATGGAGACACATCTGTAATACAAATCGCCTCAGAACAACGTACAGAGGTTCCACCGACTGTGAGCATCAATACTTTAGCGACGGAAAGCCGCGTTTACGGAGTGGCAGCTATCAATGGCGCGTTCTTGATCCGCACTGGCAGAAAGTTGATTTGTGTCGGACAACCGTAAAAGTTCCGATTGACCACTTATAGAACGCTTGCAAGTCTACTTATGCAAAAGCGAACGAAAATTCTGCTCATCCTGATCGGCGTGCTTCCAGTATCAATGTGCCTCGCAGCAGGGATAGGCGCGTATCAGATCCTACCGTGGCGGATCCCTGAAATCCTATTTTTCCAGAAGGATGGCTTCGCGGTTCTTGTTCACGTCCGGTTTCCGCGCGTCGTCCTCTCCGCTATTGTCGGCGCGATGTTGGCAATATCGGGCGCAACACTACAAGGTATTTTTCGCAATCCGCTGGCAGACCCAGGACTAATCGGTGTCACAGCCGGTGCAGGGTTGGGCGCGACGATCTGGATCGTCTTGATCGGTGGTGGTGCGTTAGGTATATGGGGACTCCCTGTCGCTGCTTTTGCCTGTGGAATGCTCGTGACAGTCAGTGTATGGAAAATCGCCGAAGGCGAAGGAAAAGTTAGCACCTTAACATTGCTATTAGCAGGCATTGCGCTCAACAGTTTCGCTGGCGCGGGGATCGGTCTAATGACATTCCTTGCGGATGATGAGCAGCTACGAAGTCTCACCTTTTGGTTGCTCGGCGGTTTCGGCGGCGCGACGTGGCCCGTTGTTTTTATAACATTGCCAATCGCAATACTGGGGCTATTCGTGTTGTCTCGGCAGGCAGCGGCATTGAACGCAATGAGTTTGGGCGAATCCGAAGCGTATCACCTCGGTGTTTCAACGGAAACACTGAAAAGATGGTCAATTTTTGGCGTGGCATTGACGGTCGGTGCAGCAGTCTCCGCTGCGGGCGGTATCGGTTTCGTCGGGCTTGTCGTCCCACATCTACTGCGACTTTTGGGCGGTGCTGACCATCGCTATGTGCTACCGGGTTCAGCAGTAGGCGGTGCTATACTACTCGTCTTAGCCGACCTGTTCTCACGAACGGTTGTTGTGCCTGCTGAATTACCTGTCGGTATCGTCACCGCACTCATCGGCGGTCCCTTTTTCTTGTGGCTACTGCTCAGGTTCAAACGCGAGGTCTTTTTATAGGAACAGAAATAATGATTGAATTGGAACAGGTTAGTTACCGAATCGGTGAACACTGGTTAGTCCATAACATCGACGTTAAAGTCGAAGAAGGCGTGTTGTGCAGTTTCATCGGGCCTAACGGCGCGGGTAAATCCACGCTCTTGCGTCTAATTTCTGGTGAACTCTTGCCAACGACAGGCGAAGTTCGGGTTTTCGGGAAACCTATTCAGAGTTACCCACCGAAAGAATTGGCATGCATTCGGGCTTATCTCCAACAAAAACGAGATATAAACTTCCCCTTCACAAGCCTGGAGGTCGCGCTATTTGGTCGCTATCCGCACCTCAACGGCACAAAAGAGACTGTTAATGATGTCTCAATCGCCAAAAGCGCACTACAGCGAGTTGAAGCTGATATATTCGAGGAACGGCTCTATCCGACGCTATCCGGTGGCGAAGCGAGCCGTGTTGATTTTGCGCGGATCCTCACCCAAGCCCCAGACCTGTTTCTGTTAGATGAACCGACGAATCATCTGGACCCAAGACACCAAGTACAGATACTCAACTTATGCAAAACAATGTGCAGTCGCGGCAAAACCGTTATTACCGCAATTCACAACCTAAATCTTGCATCAATGTGTGCCGATCAGTTGTTGCTGTTGAAAGATGGCGTTTCTGTCGCATGCGGACCCCCTCAAACAGTCCTAACATTGGAACTGTTATCAGATGCCTACAATATTCCATTTGATGTATTACGACATCCAGATGGTCACTTGTGGGTGATGCCTACCGTAGATTTTTCGTAGCAGTCTCATTCATATATTTCAAAAAAAAAGACTTGCAATCCGTTCCAACTTGTGATATACTTGTAGATGCTTTAACAGCAAATTAAAAATCTACACTTTAACATACTAAAGTTTGGACAATATTAT
>JAAXHI010000137.1 GCA_012270875.1 Candidatus Poribacteria bacterium | reverse complement strand
ACAATGGTTATGAAAAAAAGGGGGGAAGAAAGTGCATTGTGGTCTATGTGAACTGAGTGTGTATTGGATCTCAGACCTTTTCATCACTTGATCGAAGTTCTCGGACCTAGCAATTCATAAGTTATTTTTGTTTCCCTTTGAAGCCTTCAGCCTCTTGCGTGACGCTGCAGAGTTTGGAATCCATCTTGCTCGATGTAAGTGTAAATTACATCATTGAAGGGTGGATCTATGACTCCTCGATTCTCGACTATCAATCAAGACTCGGAACACACTGTCAATCCGGCAGTGCATTGAGAATCCAGGTACGCCAGTGGCCATACATTTTATCGTCACAACCCTGTCCGTATTACCATCGACATTGGAGCCACTGGTAACATGATCCGTTTATCCACTGTTCGGAAGCTGAAAATTAAGATTTGTTAGAATGCCCAGTCCGCCCATCAAGCCAATGGATCATCCACACTAAAGGTCATCTGTGAAACCAAGATCCCCTTCACTCACGGGCAACACGTGTTCCAGTTTGAAGATCTAGGCGTGAAAAACTTGGATGTAGAGTTCCTTTCCGATAGTCCCTTTATCGAAGTAAATGATATTGCTAGTTTTTCGTCCTGCTAAACGCCTGATTACCCTCGCGGATGGCTCCTCCATCACGAGGCTATACTGATGCCGTTGGCCCTTTTGAGGCTAAAGTGAACATCAGTCCTGTTGAACCACCACATCGAAAGGGCCGTCGTCCCCAGTATGCTTGGAACAAACTAGTGAAACAAATTTGATGAGTTGGAGAAACTCGGGGTCTTAAAACGACCGGAAGACGTGAACTTCGCTGTGGAGTAGCCAAATCCGTCATTCCTCGTCAAAAAAGTAACGATGGTTATGGCCAGGTCGACGCCTTTGCTGACGTCGGAAGGTACAGCAAGCCTCCACTCTCGCCAAATCGCTCATTGGAGACTCATCATCACTACTGATGATGTATTCCTGTTCACCGATGGACATGCATGCCAGGCTCAGAAACTGCCTTGGAAGAGCCCATGTGTCTTGTACTTCGAGACATTATTCACGAAGGAGTTGTTGCCAAGATCGTTGACGATCTATACTGCAGCGCCGAATGACCAGAAGAAATAATACACAACTGGAAAAGAGTGCTTCAGGCCCTCTCCAAGTGCATCTTGGGCTGGATTTGGAACTCTGGTACCCTTCAGGCCTCCCAGCATCGAATTGCAACCCTAGCGTCTTTCAGCAAGCCAGAAACGGTTGGCCGTCCTTTATTGGTGCGTACAAAGTTCTACTAGCACTACTGGACACTGTCTTCGTAGGTCGCCTGTATTACGAAAGGATCAACTAGTCTGATGAAACTCACGTCCTTTCACCGTGCTCAGTCAGCCTTCTACGTAAAGCACTGCATCGCCCTCCCCCGCCCCGATGATCAATTGTGGATCATCACGGACGGTGCTGTCAAAACTTCAAGAATTGGTGCTACCCTGTATGTA
>JAAXHI010000469.1:6877-8814 GCA_012270875.1 Candidatus Poribacteria bacterium | reverse complement strand
GTGTACGAACACGACGGGGTATTATGCGTGTTCACCGCATACGCATACCTATAATCCGGACGTTGAGCCGTGTGGCATTCACAGTTATGGCACGGCAGGCAACCACTCTTGGGTTTCAAGTTGCACGGTGAGTGGGTGTACGAACACGACAGGGTATTATACCTGCACGCCACATAAACACACCTATAATCCGGACGTTGAGCCGTGTGGCATCCACAGTTATGGCTCTTCAGGCGATCACGCTTGGATGTCTTCGTGCACGGTGAGTGGGTGTACGAACACGACGGGGTATTATGCCTGTACCCCGCACACACATACGTATCCGCCCCAATACGAGCCGTGTGGTGTGCATCTGCTGGGCACCGAAGGCAATCACAGTTGGGTGAGTTGCCGGTCGAACGGTTATGGCGATGCGTGTCAGATCGGGGGTTACTACGCCTGCCAAGCATCCTCGCATACACATTCGTATCCGGGGCGTCGCGCGTGCGGTCACTTGTTAACGGACGTTGGCGACCACACGGAATACACGTGTCCGACGAATGCAAGTGGGGATGCATGTCAGACCGCGGGGAGTCAGTATTGGGCTTGCAAGTCGCATACGCACACATACCCGGCGCGTCTTCCCTGCGGACACTTGGCATCATCGTCAGGGAACCATTCATGGGTGACCTGCTCTCCGAATTCACGGGGCGATGGGTGTCGGTCGAATAGTGGGGGTTACTATGCCTGCCTCGTGTTGTCGCATCAGCATGATTATCCGAGGTATCATCCGTGTGATGAGCATACAACGGATGTCGCGGGCGACCATGCGTGGGTGACCTGCCCGCCGGACAGTTATGGCAAATCGTGCCGGTCAAATGGTGGAGGCTACTATGCGTGTCAATCACACACACACGATTACCCGAAAACGATTCTCTATCATCCGTGTCAAAAGCATACGACAGATGTGGGGGGAAGTCATTCGTGGGTGACCTGCTCGGTGAACAGTTATGGGGATGCATGTCAAAGCAACGGTGGGGGTTACTACGCCTGCCTTGCCACCTCACATCAGCATTCGTATCCGGGGGTGCGTCCGTGTGGCAATCACAGTTATGGCTCGTCAGGGAATCACGCTTGGGAGTCGTGTCCAACGAATGCGAGTGGTGACAACTGTCAGGTGAACAACGGGGGTTACTACGTCTGTTCGCCGCATGTCCACGATTACCCGGCGCGTCTTCTATGCGGTCACTTGGCCTCGTCGTCGGGTAACCATTCTTGGGAGTCGTGTCCAACGAATGCGAGTGGCGATAACTGTTCTATCGGTGGCTATTATGCCTGTCAGTCGCATACGCATTCGTATCCCGCTGCGCGTCCGTGTGGGCACTCTTATACGACAAGTGGCAACCATTCTTGGGAGTCGTGTCCAACGAATGCGAGTGGCGATAACTGTTCTATCGGGGGTTATTATGCCTGTAAAGCGAGTTTGCATACGCATTCGTATCCGGGGCGGAGACCCTGCGGACACCTGCAAACGGCTTCCGGTAACCACGCTTGGGAGTCGTGTCCAACGAATGCATCCGGGGACAACTGTTTGAGCGGCGGTTCCTATGCCTGCCAGTCGCACACACATTCGTATCCTGCGCGGCATCCGTGTGGACACCTCTATTCATCAAGTGGCAATCATTCTGTGGTGTATTGTCCGAGCAATTCCTCAGGCGACAACTGCTCGATCGGTTCATACTACGCTTGCAAGTCGCATACACACGATTATCCATCTCGTCGTCCGTGTGGACACCTTTATACGACGGGGGGTAGCCACGGGTGGGTGTCGAGCTGTCAGAAAACCTCCAATGGCACTCGGTGCAGTAACACCTCCGGGTATTACGCCTGCAAACCGCATACACACACTTACAACTCGTCAGGGAATAATTCTTCGGGTAACAACTCGTCAGGGAATA
>JAAXHI010000469.1:647-6789 GCA_012270875.1 Candidatus Poribacteria bacterium | reverse complement strand
TCGGGTAACAATTCATCCGGGAATAATTCATCGTGGGTGCTGTGTGGTCGTTCGGGTTGCGGAGAATATGTGCCGACGCGTAAGCACCACGCAACGTACTGTGGTGCAGGACATTATATCTGGGGGTGTCATGCCTACACGGTACTGGTTCACAGCAGCCACTAATAAATAGATGAAGTCACCGAAACTTGCCACAATTCTGCGGACCTTCGCACTCGCCGCGGCGATCGTATTCGCCATGTGGCTGCGCATGCAAGGTATTTCGACCTTGCCCGAAGGTCAGTTCACGGATACTGATGCGTATCTGTTTCTGCACCAGGCGGGGATCATCTCGTCAGAGGGGCATCTACCAGAACGGGATATGCACCGATGGCTGCCCGTGGGGCGTGATAACCGTCAGATGCTCAACCTTTATGCGACGGTGTTAGGATACACCCACGCGGGAGTGTCGATCGGCTTCGGCGACCTGTCGGTCTATACCGTGGTACGCTATATGCCTGTCGTCTGCTTCGGTCTGATGTTGGTGAGCCTGATGTTTTTCTTCACGCGTGCGTGTGGTGATTGGAAACTCGCACTGATCGTGGGTATGTATCTCACGACGTTGCCGGGGAGCATTGAACGTTCTGCAGCGGGGTTCGGCGATCGGGATGCCTGGTGTCTGATGCTTGGGACGCTGAGCGTCCTGACCTACCTCACCGCGGACAGAAGTGCCGACCGAAACGTGCGCTGGACGTGGACACTCGTCTCCGCGCTTTTGATGTATCTCGGTGGCTGCAGTTGGGAAGGTTTTGCCAGCTTCACGGTGATCGTGACGAGTCTTGAAGCCTGGCGGTTTCTCTCAACAGACACCGAAGAGACGTTTGGGCTTTGGCTTTACAGTGTCTGGGTCACAGCTTTTAGCGTTCCGTTGGTGTTGACCGCCCCGCTCTACAGTTTGCGTGGCGGTGAGACGGAACACCTGTTTGCGGTGATCACTGGCAACCTTGGTCCCCTGATGTTGATGCCCCCCGTGTTACTGCTGTCCTTGCGGTGGGTACGGTGGGCACTGCTTTCGATAGAACCGTTTGCCTCAGCCCTGAAACCGCATGCCCGACGACTCCCGGCATTGCTGACGCTTGTCTGCATTTCTCTGGTAGTATTGACTGTTTTTTTAATGCGTGAGGGTTTTCAGACGGCGTTTTTCGCACTGCGAGACAACGCGCTGCGGCATCATATTGGTGAACTGGCACCGCCGCACTTCGGATACTGGTGCTTCCGCTATGGGAGTCTGTTTCTAATAGGTGCCGTGGGGGCTGCCCTTGCCCCTGTCCGTCTTTGGGGGCGTGCCGGGCATCGGCTCGGATGGGCGATCGCCGGGCTCGCGTTCATCGCTTTTTTCCGCGAACCGATCCACACGCTTTTTGGCGACGGCACTGGCAACGCCTTCTTTTATATGGCGATCGTTGGTGTCATTGCAGCCGCGTGCCAACTCGCAATGAAAGGTGAACGATTTTCGATTCAGACGCGCCCCGCCGCAACCACCGTCGTGATGCTGTTGTGGTTTCTGATCTGGGTGTCCCTGTCTCGGAGCGCAAAACGTTTCGATTTCTTCATCGGGTTGGCGTTGTCGTTCTTTACGGCTTCAGTGTGTCTCGACATCGCGACTCGGATCAGCCGTTTCCTTGAGAACCCGAAATGGACAACAGATACACTGCGGCAACGCCTCCCAACGCATCGAGTGCACGTAGGCATAGCTCTGCTGATAGGTAGTGCCGCCCTTCTCTGGGGGCCCACCGGGGGGCATCTGTTCCGGTCATACCACGCCGCGACGCAGCTCCGCCACGCCTCACCGGGTGAGAACACACCGCTGTCAAATGCCCTCACTTGGATGAAAACGCACCTGCCCCCGACATCGATCGTCGCCGCCGAATGGAGTTACGGCACACAGTTGAATGTCCTCGGGGGTGTGAAGACCGTCACCGACTCGGATCATTACATTCCACACTGGATCCACCTCTATGAGCAGCATGTCCGGCAGACGCGCGAGGAAACAACTGCCCTGACATTCCTGTTGACCCACGGTGCGACGCACCTCATGGTCACAGAGAAACAACCACCGAACACGCTCTTGCGGGGGATGCCAAAACCGCTGAGTGAGGCGTTCATCCCACGATACCCCGAAGCCGACTTTCAAAACGCCCCCGTGAAAATCTACGAACTCCGGTACCCGAAATCCATCAAAAGCGACCCGATCTACCTTCAGAGACATCCGGAAACCCGGACACCCCATATTGAAGCCCCGCCGCATGTCCATTGAACACCTCCGAAGAGGAAACTGCCGATGAAAACGTCAAGAGACATCCAAAGCCACAAAGTTGCTTACGGACGAATCCGATCCCTCGGTAAGCAACTTGCCGTCGGTCTTGCGATCAGCCTCATCTTTTTCGCGGCCCTTGCGACGTTGATCCGCATCCAAACTGTCTCGGAGTCGACCCATCGAACGGATTTAGACCCGCCCGAGCGCGCGGAAAAAGCACTTCAAGCCCCTTTAAATCCCAGTGAGCGCGAGGAGGTTGCCCCCAGCGATTTGGAGACCGGCCCCTCGGATAAGTCCATCTCCAATCACTCGGTAATCGTGAAAAAAAAAGCACCGCTGCGCCTCGAAAAAGAATCTATCGTTGAGGGGGCCGAGCCTCTTGAGGGCTTTCAAAACACGCCCTTTTACAGGACGATCCTTGAGAATAACCTCTTTGCACCGCTTGGCAGTGTGCTTATCACAGACGCACCGAACGACTACCAACTCCTCGCAACACTTATCCCCAGGGACACCACCGCCGCGAAGAAACGCGAAGCCATCATTCGCAAGACCGCCGAGAACACCACCCACCGCTTCACCCTCGGTGAGAAGCTCGATGCTCAGACGACCCTCATTGACATACAACCGAAATACATTACACTCGAAAGAAATGGCGAACGTCGGATACTGCGGATCAACCTGGCGCACCTATGGCTGAAATAACCCCAAAAAATCACCGAGGATTTCGTAGGCACCTTCCGTAGTTTTGCAGACCCCCACCACTCGTGATGCTACGAACACGCCTAAAAGGTGGAAACCGAAGGTTTCTGATTTTCTGATTATTTTAGGACTTACGCAAAATAGTTGACATGATTTCTCTACTGGGTTAATATGGTTTGCGAGGCGGCATCTAAAGATGAGCAAACCGACACGCTTAGATGACTGTCAGTATTTACTTAGCACCCCTATCAACTATACACTGACTCATTTCGCAGACCCTTGTGAAACGTTTAGTGTGGATGATTCTAACGCCACGCGTCCCTACCAACGCATAGACAGTCTTTCGTGGACAGCCACAGAACAGCAGTCGGGTAAACGTATTAAGATACGGGTTTTCCGAAACATCATAAGGTGAAAGTTTTTCGGGTCGCGTCTAATAGGCGCACGGATTATGTCGTTACCAACGACTTGAGTCAATCGGATGCGTCTGTCGCAGCAACAGCGTGTGCTTGGCGTTGGAAGATTGAACAGTTTCACCGTGAAACGCAACAGTTGACGGGTCTTGAGAAATGTCAATGGCGTTTACCTCGGATTGTGCGGAATCACATCGCAGGTGCGTTTTGAGTGTGGGTTCGGCTGATGCGTAAGGCACACGAAACCGGTCAAACCCTTTATCAAGTCAAACATAGGATGTTGTCTGAATATCTACGGCAACAACTCAAAACCCCTTCTATAAAAATGGATCTTGCGTAAGTCCTGTTTAATTCATAACTATTCCTCTATCTGCTGAGTACTGACAACTGATAACTGAATACTTCTATTTTAGTAATAATAAACCTTGATTTTTTTTCTTAATATGAGATAACATAGTCAAAGAAATTATGTCATCAATAACAGGAGGCACAATTATGGCAGTACAGCGTTTTTTGACCGTAGAGCAAGGTATTGAACACCTTCTAAACGAGACACCACCGCTCCATTTCAGTGGCACAAGCAAGACGGAATGGGAAGATTGGCAGCGGAGATTCCGAGACAATCTCGTTAAAGATTTAGGACCTTTACCAGAGGCGTTGCCGTTGGAAATTGAAACATTGGAAAAGGTACAACTTGATGGCTACACACGGGAGAAGATTATCTTTAATCCAGATCCGTTTTCTTCAATACCCGCTTATGTCTTAATCCCAGATGGCGCAACCGCAGAGAATCCAGCACCTGCGGTACTCTGTGCTCACGGACACGGGATCGGCAAAGATGGCGCAGTCGGTATTGTGGAGGACTATCAGAAACAATACGCCGTCGAATTGGCAAAGCGCGGATTTGTAACGATCGCACCCGATTGGCGATGCTTCGGTGAACGGAAAGATCGGGATGAATGGGTGCGCCGCCCCGGTCGAGATGGATGTAATGTCGCCTATTTCGCATTCGGGTACTTCGGCTACCAGCTCATCCAACTGAATATCTCGGACGGACAACGCTGTTTGGACTATCTCCAGTCCCGTGCTGAGGTGGATAGTACTCGCTTGGGATGCATGGGGTGTTCGTTTGGTGGAACGATGACAACCTACATCTCTGCTATGGATCAGCGGGTTAAAGCAGCGGTTATCGTCTGTTATCTCAGTACTTTGACGGATGCACTAAATGATCGCGGGCGCGGCAATACATGCGGTTCACAATTTATGTTCGGGCTGCGGAAGGCAGGCGACATCGCAGACGTGGCAGGATTAATAGCACCGCGATCGTGTATGGTGCAGATCGGTTCGGACGATATGTGTTTTATTGAATTAGATGCCTTATCAGCGTTCGGACAACTTGAGAAAATTTACGCAGCTTCAGGACATCGTGATCAATTAGTCTTAGATCACTTTCAGGGTGAACATGAGATTGATTTGGAAGCAGGAATTGCGTTTTTGGAAGAGCGGTTGTAGGTGTAAAGGGCAGGCATCAGAACCTGCCCTAACAGAGTTATACTTCAAAAACACGTAAATAGTCGTCCAACGTCTCAACACGGCGAATGCAGGTGAAACTATCGCCATCAACAAGATATTCTGGCGGACGCATCTTCAGATTGTAATTGGAACTCATCGCGTGACAATAAGCACCCGCATCACAGACGACCAATCCAGCACCTTCATGTGGTGTCGGAAGCGACCGCGCTTTGCCCAAGAAATCTGCGGATTCACAAACAGGACCGACGACATCATACATTTCAGGCTTGCCGTCTACAGGTTCGATAAACTCGATATGTTGATAGGTATCGTAGAGACTTGGACGGATCAGTTCCGACATACTTCCATCCGTAACGATGAAATGCTTGTTGCCATTGGTCTTCACACCCGTGACGCGGTTCACAAAGACAGAAGCATTGCCGACGAGAGAGCGTCCGGGTTCGATAATCAGCGTAATGTCCTCAGGCAGTAGATCGCGGATAGAGTCGATGAGATCCGATGGGGTCGGAATCTCCTCACCCGTGCGTTCATAGTCGATGCCTAAACCACCACCAATGTTTAAGTAGCGCAGCGGGAAGCCTTCCGCTTGAATGGCGCGCATGAAGGAGAGCATAATTTCAGTCGCATCTCGGAAGATCCGGACCTTCTTAATCGTTGAACCCAGGTGGCAATGGACACCGGCTAAGTTCAGCAAACTATCTTTGCGAATTTCGTCTAAGAACCAATCAAGCCGTTCGTTGCGGATGCCGAACTTAGAGTCTTTCATTCCAGTAGAGACATACGGATGCACCTGTGGATCCACATCCGGATTGATGCGGATAAGCACGTTGGCAGGTTGATCAAGGGCTTTCGCTGTCTGCTGAATGTGTACTAAATCGAATTCACTGTCGATGTTAATTAACACATCGTGTTCAACGGCAAGACTCAGTTCTTCAAGCGTCTTACCATTTCCGTTTAGGATCGTCCGCTTCAGATCGAATCCCGCCGCGAGCGATATCCGCAGTTCATTTCCACTAACAAGAACCGCACCACTGCCAAGCGCACTAAGGCGTTTGAGAAGCGTAAGGTTGTTGTTTGCCTTAATCGCATAACCGATAATCGAGTCAATCCCCTCAAGTGCTTTCTGATATGCAACGTAATTCGCCTCTAACTGCGCGAGACTGTAGAGATAAAATGGACTGTAGGGTACCTGTTCCTGAAT
>JAAXHI010000469.1:0-563 GCA_012270875.1 Candidatus Poribacteria bacterium | reverse complement strand
TAATATTCCCGTTTGTGCCAATCATCTTCCCAGAGGTTGAATGAACCTTCACGATACGGGTGTTCAGCAATGAGATCTTCATTCAGTTCCATACCGAGTCCAGGTCCATCAGGCAGACTGAAATAACCATCAATGACTTCAGGGCATCCCGTCGCCGCCTCTTTAACCCACGCCTCAGAGAAATCGTTGAAATGCTCCTGAATCTTGAAGTTGGTCGTGCAAGCAGCGAAGTGCAAAGCGGTTGCCGTGGAGACAGGACCACCGACATTATGGGGTGCTACCGTCATATAGCACATATCCCCCATCGCTGCGATCTTCTTGGTCTCCAAGAAACCACCCGTTTGCGTAATATCCGGCTGTAAAATGTCCGCCGCTTGCAGGTTAATCAACTCACGATATTCATACTTATTGTGGAGCCGTTCACCAGTAGCAACTGGGAGATTAATCTTGTCCGCCGCTTTCGCGAGGGCTGCGATATTATCAGGCGGCACAGGTTCTTCGACCCAACTCGGTTGGAATTTCTCCAATTCCGCAGCAATTTCAATCGCCGTATACGGGCTAAA
>JAAXHI010000365.1 GCA_012270875.1 Candidatus Poribacteria bacterium | reverse complement strand
CCCTAATTTCCGATGGCAGTACACCAATTTAAGGAAAAGATTAGGGGGAAAGAAGATAGCATTAGCAGGCAAAATGCATGGAACGAGTATAGTAATGCTCTCATATTTATTCTCGTAACGCTTGCAAATTTCTATCATCCAGAGTATTTTGAAGACCAATCTCCGAAAGAGTTTTTGAAAAAATAATATCTGAACGACATTCTCTCTATACTATGGTAGCCGAACCGTATGGCAGAGGAACTGGAGGAAAGTTAAGTCGTCCTGTCGTCTTTTCAAGTTGCCAAATAGAAGATATTGAACACCTTATTGAAACTATGGTTAAAGGATTAGTGTATTTTAGTGAGTTTAACTACGAAGATTGGCAACGGTTATGGAGAAATGTAGGGATTTTCCAATAAAGGATTTTTAAGTCTAAAAACGACTTATTGCGTTTTTTTCAGAATTTTGTCAAGCCATTATGTCCAAAACTACCAATTAGGAAAGGAATAGTCTATCATGTCAAAACAAAGAACAAAAATTCCTAAAGAGAGTAAAACTACTTTGCTTTACATCTGCGATCACACGTGCTGTGTTTGTAGGAAGAGTCAAGATATTCAAATCCACCATATCAATAGAGACTCACAGGACAACAATTTAGAAAACCTTGCTCTGCTTTGTCTTACATGTCACAATCAAGCACATAAGAGAGGGGGCTTCACACGTAATTTTAGTCCAGATTACATTACTAAGTGTCGTGATGAATGGATTGAGACTGTTTTACGCATTCGTCAAAAAGGGGAAGAAAGACATGTTAAAATGAAAAATGAAAAAAATAACAAAAAGCCAGCATATCTTGAACCTCAAGATATATTCTCTCCTGGTCAACCTCTTACCACATTGCAAATAGCGACTATTAACTCACTTCCGAAAATAAAAGCCGAGTTATTAGTGAAAAGAAACAAACAACTTTCGGAAGCAGTGACAATGACAACTATTGATATGGTGAATGCATACACTGCATATAATGAATCTCTTAAATCCATTCTCATAATGGTTGCCGATTTTTGTGATCCAAGACATTTTGAAGACCAATCCCCAAAAGAATTTTTTGAAGAAATCATATCAACACGACGTAGATTTTTCAGTCTAATATCTAATCATCATCCTAATTATCCCTATATGTGGGGTCGTATGCAACGGGAAATCTATAATACTTTATGTGGCGAAGATATTGACAATCTAATTGACAATCTAATTGGCACTTTCTTATTAGAGAACGACTTTGACTACAAACATTGGAAAAAATCATGGCGAAATGCAGAGAGATAATAGAACTCGCCCTTTTCCGTTTTTCAATACAGAGCCTGGAAATGCTACATTATTTATTGTGAAACTGAATTCAACCAATCCCAAAACGACTTATTGCGAAAAACATTGCGATAGAATTGCTTAAGCATATACAAGACGTATAATTTAAAATTCACAAGTCTAAAACTGCCTATATCTATACTATTTACTGTGAAACCAAATTTAACAAATCCCAAAACGACTTATTGCGTTTTCTTTATTCTTCTCATCATTGCCGGTTGTGATGCGGATACACCACAAGATAAGATGGATCCGGAATTGGCTGCACAATATCAGCGCGGTATTGATGCTTTAGATAGACGCGATTTCGCCGAAGCGGAGCAGGCGTTCCAAACATGCTTGCAGATGGATGCTAACGCACACGATGCACGTATGCAGTTAGCGCGGACCTACATTAGACAACTGAAGTTTACCAACGCTGAGGTGGAATTACAAATGCTAATAGGACTCCTGAAGCAGGCACCTACAGCGAAAGATCAGTTATCGAGAGCATATCTGACGTTGGCACAGGTTTTCAGTTACCAACAACGGTTTTCCGACTCTACCGTTGCGCTGACGCGTGCGCTGGAGGTGAATCCAGACGATACCGATGCACGTATCCGGTTGGGTTATTTCTTAGGTGCGCCGCAACAGATGCTCGTCCCGGATCTCTCGGCATCTAAACGTCAGTTTGAGAAAGTACTTGAACTTGAACCGAATAACTTGGAAGCGATGCTCCAACTCGGTTTGGCGGAATTTCGGTTAGGTGAGGCAGATAAAGCAGCGGAACGCTTTGAAAATATCATCCAAAATTACCGACGCCACTCCGGCGCGTACTACTATCTCGGTGTCTACCACCTCCGGCACGGTAACCTTGAAAAGGCGGTAACAAATTTCAAAGAATCGCTCCGCCTCAAACCTCGTGACCCCGAAACCTTATGGAATCTGTGGACAGCATATAGCCAACTCGGTGGCTATCCCGAAGAATTGCCAGAGGAGTTCAAAATAGCCATTAGCCGTCAGCAGCGTAGCGGTCAGCCGTCAGCCGTCAGCCGTCAGCAAGAAGACCTCCTTGCTGAAAGCCGACAGCCGAAAGCCAATAGCCAATTTATCAACGTCGCAGCGAATTTAAAGATGGACAAGGTTGATGGGGGGCGCGGGAGTGCTTGGGGAGATTACGATAATGATGGCGATCTGGACATCGTTGCGGTTGGGACTTATCAGCCGCATGTTTTGTATCGCAATAACGGGGACGGTACCTTTACCGATGTAGCAGAACAAGCAGGCATTGCTGATCCGAGAGGCGGTTGGGGTTCTCTTTTTGCGGATTACGATAATGACGGTTACCCCGATCTCTATATCACCCGTGGCGGTTGGTCGGGTGCAGCAGAGAACACGCTCTACCATAACAACGGTGATGGCACTTTCACGGATGTCACACATACCGCGGGTGTTGCTGATCCGCAGAGCAGTTTCTGCGCGGCTTGGGCGGATTACGATAACGACGGTTACCTTGATCTCTACATCGCAGACGGCGTTATCGGCGATGGTGCCGCCAATGTCTTATACCGTAATAACGGCGATGGGACGTTCACCAACACCGCTGAGAGAGCAGGGGTCGCGAATACCGGTAATTCGCTCGGAACCGCTTGGGGGGATTACGATAAAGACGGATATATTGATCTGCATGTCGTCAACTTCGGGCAATCCAATGTCCTGTATCGCAACAACGGTGATGGCACGTTCACCGATGTCACGCCAACAACTGGCATGAATATCCCAGTTAGCGATGCGTTTGTCACCTTCTTTTTAGATGTAGACAATGATGCGGATTTGGACATCTTCATCTCAAACTCAGGTTCGTTCCAAGCCTTTATCGCAGGGCAAATTACTGGGGCTGCACCACACGATGCTGACCGTCAGGTGCTTTACCGCAACAACGGGGACGGCACCTTTACCGATGTTACCCGTGAATCTGGACTCTATCACGCTTTTGGCGCGATGGGTGCGAACTTCGGTGATATTGATAGCGACGGTTATCTGGATATCTATCTCGCTACGGGGGCACCGCAGATGGGCAGACTCGAACGCGATGCGCTCTTCCGCAACAACGGGGACGGCACCTTTACCGATGCGACTTTCGCTTTGGGGTTAGGCAATGTCGGAAAGGGGCACGGCGTAACCTTCGGCGATATTGATACCGATGGTGATGTTGATATCTACGTGCCGGTCGGTGGTGCGTTTATTGGCGATCAGTGGCACAATCTTTTCTATCAGAATGCTGGTGCGGGGAACAACTATATTACTTTGAAACTGGTCGGGGTCAAGAGCAATCGAGACGGCATTGGAGCTAAGGTAACTTTGCGCGTGGGTGATGGCGTGATCTACAGAGAGGTTAGCGGTGGATGCGGTTTCGGCTCAACGAATAGTCTACCTCTTGAAATCGGTCTCGGAACACGGACAAAAGTTGATGTCCTCGAAATCGTCTGGACCTCCGGTCAAGTAGATACACATCGGAATCTATCCGTCAACCAGAGACTCGTTGTCACTGAGGGAGAAGGTCTATGAAGGGCATTGGATGGAAGGAAAGAGCGAAGTTGGAAGGATGGAAGGATACCGGGGATGGAAGGATGGAAGCAGGAGGGAAGAACGGGGACCCAATCTTCCAATCTTCCAATCTTCCAACCAAGCCCTTCCACGCTTCTCCTCCGAGATCCGCTTTACTTTCAGCAGATGAGACGGCACTTTTCGTTGATTACTATCAATTGACGATGGGGCAAGCGGATTTCGATGCGCAAAATAACGCTGTTATCACGGCGAATTACTATGTCCGTAAAATTCCACAGGGACAATACCTTATTGCCGCAGGGTTGGAACAGGTCGTCCACTACATCTTAAATTTGCGTTTCACCGATGCGACGCTTGACTGGCTGGCGGAACGTGGGGATCTGCATGCTGACTACCTCGCTTCGCTCAAGGATTTCCGTTTCGACGGCTCCGTTTTCGCAGTCCCCGAAGGCACCCCTGTTTTTCCCAACGAACCGATTATCAACGTCACGGGCAGATCCCGAGATGTCCAACTCTTTGAGACCTATCTGCTCTGTGTGATGAATTTCCAGACCTTGATTGCCACGAAAGCCTCACGGATCGTGCAAGCCGCGCGAGGGAGACCTGTTTTTGATTTCGGGGCGCGACGCGCACACGGTAGGGATGCGGGTATCTTAGCTGCGCGTGCCTCTTTTATCGGGGGTGCCAGTGGTACATCTCTGGTGCTTGCAGGACGTTATTTCGATATTCCCTACGTCGGCACGATGGCGCATAAATTCGTCTCTGAACGTCCGACTGAGTTAGCGGCGTTCCGCGATTATGCTGCAGCCTTTCCGAACAACACGACCCTCCTGATTGATACGTACGATACGCTTGAAGGTGCGCGAAACGCATGCATCGTCGCAAAGGAGATGGCGGCGCGGGACGCACGGTTACGTGCAGTCAGATTGGACAGCGGCGATCTCTTGACACTTAGCAAACAGGTGCGTCGTATCCTTGACGCTGAAGGACTTGATTACGTCCAAATTATCGCAAGCCATGAGTTGGACGAGTTCCAGATAGATAGTCTGCTCAGTAAGGGTGCCCCGCTTGACAGCTTTGGTGTCGGCACCCGTCTTGCTACGGGTGCTAACTTCGATCCAAACACCGGTGAAGGTGGCACCTCTGCACTCGGTGGGGTCTATAAGTTGGTGGAGAGTGATGGCAGACCTGTCGGGAAACAGTCGCTTGATGAGCCGTCTAAAGCGACGATACCCGGCAAAAAGCAGGTTTATCGCTTAGCCGATGCCGCTGGAAATTACGCTAAAGATCGGTTGGCACTTTGGGATGAAGATGTCTCCGAAGGGCAACCGCTTCTTGTGCCGATCATCCAAGATGGGGAATTGGTGTCCGATTTTCCAAGCCTGCATGACCTTCAAGCACGCACGACCACAGAACTCAAAAAATTACCCGATTCGCATAAGCATCTCACCGCACCGACACCTTATGCTGTGGAACTGCATCCTTCACTCTTAGACAACTGAATTCAGACCATACCCTCCGGTTAAAAAACTGAACTTCAGACTTGCCGAAAGATAGTCAATGCGTTATAATAGGATATGGACCAGAAGATATCAACACCTAAAAACGTTCAATGGGTTGGTGATTCAAAAGAACGGTTACAAACTTTTCCTGAGCCGGTCCGTAAGGATATTGGGCATGCCCTGTATCGTGTGCAGATTGGTGAGACCCCGCCATCGGCAAAACCGATGGTAGGTATAGAGTCCGGGGTGTTTGAGATTGTTGATATCTACAGTACTGACACTTACCGAGCAGTTTATACGGTTAAGATTGGTCAAAGCCTGTATGTACTGCATTGTTTTCAAAAGAAATCAAAGCGTGGGATTAGGACACCTAAAAAAGAGATTGACTTGATAAAACGAAGATTAGCACGGGCCAAGGAGATGGAGAGTGGATTATGAGCAATAGCATTAAGGTTGAAAAAGGCAGCGGTAATATTTTTAGAGACTTGGGTTTTTCTGATGAGGTTGCTGAGAAAGAGCTGCTAAAAGCGCAGTTAGGAACCGAGATTTTCCGCATTCTCAAGGAACGCAAGTTAACTCAAGGAGAGGCGGCGAAGTTACTTGGTGTTAAACACACTGACATTTCTTGCCTTCAGTCCGCCAAACTTTCTGACTACAGCCTTGAGCAATTGATGCGGTTTCTGAATCGGCTGAATTGCGATATTGAGATTCGGATTATTCCTTCAGAAGATAGAGAAGGACAACAGCGGGTGGTGGCTATTTAGTTCTATTGTGAAAGCAACGAAAGCGTCAGTCGGATTTTGTTGTTTCTGTTGAGAGACGTTTTATGTGTGCTTCGAGGAACCGCATCACCGCATCGGCATCGGTGGCTTGGAGGTTGCCGAGCATGCCTGCCTCTTCTATGAGCATCGTCATTTGCACCGGGTCGTTCTTGAGTAGGGTCTGTGCATTTTTGTAGTATTCAATGGCGAGTCTACTTTCGGCACGTTTTTCGCTAACCGCGGCGAGATAGACGTGTGCGGCAGCGAGACGTGGGGACTGCCCGCGGCTCTGGATGAACTCCTCAAAAACGGCGCGTGCCTCGTCGTACCGGTTGTCATCGTAGTGGACACGACCGATGCGGAATTGCGCTCTATCGGCGAAACTATCCTTATATCCGCCAGCAAGGTACCGATCGCGTTCTGGGTAACCGATGGTTGTCTTATAGGCTTGCAGTGCTTCGTTGGAACGGTTCAACTTTCTATAGAGTTCACCGAGTTGGAAGCTTGCCATCATTGCTTGTAGAGTGTCAGGGTGCGATGTGATGACACCTTTATAAGCCTCGAGTGCTTCATTCGGTGCGGAGAGGTGTTCAGCGTGAACGAGTCCACTGCGATAGCGTGCTTCAGCGGCATAGATTGAACCAGGATGGTGTTTCAATACCTCTTGATAGACCTCAATCGCCTTTGGATAGTCCTGCAGTTGCCGTTCATAGATGGTGCCAATTTGCAACCGTGCGCGTGCCGCGTCTGCGGGTGCTAAAGGACGGTTTTGAAGTTGCTCACGTAGGTTTTCGATGGCTGTGAGGTGTTGAAGGATAGGCAGTTGTTTCGCTGCCTGTTCTGCCTGCGGTGTATGCGGTGATGTCGCAATGAGGTTTCGCGCAATATCTAATGCCTTAGAGAAGTCTCTATTTGCGCGCGCTGCGTTCAACCGTTCCAATTCCATTTCCGCCATCTGTTTGGTGAGTTGTCCGATTTTCTTACCAATTTCCGCCTTCACTTCAGGTATACTCTTATCGTGCATCGAGATCTGCCCTAAATACCCCGGATCCAGTTGTGGCAGGTAGGCGTGAACGAACGTTTCAAAAGCCGCAATCGCTTTCGGATAGTTCAAACTCTTCTCGTGGCAGACCCCTGTCCAATAGAGAACGGCGTGCATATTCCAGAAGTTAGGATATTTCTGTTCCAGTCTCTCAAACACAGGGATCGCCAACGAGTATTTTTCGGCTGTACGATGGATATTTGCCATTTGGAAAAGTGCTTCGGCAGCGAAGTTGCTCGTCGGGTAATCGTCAACGACTTTTCTATACGTTGCCATCGCTAAGGCGGATTGGTTGAGCAGCGTATGCCTTAAGTTTGCGATACGCCATCTCGCTTCCGGTGCAACAGTCGCCGCTGGGTGTGTTTTTAGGAGTTCTTCATACTTCGCGATCGCCTTTTCGGGTTGGTTAAGTTGTGACGGGTTCCTATAGAGTTCAGCGATCTGGAATTGGGCAATAGCACCAAGAGGGGTGCCCTTATACTGAATCGCGATGCGTTGCTGTTCTCTGAGATCGTTGAGTGCGGTACTGATGTCCCGAATCTTTTGTAATCCCGTCTTATGCACGAAGTGGGAAGCAGGCGCGTGTTTAATCAGTCTATCGTAAGTTTGGATAGCGTCTTGGTAATTCCCCATACGGCTGTAGACATCCCCTTTTTTGATGATTGCGAGGTACAGTTCTTGTAGGGGAAGTCCTTTTTTCTCAAGATCCAGAATTTTGTCGTAAGCTGTGACCGCCTTGGTATACTGGTGCGTATAATTATAATAGATTTCGCCGATATGATAGTAGCACCAACTTTTCACCTCAACGTCTTTGGTAGATTCGGCAATTGCTTCAAGTTTATCGTTGGCTTCCGCATAGCGTCCCGCCTCAACTAAGACGTGTACTTCTTCAAGGTGCGCGTGCGCAAGCGGATTGACGAAAATTACCAGCAGCGCGTATAAGAGAAAAGTAAGCCTGCTTGACGTTTCCATTTTTCTACCTTTGGTGCCTCCGCGCCTCGTTCCATTTCGTTCCACGATGGTTTCCGGTTTGGGGATGCTGCCTCTATTGCAAACACTTTGTTTGAACATATCGGAATCCACCTCGTAATGAAATGGAGTGGTACTGAGGTGTTAAATTTGAAAATCCTCAATTTTCGCTGACATCATTCCGTTGTGTTGTGTTCAGGGTTCCAGATTGAAGGTTCTCAAGATGTTTGTCCGCAACCTTTGTCCAATTTGTGCCGTGTGCCTGCTCTTTCATTCGGTGGAGTTGGCTTTCTGTCTCCCAGGCATCATTTCGGAGATGATGTGTAATCAGTGCTTCCTCTAAATTCCGTTGGATGCCTTGCTCGCGATACTGTTCGATACGTGCGTCAGCGGATTGTGTTTCGGTGAGTCGCAAGGTGTCTTCTGATTGGAAGGGTTTTCCAATGAGGACAGCGGTGGCGATCAAAGCGATAGCGACACTACTTACCGCAGCGGTTTTGTACCAGCCAAAGGGGGAGCCGACACTCGCAAAATAGGAGCGGATGCGTGAGAACAGCGTCTGTTCTTGTGTCGCAGCGAGCCGTTTGTACACGTTCATCTCAACGTTCTTGAGGGCGACTTCAGGGACAAACAGTTCTGCTTGCGCTTGATCTGTCAGGTCAAGAACGGCTGCGTAGGAGGCTACGGCTTCAGAACAGTCTTGACAATACTTGAGGTGTTCTTCAAAGGGCTCTTCTTCTTCAGGTGGTAGAAGTTTGGAAGCATAATCAATTGCTTGCCCTTCAGATTTCTTACATTTAGGCATAATAAACACGTCTCCTTTCAAATTTCGTTATTTTCCCACAATGGACGTAGGAGTGTTTGTAGGCGTTTTACTGCGCGGTGGAGGTGAATTTTCACGGTGCCTTCCGCCATGTCCAGCGTTTCAGCGACCTCTTTAAGTTGCAAGCCTTCATACCGGCTTAGCATGAAGACCGCCTTCTGTTTCGGGGAGAGTTGATCAACGGCTTCACGGATAAGGATCCCTCGTTCTTTCTCTTCAAGCTGCTTCTCTGGATCGCTATGGAGATCGGTGGCAACGAGGCGCGCTTCGGGGATTTCCGAATCGTCCGACGCATAGACAGGGTGACGCGCTTTCGCACGGTGGTAATCGATAGCAAGATTGGATGCAATCTTGTAAAGCCATGTCGAAAATTTGGCTTTCGGTTGCCAACCTTCTAAGGCACGGTACGCTTTGAAAAAGACTTCGATAGTGATGTCCTCGGCGTCCTCGTAATTCCTGACTGAACGCAGAAGATACGAGAAAATCTTGGATTTGTAACGTTTCATCAACTCATCAAAGGCGTTTTGGCGACCGGCTTGAAACTGAGCGACTAACATTTCATCATCAATCAATTTGTCCATGAGTCCCGACTTTGATTATCGGTTGAAGTTGTGCCTCACCTTAGGTAGCGGTGGACAATAGTGTGCTAACACTCTCTTAAACGGAAGTCATTAAAATAAGTTTACAGAATTTATGAGCGATTGTCAAGATTTTTTGATCAATAGCAGGACTATTTATAGCGGATTTTTGTAGCAGCGTCTTAATAGATGCCGTCCCTACGGGACTTAGGTGTGTGATTGCGTTTTTCTACAGAGATGCCATCCCTACGGGATTCAAGAGGGTTTTGAAGTCTTCAAGGTTTCCGCGTAGGATCCGGTTCGGTTGGGAATGCAGATCGCACGTTCCGATATTACCGAATTAAAAAATCAATCTTCATCAAACCGCACTTACCGGTCCTGGGTGTCCAAAACCGGATGGTTCTGAATATGTCATTAAAACACTTGATTTTCGGATGCAGTTGGTTTAAAATGTGGATTTATAAGGCAAACAGGCATAATTGGATTCGTAGGGCGCGGTCAGCGGATCGTAGTTCTACGGTAATGGAGGTTTATTTGTGGCACATATACATACTGATTCCGAACTGAAGCCCTTGTTCATCCCTGCTTCAGCAACAGCCGAACGGATGGCACAGGCGGCGGGGAACTTTCTGGATACATTGACACCGCCTTTACGCGAGAAGGCGGCACTCCCATTTGACGGGAACGAGCGGTTCCGGTGGCACTACATCCCTATTGAAATGTGGGAACGCGAAGGTGTCTCTCTCAAAGAACTCAGCCCGAAACAGCAAGCAGCAGCGTTCGCGCTTATGGAGAGCGGGTTAAGCGCGAAAGGCTATGAGAAAGCCCGCGCAATTATTAATTTGGAGACAACACTCGGCGAGATTGAGAAGGCTGCCGGAGAAGCACGACTTGTCCGCGATCCGGGGTTCTACTTTTTCACCGTGTTTGGCGATCCGACAGGCAATGGGGCATGGGGTTGGCGCGCTGAAGGGCATCATGTCTCGCTCAATTTTACCGTCGTCAATCGCGAACTCATTTCCCCGAACCCGTCATTCTTCGGCTCAAATCCGGCAGAGGTGCCGCAAGGCGATAAAAAAGGATTGAGAGTCCTCTCTGCCGAAGAAGATATCGCGCGTAGACTCCTCACAAGTTTGAATACCGCGCAGAAAGGGCAGACAATCATCAATGCGGAGGCACCGTCCGATATTTTGACGCGCGATGTCCCTAAAGTTGAATTTGAGAGCGTTGAAGGGTTAGCGGCGGCATCCATGGAGACGCACCAACGCGAAATCTTGATGGAACTTGTCCATGAATATATTGATCGACTCCCGGATGAGGTTGCCGAAATAGAACTCCGTAAATTACGTGAGGGGAGCGTCAACGACATCCATTTTGCATGGGCAGGCACTGAAACACCGAAGACCCCGCACTACTATAGGCTGCACGGTCCGTTTTTCTTTGTGGAGTATGATAACACACAGAACAATGCGAACCATATCCATTCTGTGTGGCGGCACATCGCAGACGATTTTGGTGTCGATCTGCTTCGGTTGCACTACAACAAATCGAACCATCACGACCATGACCCCGGTCATTGGGTAAATCAGAGAAATTAAAAAGCCGCCAAGAGTCTTGGCGGCTTTTCTATAGGTTTGTTG
>JAAXHI010000458.1:17235-18834 GCA_012270875.1 Candidatus Poribacteria bacterium | reverse complement strand
GTGTGTTTATCCTCTACAGCGTGGGAGGAAACCAGCACGTGGTTTCCGAGAGACTACGCGTTGTATGCTGGTTTCCAACACGATACAATACTTATACCACATTTTAGACTAAATGTCAAATCTTTTCTGAAAGGTTTGGTCTAATTAACGAGTGCGGTTTTTCCTCCCAAACCTAAAGGATTGGGAGGAAAAACCGATTATTCTCTTGAATGGCATGCAACTGAAATACAGGGCATTCAATTGTAGGTTTTGTGTTATCCTTTTCGCAGGTGATTACACTTAATTTATGTTATGTATTTTTAAAAACCCCAGAAAAATTCGCAGCCTGTCGCAGCATTTCGCACCGGATCCTGAAAAAAAAGCCGTCCAATCCAATAATTTCTTAAAATTATGCACCCTTTTCGCCGACCAATTGCGTCATTAATAATTGAAACCCAGCGATGATCCGAATCACATAGATGTGATTCAACACATGGATGTTTATGAAAAAGAAAAAAAAAACGAACTTTTTTTCAGCGTATCTGACTAAACTATCAAATACCTAAATTGAGCCTTCAAAACGTATAAACAATTTAGAGCAGTCAATTGACCACTCTAATATTCTAAAAAATAAAAAGGAATAAATCATGACTACTAAAATTCGTCAGCAAAACGGCATCACAATTTTGGAACCCAACGGAAAACTCATCGGACCCTCCGTATCAGCATTACGGACAGCACTCTCGCCGGAATTAGACGTAGCAGAGGCACCACGTATCCTCATTAATTTCGAGAACGTCAATAAAATCGACAGCACAGGACTCGGCGCACTCATGGGCATCCGTGCCGTTACCGCACGCAAGAAAGGCCGTATCGGAGTCGTCAACGTCAGTAAACAGATCAAAAACCTGATTGTGCTCAGCCGACTGGTCCGTGTCTTTGAACACTACGACAACGAGGACGCTGCAGTTTCCGCACTATCCGCCTAAAATTCCAAAATCTGTAGAACATCAACTGGGGGTGGTAAAACCACCCCCTTTTTTGTTGGTACACACTCGCAGCCATTCCCTTAATTCGCCTATAGGAAGGATCCAATCCACTCAACCTCAATTCCAATTAACTGAAAACTCATAACTACTCCTCTGACGGTTGACAACTGATGCCTGACCGCGAACCCTCTGGTAATCATTCTTCTGAAAACCACCTTTCAGCCCCTTATACCCTCGTATTTTTTGAAGAAACCAAAACAACAAGCAACAAACAGGATAGTATTAAACGGGATAGTACCAATTTACCAGATGTTAACTTTCGGAAATCTACAAAAATCACGAAAAATTTGAATTTATGGCAAATTTGTGTTAAAATTTATCTTCTACACTTTATACAACACAATACCATTTTATTTAAATTGCAAGCGGTAATGAAGATGAACAAATTATTAGGTGAAGTCGACCCACAGATTGTTGAGATCACCGCCAAAGACTTAACACGCCAGCAAGATTCCCTCATGTTAATCCCATCGGAGAACTACGCCAGCCGTGCCGTTATGGAGGCGCAAAGCAGTATCCTCGCCAATAAATACGCCGAAGGCTACCCCGGTGAGCGTTACTATAACGGATG
>JAAXHI010000458.1:7982-17174 GCA_012270875.1 Candidatus Poribacteria bacterium | reverse complement strand
CGGTGATACGGTTCTCGGCATGTCCCTCGATCAAGGTGGACATCTCACGCACGGTGCTAATGTCAATTTTTCAGGAAATCTTTACAATATTGAGGCTTATGGTGTCAATGCTGAAACAGAGCGTATTGACATGAAAGAGATCGCGCGTCTCGCAGAACAGTACCGTCCCAAACTCATCGTTGTGGGCGCAACAGCCTATCCTCGGCACTTCGACTTTGCCGCATGGCGACAGGTTGCTGATTCCGTAGGTGCTTATTTACTCGCAGATATAGCGCATATTGCAGGGCTTATCGCAGGCGGTGTCCATCCAGACCCTGCTCCCTATGCCGATGTAATTACGACGACCACACATAAAACCTTACGCGGTCCCCGCGGTGCAATGATTATGTGTAGAGCCGAGTACGCAGACAAGATTGACCGCGCTGTGTTCCCCGGTTTACAAGGCGGACCTTTCCTCCACACAATCGCCGCGAGAGCCGTCGCATTCAAAGAAGCAAGCGAACCCGACTTTAAAGTATATCAGGCACAAATCGTTAAAAATGCAAAAGCACTCGCTGCACGGTTAATCGAAAACGGGTTCCGATTGGTAAGCGGTGGAACCGACAATCACCTGATGCTAATGGACCTTACTTCAAAATACGAAAAACTCAGTGGACGACAAGCCGCCGATCACTTAGAAGATGCCGGAATTATCGTCAATAAAAATACCATTCCTTTCGACAAAAGGAAACCGAGAACAACAAGCGGGTTACGTCTCGGTACACCGATGATCACAACACGCGGTATGAAAGAAGATGAAATGGTTCAAGTCGCCGACTTTATCACAGAGACGCTCGAAAACAGGCAGAAAGCCGCCATCAAACGCCAAGTTCGGGAAAAGGTCAAGGAACTCTGCGCGCAATTCCCGATTTACGAATATTTAGAGTAGTTATCAGTTAAAAGAGATTTACGAGATGTAGCGCGTAATGAAATGGAGCGCGGATATACGGAGAGGAACCTTTTTGACACATCCAACCCTCACCGAACCGCAAGGCAACTTAAAAAAATGGACTACGAAGGGGCAATCGCCTATATTGAAACGTTTATTGACTATGAACGAAGTCCTGATTTTTCACGACAGGCACGGCTCTATAATCTTAACCGAATTTCCCTCTTGCTGAAACAACTCGGCAATCCACACGATAAATTGCAGGCTATTCACATTGCAGGAAGCAAAGGGAAAGGTTCTACTGCCGCACTCGTCGCGTCTGTACTTACACACGCAGGCTATAAAACCGGCTTATTTACATCGCCACACCTCATTACGCCGCGAGAACGTTGCCAGATTGATAATGAATTAATTTCAGAGACTGAGGTCGCTCTCTATATTGATAAAATCAAACCCGCAATCGAAGCCGTCTCTGCTTCCGAATTCGGACGGGTCTCATTTTTTGAGATATACACCGCACTCGCTTTTTTCTATTTCGCCGACAAGGCAACTGACTTTGCTGTGATCGAAGTCGGATTAGGTGGGAGACTTGATGCAACGAACGTCGTCAAACCAGTCACGACTGTTATCACACCGATCGGTTTAGAACACACGGCAATATTAGGAGAAACTTATACCGAGATAGCAGGTGAAAAAGCAGAAATCATTAAAGAAGGGTGTCCGCTCGCACTCGCACCACAGCATCCAGAAGCGCGAACAGTGTTTGAAAGGGTTGCTAAACAGCGGAACGCACCGATCATCGAAGCTAAAACCCATAGAACGGTGGACAAATCAATCCACGGAGATGTAGAACCGGATCATCGTACATCTGTCTCACGTCTCCTTCCGAATACCGATGGCGTACCCGTGGCGCAACAATTTGACGTAGAAACGGACTCCGAAAGTTACCCGCAGCTCACGATGCCGCTTCTCGGGCACCATCAATTTGTAAATGCTTCGACTGCTATCGCAGCAATTGAATGCCTGAAACAGGAAGGATACGCAATTCCGAAAACCAGTGTCTACGCAGGATTCCAGAACGTACAATGGCGCGGACGCATCCAGAGGATTATGTCTTCGCCGCTCGTCGTGCTCGATGGTGCACATTCTCCCGGTTCAATGGAGGCATTATGTCAAACACTGCGTGAAAGCTTTCGTTACGATCAGGTAATTTTTATCGTTAGTATTATGAAAGATAAAAACCTAACAACAATCGGAAATATTGTCTCTAAAATCGCGGATACTGTGATCGCTACGGCAGTTTCCGATAACCCACGGGTCGCGTCTCCTGAAACAATACGGGATACATGGTCTGGTGTATGTAAGGAAATTACGGCGTGTCCAAACCCAGAAAAAGCAATCAGGCAAGTATTAGCGGCCGCATCGCCGACAGACCTAATCTGCATCACAGGTTCACTCTACCTCGTTGGTCAGGCACTTGAAATATTTAAATCAAACTTTTCAGCGAAAGATTCCATTGGAATTCCGCCTTCTTAGCGAAAGATCGCAAGCTCGTAATCAAATGGAGAACGGTTCTACGGAAAAGAACTTCAATGCTCAAATCCACTTCATCGAACCGCAAGGAATCCTGCTTTCTTAGCGAAAGATCGCAAACTCGTAATGAAATGGAGAGCGGTTCTACGGAAAAGAACTTCAATGCTCAAATCCACTTCATCGAACCGCAAGGAAATTTAAAAAAACAAAAAAGAGAGGTTTTAAATGCGTGATATCACCTGCAAAAGACGGTGGTTAAATTGGAAATCATTTTTGGTATTCCTACCTATCCTAAATTTAGCCACCGAGGCTTTTGCCCAAACAGACCCTCGCCCGGCACTGCCTCCAGTATGGTGGATTGCACCTATCGGCGCACTCATCGCTCTGGGATTTGCTTACCATTTCTATCGCGCTGTGATGAAACAGGACGAAGGGAACGAAACAATGCGCGATATAGCGCAATCCGTACGCGAAGGTGCCATGGCATATCTCAGGCAACAATATAAAGTCGTAAGTATCGTCTTTGCTGTCCTCTGTCTGATTTTCATCTTCATGGCTTTCGTTCTCGATGCCCAAAACAGGGTCATCCCGTTTGCTTTTCTCACAGGTGGTTTCTTCTCAGGACTCTGCGGTTTCCTCGGCATGAAAACGGCAACTAACGCCTCCGCCCGGACCACAAGTGCTGCCATGCAAGGACTCAACGCCGGGTTGAAGGTCTCCTTCCGCGCAGGCGCTGTCATGGGATTGATCGTTGTCGGATTCGCGCTGCTGGACATTACGGGATGGTTTCTCATCCTCTACTATCTCTTCCCTAAGATATTACCTGGATTCTTAGAAGTCAACCCACTCCCGCAGATTACTGTGATTATGCTTAGCTTCGGTATGGGCGCCTCAACGCAGGCACTCTTCGCCCGCGTCGGTGGCGGTATCTATACGAAAGCAGCGGATGTCGGTGCGGATCTCGTCGGAAAAGTCGAAGCAGGAATCCCAGAGGACGATCCCCGCAACCCTGCCGTCATCGCAGATAACGTCGGTGATAACGTCGGCGATGTCGCTGGCATGGGTGCCGACCTCTACGAATCTTATGCCGGTTCAATCCTCGCAACCGCCGCGCTCGGTGTTGCTGCCGTTGCTGCCAGAGACCACGGTGATATTCCGCTCCAACTTAAATACCTCTCAGCACCGATGATTATTGCCGGTATCGGCGTGATCCTCTCAATCTTGGGCATCTATCTTGTACGAACAAAAGAGGGCGCGTCAATGAAACAGTTGATGGGTTCGCTTAACTTCGGCATTAACGGGAGTGCTGTAGGCATCGCAGTCTTGTCACTCCCTGTACTTATCTATCTCGATCTCCCCAACAAGTGGCAGATATGGGGCGCAATTGTCGCTGGACTCGTAGCAGGCTTGGTTATCGGTAAAGTTACTGAGATCTTCACCTCTCACGACTATGCTCCAACGCGGGCGATCGCCAAACAAGCACAAACCGGACCCGCAACCGTCATTATCGAAGGCATCGCTGTCGGTATGGAATCAACGGCGATTCCAGTGATAACAATCGTCGCTGCAGTCGCCGTCAGTTACTATCTCCCCGGTGGCGCAACCGAACCGCTGATGGGACTTTACGGTGTCGGTATCGCTGCTGTCGGTATGCTGGCGACACTCGGCATAACGCTTGCCACAGATGCTTATGGACCCATCGCAGACAACGCCGGTGGTAACGCTGAAATGGCAGAACTCGACAAAAGCGTCCGAGAACGCACAGATCAACTGGACGCACTCGGTAATACGACTGCCGCAACCGGTAAAGGGTTCGCAATCGGCTCCGCCGCACTCACAGCACTCGCACTCCTCGCCGCCTACTTGGAAGAAATCCGGTACGGCTTAATCCATTTGGCAGGCAAGGATACACTGGATATTGAGGGCGAAGGTACGGTCGAGACGCTGAAAGTCAGCGTCAGCCAATTTATGGATTACTACGACGTCACGCTGATGAACCCACAAGTCCTTATCGGATTGTTCATCGGGGCAGTCATGGCGTTCTATTTCTGCGCATTGACGATGAAAGCTGTCGGGCGTGCC
Source organism: Candidatus Poribacteria bacterium (assembly GCA_012270875.1). GTDB lineage: Bacteria > Poribacteria > WGA-4E > WGA-4E > WGA-3G > WGA-3G. The sequence continues at coordinate 12,631 of JAAXHI010000458.1, read as the reverse complement.
GCTGGTGCTATGGTCGCAGAAGTCCGCCGCCAGTTTAGCGAAAAACCCGGTATTATGAAAGGCGAAGAGAAACCCGATTACGCGCGATGCGTCGAAATATCCACCGTGGGCGCGCAACGGGAAATGATCTTTCCATCGCTCATCGCTATCGTTGTACCTGTCGCTGTCGGTTTAGTCTTTGATGTCGGTGGTGTGTTAGGACTCCTCGCAGGCGGCTTAGCAACCGGTTTCGTCCTCGCAATCATGATGGCAAACGCAGGTGGCGCATGGGACAACGCCAAAAAGTTTATTGAAGAAGAGAAGCACGTAGATGAATACGGTGAAAAAGGTTCCGAACAACACAAAGCTACCATTGTCGGCGATACCGTCGGGGATCCTTTCAAAGATACCTCTGGTCCCTCGCTTAACATCCTAATTAAGTTGATGTCTATGGTATCCGTCGTGTTTGCCGGTCTCATTGCGAAATACGGCGGTTTGCTTAGCAGTTGGCTCGGTATGTAGCAGCGTACCATCCACGTTAAATCGTCTTGTAGGAGCGAGCTGTGCTCGCGATTTCTACAGGAGGGACACAATATGCAACTAAAAATCGCCGTTATATACGCCTTGAGTCTTTTCACCCTTTTCGCTATCGGGTGTCAGCAGTTAAACGACCAGATGAAGACGGGACCTGATGATGGTCGATCTGTCATTGTAGATGGCGTTGATCCAGACGAAATCGTCTATACAGGGACTGTTTTTATTGGTGATGCGGGAGATAAATTCGGAACCGACGAATATGTCTTAAATTCTGCCACCATCACAGATGACACGCTCAATGTCAGTGTGTCCTATAGTGGTGGATGTAGAGAGCACCAATTCACACTCGTCGCTTCGGATACCTTCCTTGAATCGTTTCCGGTTCAGCTGCATGCTTTTATCGCACACAATGCCAACGGCGATCCATGTGAAGCATATCCAACAGAGAACTATCGCTTCGACCTTACGCCAATTAAGACAATGTATCAAGAGGCTTACCGACAGGAAGCAGGCACGATCATTTTACAACTCAAAAATGCACCAGATGGAGAATTGGTCTACGAATTTACAATGTAGGTGTGATGTTTATTTTCGGCGTTGTCGGGAAATTGATTCCGCATGCCTCCGCCCTCTGCTTTTTTATCAATTTTAGGAGAACTCAAAGAAATGTCCAACAAGTTGAAACCCCGAAGTTATGCGATCACCGATGGACCCGATCGCGCTGCTGCACGCACGATGCTTATGTTTGGCGATGGCGGGCTTTCACCTGAAGACCTTGACAAACCGATTATCGGGGTTGCCAATACATGGATCGAGATCGGGCCCTGCAACTTCCACTTAAGGAGACTGGCCGCTAAAGTCAAAGAGGGTATCCGTGCTGCAGGTGGCACACCCCTCGAATTCAACACGGTCAGCATCTCTGATGGCATCACTATGGGCACCGAAGGCATGAAGACCTCACTGATCAGCCGAGAGATCATCGCCGATTCAATTGAGCTGGTTTCCATCGGTAACATGTTTGATGCTGTTATCGCCCTCTGTGGATGCGACAAAACCGTTCCCGGCACCGTTATGGCACTCGCACGGTTAGACATCCCGTCGCTCACGCTTTACGGTGGCTCAATCATGCCGGGCAACTTTCAAGGACGCGATGTCACCATCCAAGACGTATTTGAAGCCGTCGGGCAGCACGCTGAAGGCACAATAACCGTCGAAGAACTCGACGACCTCATCAGCAAGGGATGTCCCGGTCCCGGCGCATGTGGCGGACAATTTACCGCCAATACCATGGCAACAGCCGTTGAAATGTTAGGCATCGCTCCCATGGGAAGCGGAAGTGTCCCCGCCGTTGTGGAAGAAAAGGACGCGGAAGCATACAGAGCCGGACAACTCGTTATCGACATGCTCGCCGCTGACCGACGACCGAGCCAAATTATTACCCGCAAATCGCTTGAAAACGCTATTACCTCTGTCGCCGCTACTGCCGGGTCTACTAACGGTATTCTGCATCTCCTCGCTATCGCACACGAAGCACAGGTGCCTTTGACAATTGAGGATTTCCACACGATTAGTCAGAGAACACCCGTCCTCGCCGATCTCAAACCCGGTGGACAGTTTGTCGCCAACGATCTCTACGAAGCAGGCGGTATTCCGTTCTTGGCAAAACGCATGGCAGAGGCAGGACTACTCCATACCGACGAACTCACGGTCACAGGTAAAACAATTGGTGAAGAAGCAAACGCAGCGACCGAAACCGAAGGACAACAGGTCGTTAGACCCGTAGACGCACCCCTCAAACCGACCGGCGGATTTGCGATCTTGAGAGGCAATCTCGCACCAGATGGATGTGTTATCAAATTAGCCGGACAGGAAAAAACGCTCCATCGCGGTCCCGCACGCATCTTTGAACGTGAAGAGGATACCTTCGCTGCCATCAAAGGCGGGGAGATCAAACCCGGCGATGTCGTCGTTATCCGTTATGAGGGACCCACCGGTGGTCCTGGTATGCGTGAGATGTTAGGCGTAACGGCAGCACTCGTCGGCGCGGGCTTGAGCGAAGATGTCGCACTCCTAACCGACGGTAGATTCTCCGGCGCAACGCACGGTTTCATGATCTGCCACGTCGCGCCTGAAGCAGCAAGAGGCGGTCCCATTGCTATCCTCCAAGAAGGCGACGAAATCGTGATTGACGCAAAGGAACGACGACTCGACGTTCAACTCTCCGACGCTGAAATCCAAGAGCGTTTCGAGGAGTGGACACCCCCTGAACCGCGTTATGCCCGTGGTGTCATGGCAAAGTACGCCAATTCGGTTTCTTCTGCTTCTGAAGGTGCTGTAACAGGATAGCCTTATCTATTTTTTACATTTGTAGGGGCAGGTCCTCGTACCTGCCCTTTCTTTTTTGTCTTGATTTTTTTCATGAATTTTTCTGGTAAATATGATATGATTTTCACAATCGTTTACGATGCAGCGCGTTTGAGAAGATTCTTTATCAACTTTCACACTATTACGCAAGACAAAATCTGAGTCACAGGTTGCTACGCTTGTAGAAGCACGGAAACTTATGAACAAACAGAAACCCATCATCCTCAACCAAGCAGAACTTGACTGGGAAACTTGGGACGATCCAGAACTCGCTGCCAGAAGTCCTGTCCGTTGGAAAATCCTCATATCCGGTGAACGCGGACCCAGCAGTCAACTCTCCACCGGAATAGCAGAGATGACACCGGGGACCCTGCTTCCACTCCATCACCATGCCCCTACAGAGACATACTATGTCATCAGCGGTCAGGGGCATGTGACAGTAGACGATTACGAGGCATCGCTCAGTCCGGGTGCGTCAGTCTTTATACCCGCTAATGCAAAACATTCACTCCGTTGCACCGGCACCGAAAATCTTGTTTTTCTATTCACTTTCGCTGCCGACCGATTTGACGAAATCATCTATCATTTTGATGCATAAAACCTAATTGCAGACAGATTGAGAGTTCACGAAGGAAATTACCGAGATGTCAACATTAAAAACCACAGACACTAAACCTATCATCTCCAACGCGGATGCCAGTCTGATAGACCTCGGCGACGGTGTTGCTCAACTTGAACTGCATGGCAAGTTGAACATCATCGGGGACGAGATGCTGGAGATGTTTGATGCTGCGTTGGATGAAGTGGAAACCAATTACATAGGCACAGTCATCGCCACAGAAGCGAAGCATTTTTCGGTGGGACTTAACCTCATCCTATTGCTGGAACGTGCGAAAAGCCAAAATTGGGATGCGATTTCAGACACACTCCGCAAACTACAAACCGTTTGCACAAGACTCCGTACGGCATCAAAACCGGTCATCGCAGCGACAGCAGGTATGGCACTCGGTGGCGGGTGTGAACTCGCCTTCGGTGCGGATGCAGTTCAGGCTTACACTGAAAGCAATCTCGGCCTCGTTGAACTTCGCGTCGGACTAATTCCGGGAGGCGGTGGCACTAAGGAGATGGCACTTCGATGTCTGGAGGCACAAACGTTGCCTGCACCGATCCAAAACCTATTTCCTTATGTGAATAAGGCTTTTGATACCATCCGAGAATCCACAGTCTCACAAAACGCTGCAGATGCAGTAGAGCTCGGTTATCTCCGTCGCACGGATGCTGTCTCATCAAATCGAGAGACACACCTTGAAGATGCTAAGCAACTTGTGCTTTCAATGCACAAAGCAGGGTATCAACCCCCTGAACCACAACAGATATTTGTGCTTGGTGAGGAAGGACTTGCTCGACTCAATCTACAAACACATCTACGCCAACAGGCTGGAACTATTGATACTTATACACAGCACCTCGCCAATCAATTGGCTTATGTGCTGTGTGGGGGTAGACTGTCAACCCCACAATTCGTCTCCGAACAATATCTGCTCGACTTAGAACACGAGGTGTTTCTCGGTCTTTGTGGCGAACAAGAGACGCACGCGAGGATAGAAGCGACGCTCCAGAGAGGTAAAAAGTAATGCAAACGACACCGGGTGCAGTGATCGTATCCGCTGCACGCACAGCCGTAGGAAGAGCCGGGAGAGGCACACTGAAAAACACGCGCCCAGACGAACTCGCCGCTGCTGTTCTCCGTAGCACTGTTGAGCGGCTCC
>JAAXHI010000458.1:6938-7859 GCA_012270875.1 Candidatus Poribacteria bacterium | reverse complement strand
TTCTATCTGGACGTGCTGAAGTCGTTGTAGCAGGGGGTGTGGAGAGTATGAGCCAAGTACCCTTCGGTGTCAACCTCTCGCCGAACCCAACACTCATAGAACACGCGCCCGATACCTACCTCAGCATGGGATTGACGGCTGAAAACCTTGCTCGAAAATACAATATCTCCCGCACTGCGCAAGATGCTTATGCATATCAGAGCCATCGCAAAGCCACCGAAGCGATTGATGCAGGCAAATTTCGTAAAGAAATCGTGCCGTTGACGATAGAGGAGACGCACCTCAATTCAGAAGGCACTTCTGAGACTAACAGTTCTGTCTTCGATACGGATGAGGGACCGCGCCGAGACACTTCACCAGAAGCATTAGCGGATCTCAAACCCGTTTTTCACGTAGATGGCACCGTGACGGCTGGCAACGCTTCCCAGATGAGCGATGGTGCCGCCGCTGTCGTCCTCATGTCTGAGGCGAGAGCGAAAGCAGAGGGTTACGATCCCTTAGCGCGTTTTATCAGTTACGCCACAGCGGGTGTTCCGCCTGAAATTATGGGAATCGGACCTGTGCCAGCAATCCCGAAGGCACTCGCGTCGGCAGGATTAACTTTAGATGATATAGATGTCGTAGAACTCAACGAAGCGTTTGCTGTGCAAACCCTCGCTGTGATTCAAGAGGCGCAACTGCCACCTGAAAAAGTGAACGTCAACGGTGGCGCAGTCGCCCTCGGACATCCACTCGGTTGCACAGGCACAAAACTCACTGTGAGCCTGATTAACGAAATGCACCGACAAAACCACCAATACGGTATGGTAACAATGTGTGTCGGCGGCGGTATGGGTGCCGCCGGTATTTTTCTAAATCCGACGTAAAAAAAGGAGACGGTGTTCCTCCCCTTCCGCTACCCCCACGAAGTTTTAATGCGCG
>JAAXHI010000458.1:0-6904 GCA_012270875.1 Candidatus Poribacteria bacterium | reverse complement strand
CCACTTCAACGAACCGCAAGGAAATTTAAAAATATGCAAACGCATGTCTATCTCTCCATAGCCGGAGAAAACCGAATCGCTATCTATACCTTTGATGCTGCCAACGGTAGTATCGAACTTCAAGAAAATATCAACGTCACGGGTTCTCCAGGTCCCTTAGCACTCTCACCGTGCGGTAACTATCTGTATGCCGGGCTGCGGTCAAGTCGTGAAATCGCCAGTTTCCGCATTGATGAAGAGACGAAACACCTCTCACACCTGCGGACAATCCAGTTAGACGCGGATACGTGCTATATCGCAACAGACAAAACAGGGAACTTTCTACTCTCCGCCTATTACGGCGCAGGAAAAGTGGCTGTTCACGCGATCGGCGACGATAAAACCGTCCAAGGTGAAACACTGCAAACCGTTGAAACCGATATACACGCCCACTGCGTCGAGACAGATGCTTCAAACCGATACGCCTTTGTTCCGCACACTATGCCGCGAAACGCTATCTATCAGTTCCATTTCGATGAAAAGACAGGCAAACTTACACAGAATATTATAGGAAATCTCAATCCGGGTGCCCCGATTGGACCGCGACATTTCTGCTTGCATCCGAGTAAACCGATCTTTTATTTCTCAAACGAACAGGGATCCAGCGTCTCTGCCTACACTCTCTGGGAAGAAGAGCACCCAGGAACCTTGATAGACCTACAAGACGACCTCTCCACGCTCCCAGCAGATTTTGAAGAGGACAACACCTGCGCACAAATCCACATCGATCCACAGGGGCAATTTCTCTACGTCTCCAACCGCGGACACGATAGCATCGCTGGATTTGCTGTTGACGCAGAGAGCGGGAAACTCAGTGCCATCGGTCAGCAGTTAACTGAACCGACACCCCGCGTTTTCAACATTGACGGGACCGGTAACTTCCTCTTTGCTGGCGGTCAAGGCTCTGGTAGACTCGCCACCTACCGTATTGATCGCGACAGTGGTGAATTGTCGCCACTTACCACATACACAGTCGGCGAAAATCCGATGTGGGTGCTTTTTATCTGATTTGCTCTCTCTCTATAAACCGAGTCCGAAAACCCGCGTCGTCTATCTGTAAGGAAAAATTAAAAACAGGTTCTCGTCTAATTGTAGCCCGTAACAAAATGGAGGCCGGATTTAAGAGAGGCACTTCAAACATGAAATCCACGTCGTTTATCCGAAAGGAAAAATTAGAAAACGGAATTTTCATCACTTTTGAAGGTGTAGAAGGGGCGGGTAAAACCACACAGGTACAACGGTTAGCAACCGCCCTCGGGCCAGACGTTGTACTCACCCGTGAACCCGGTGGCACGCCTGTTTCAGAACGGATTCGCGAGATCTTTGTGACATCCGACAGAATAACAACGATGACAGAACTATTGTTGATCGCTGCCGCACGCGCACAACACGTTGACGAACGCATACGTCCCGCATTGGCAGCAAATCAAATTGTTATCTGTGACAGGTTTATTGATGCGACCGTGGCGTATCAAGGGTACCGTGGTGGTATTGATCTTGAGATTATCCATCAATTAAATCACATTGCTACGGGTGGCTTGATCCCTGATATTACCTTTATCCTTGACCTACCGCCAGAGATCGGCTTGCAACGTCAACAACAAGGTGAGATGCACCGTGACCGTTTGGACAGAGAACCCTTGGAATTCCATCGCAGAGTCCGAGAGGGATACTTGGCTGCTGCGGAAACAGAACCGCAGCGCATTAAAGTGATAGACGCAACACAGACACCAGATGATGTCCATACCGCGATCTTAACCGAATATCAAGCGTACCTATCAAAATAGAAACACCTCTTGGAAGAAAAAATGCAAAATCCAATCATCGGGCATCAACAAATTGTTGAGCAACTCCAACATACCGTAGCATCGGATCGGATCGCCGGGGCATACCTTTTCGTCGGACCAGTAGGTGTCGGAAAAGAGACAGTCGCTCGTTATTTCGCACAACTCATCTTCTGCCAGCAAGACGCACAACCGCCCACTGTATGCGGCACATGTCTCGCCTGTCGAAAGGTGGATTCCGGGAACCACCCAGATTTACAATTCATTCGACCCGATGGAAGTGAACTCAAAATCGGGCAGATCCGAGAGCTGCAAAAACAAATTATCTACGAACCCCTCGAAGCAAATCGGAAGGTCTATATATTAACAGACATCGACCGGATGAACGATTATGCCGAAAATGCCCTCCTCAAGACCCTTGAGGAACCCCCCGCATCCTCCGTTTTAATCCTACTGACATCAAACATCAAAGCACTCTTGCCGACCACACGGTCCCGATGCCAAATCCTCCAATTCCATCTGATACCAACACAACAATTAGCCGAAATCTTGGTGGACAGATTTTCAGTAGCACCGGAGCAAGCAACAACACTCGCGATTGCGTCAGGCGGTGCCATCGGAAAAGCACTCACGCAACTCGAAAAAGGCGAAACACTCGCCGAAGAAGTACCAGAAATTCTTAAGGAAACAGATCCATTAGCGGCTTTCAGACTCGCCGAGCATCTCAAAGATAACCCTGATACTTTAGGCGAGTTAGTCACATGGTATCGCGACCTGCTCTTTTTACAACAAGGCGCACCCAGTGAATTACTAACACACATCCACTCTCTTAGGGAACTCCAATCTATTGTTCCGCGCTACTCTCGGTTACGTCTACAGCAATCCATCCAGACCATCTTTGACACCAAATCCCTCATCGAAAACACAAACACGAATGCCACCTTAGCCTTAGAGGTTATGTGTTTGAAGTTACTCAAATAGGTACTCCCTTTCCTTTGATGGCGAACCACCGACTGCTGACTGCTGATGGCTGATAGCCAAGAAACAGAGATTGACAAATGGATTTTCTCATGATATAATTCTTACCAAATGAGTCAATGCTATCCGAACCAGAGTCCCGAAAAGGAATATAATGAGCACATTTTACGTCACCACCCCTATCTACTACGTCAATGGCGAACCGCATGCAGGACACGCCTATACCACTATCGTCGCTGATGTTTTAGCGCGCTACCACCGCATCAAAGGCAATGAGGTTTTCTTCCTCACTGGCGTTGATGAACACGGTGCAAACATACATAAAGCCGCTGAGAACGCAGGTCTTACCCCACAAGATTATTGTGATAAGATGACACCCACGTTCACAAAACTGTGGAAACGATTGAATATCTCACACGACATCTTCATGCGGACGACAAGCGATATGCACAAGCGCGGTGCTGAGAAATTCCTCGCGGCTCTCTATGACAGTGGAGATGTTTTCAAAGCTCCTTATGAGGGATACTATTGCCGTCCATGTGAACGATTTGTCCCAGAAAAAGAGTTAACAGACGAGAAGATATGTCCTATTCACAAATTGCCCTTGGAATGGATCGAAGAAGAGAACTATTTCTTTAGACTCTCTAAATACCAAAACCGTTTGCTTGACCACATCCATAAAAACCCTCAATTTATCTATCCCGAAAGTCGACGCAATGAACTCTTGAGCGTACTCGATTCCGGATTGGAGGATATAAGCATATCCCGCTCCTCTGTCTCATGGGGCATTTCTTTACCCTTTGATCCCAAGCATATCGTCTATGTCTGGATCGAAGCGTTAATGAACTATATGACAGCACTCGGTTATGAAACCGATAGTGAACCTTACCAGACCTTTTGGCCCGCTAACGTCCACATGATGGCAAAGGATATCACACGCTTCCACGCACTGATTTGGCCCGCGATGTTGATGGCTGTTGACTTACCGCTTCCGAAGCAGGTTGTCGCACACGGTTGGCTGACAAAGGATGGCGAAGCGTTGAGCAAAACGCGAGGCATTGTCATCGATATGGACACGGATATTGATACCTACGGATTAGATGCATTTCGTTATTACCTCCTACGTGAGTTCAGTTTCGGAAACGATGGGGATTACCGTCCTGCCCGTCTGCACGCACGGTACAACGCCGATCTCGCAAACGACCTCGGTAACCTGCTCAACCGTGTCCTCGGTTTAGTCAACAAGAACTTTGACGGAATTCCCGCACCGACAACACCGGGGGAATTTGACGACGAAATCAAAGAGATGGCACAAGCGACGGTAGATAAATTGGACGAACATCTGAACGCCTTCGCATTTGACGCTGCATTGGAAACTATCTGGGAGTTCGTCAGACGCATCAATCGTTATATTCAACAAACACAGGTCTGGACGCTCGCGAAGCCTGAGACGAAACCGAGAATGGGCACAATCCTTTACAACAGTTTAGAGGCACTCCGGCTCATCTCCCTGATGATTTCTCCCTTTATTCCCGAAACCGCCGAGAAGATCCAAAAACAGATCGGTTTGCCAGAATTCGATACCACCGCAGAATGGGGACGTTTACCCGCAGATTTAACGGTTAGCAGAGGCGAACCTATCTTCCCGCGCGTCGATACAAAACAGCAGAAACAGGCACAGCCTGAAAAGACAGCGAAACCGAAACAGGAAAAGAAAACAATCGACTTAGTCTCCTTTGCGGATTTCCAGAAACTCGACCTCCGGATTGCGCGTATTCTCACTGCTGAACCTATTGAAGGGGCTGACCGACTCCTCAAATTGCAGGTAGACCTCGGCACCGAAAAACGACAAGTCGTCGCAGGGATTGCCGAACACTATACGCCTGAAACCCTCGTAGGGAAACAGGTAATAATCGTCGCAAATCTGGAACCCGCAACGATCCGCGGTGTCGAATCACACGGTATGATTCTCGCAGGCAGCGCGGACGCCGTAGTCTTAGCAACCCTTGAAACCGAAATGCCCCTCGGCACGCAAGTAAGATAACAACACACGCCGTATATCGTGACACAATGCAAGATATAGAAAACATCCTTAAAACCCACATTCAGAGCGATCAAGCAGATACCTTCGTCGTCATCGTGCCGACCGATGCTGCACGTTTGCACCGCCAACGTGAATTGGTCAACTACCATCCAAACGGCGCAGTTGCCGATTTGCGCGTGTATACCAGTGTGGAGTTCATTCAAAGGTTATACAGACAAGCGCAATCATCAAGACAACATATTTTATCAGGGATCCAACACCTTTGGCTTCACGAAATAGTGGATCCTGACGCTAACAATACCTATCTGTATAACACATTTCGCCCAATCCAAAATACTGCTATCCCGGATAGTACGCTCTCCCTTATCTTGGACACGATAAATCATCTTAGGGATCAAGGAGATACTGAGCCGAACTTTGCAGAGGATGATCCAATCAAGGTAAACCTCGCCCATATTTATAGCGAGTATGAGGCGAAGCTTGGAAACCAATGGATAGATGAGAAGGGAAGACACTATTACCTGGCGAACAATTTCAAAGAAAAGTTCCTCAAGAGGGCATTTCCTGGTGTTAACCTTGTTGTTGTTGAAGGTTTCACTGTGATTTCAAAAGCTGATATTAAACTCTTGAAACACATTGCAGAAATACCTGATATAGAAATGTGGTTTCGCACCGACTGTGTTGAAAACAACAAAGCTCTCTATAAAAATATTATTGACCTCGTTTCACAGTTTAAAGATACAGATGCCAACATTGATATCAACTATGAACGGGATCTTGATCAACATCAACATTCTGCTGAGAATTTGTTCAGAACGAATGTCCCCTTGGAACATAAAACTGATCTAACAGATAAAGTTAAGGTTTTAGAGCCAGCTGATCGATCCAAAGAGGTAGAACAAATTGCGCATCTAATTCAGAAGAGGGTCTTAAGTGCTGGCTGTAAACTGAGTGAAATTTGTGTTGTATTTTACAATATAGGTAATTACCAACAGCGAATTGCAGAAGTTTTTCCCACCTATGGCATTCCATACTCACTCGTTGAAAATGTGCCATTAATGCAGTCAGAAGTTATCAAAGAAATCTTTTCTCATCTTTCACCGCGTCAAACTCCTATAGGCAACACTTTCTTCCCCGGCACTAAATCTGAACCGTGTCCAGAAAATTTGCGTCCTGACGAATTTAAGAATTACATTCACAACTTTCTCAAATCTACGAAAGTTATTTCCACTATTTTAAACCCGATGCTATTGAAAAATAGAAAAATTGTTGAAGGTGAGATGAATGCACTCCAACAATTCAAAAAAATAGTTAAGGGATTTTGTGACATGTTAAAATCTGAAGAAGACAGGCTATATAAATATAAAAATTATATTGATAAACTCAGATATATTGCAAAGCATACCCGCTATCAAAATGGGACATCGGTAAATGAGGAAACTGTTAAGATCTTCTCACTTAGCGAACTCACAAGTTTAACATATAGTAATGAACTCAGAAGTCTGGAGTTTGACACCGTCTTTTTGGGTAATTTTGTAGAGGGCAATTTTCCAGAAAATTATCGTCCGGATCCGTTGTTACCAGAAACCCCTTATCGCAACGAAGAAGAGCAACTACACGATAATCGATTCGTATTCTATCGGGTGCTCAAGTCTTTTCGCGAACGACTCTACCTCCTCGTCCCACAACGTGAGCGCGAAGCAGAACTAATCCCCTCTCCTTTTCTTGGACAATTAAAAGCAATCGCCGACGTTGAGACGATTGAAGGCGAGAATCCTGAACGCGGCAGCGTCCCAGGCTTCCTCAGCACTTATGGCAACCATGTTTGGACAACAGATACATCTTCTAACGGAGAATTCCCTCCTGAAATCGCGAAGATGCGCGCGCTAATAGACCATGTAGTCACAGTTGAAAAGAGCCGAGAGGAAACACACGAACACTTGGATTATGAAGCGGTGTTAACAGCGGGATGTCTTTCTGATGGAAGCCGAGATCAGTTGGAAAAGCGAAGCGGGTGGACCTATTCTGTCACGGAATTGGAAACTTATGCCAAGTGTCC
>JAAXHI010000256.1:16183-22540 GCA_012270875.1 Candidatus Poribacteria bacterium | reverse complement strand
TGGGGTCTTGGCGGGAAGATAGATAATAATTTCAAGACGCTATTGTATGGACAGGATCCCTACCTGTCCATACGGCATATCAGCAAGCATCTTCTACGTTTACGGAAGCAATTTGCGCAACGTCTGAATCAGTGTGCTCTCCGAAAACCATTTCCCCGCCACACGCCACACACTGCTCGAAAACGTCGGGTACACATGGATCATTCCGCTCAATTTCCGCAACGGTATCCCCGACTGCATCGCCAAAATATACTCATGGATGACCTCTCCTGCATTTGTACCGACGAGGTGAACCCCCAATATCTTCCCAGTCCACCGACTTGCGATAACCTTGCTGAAGCCGTGTGTCTCGCCTTCCGCAACGGCTCTGTCAACGTCTCCTTGATCCAGTGTGAACACGTCAACATCCCCATGTTTCTCACGCGCCTCTGCCTCAGTGAGGCCACAACGTGCCACCTCCGGGTCACAGAAGGTCGTCCACGGCACGACAGCATAGTTGATTGTGTTGGAAAGCGGGAAAAAGATATTCCGAAGGAGTAGCTGCGCTTGAAAAGCGGCGACATGCGTGAACAGGTAGTGTCCGATCACATCGCCTGCGGCGTAGATGTTTTTGACGCTGGTCTGGAGTCTGTTGTTGACTTCGATCCCGCGGCTGCCGACCTGCACGCCGATTTTGTCGAGTCCTAACCCTTCAACATTCGGCGCACGTCCCGCGGCAATCAAAATCTTATCAAAGGTCTGTTCTACTGTTCCGTTTTCGCTATCACTGAACTGGACGTTTATGCCTTCTTGGCTTTGCGAAACCTCCGCGATATTCGTATTGAGTCGGATCGCAATGCCTTCCTCGCGAAGATAGCGCAGCATCTGTTCAGAGACATCCGCATCCTCTTTTGTGAGGATACGTCCGCTCCGTTGTACGATCGTCACCTCAGCACCGAGACGATGAAACGCCTGCCCGAGTTCAACACCGATCGGACCGGCACCGACGACAAGCAGCCGTTCGGGGAATACCTCTAAGTCCCAAACGGTTTCGCTGTCGAGATAACTGCAGGTTTCTAACCCAGGTATAGGCGGCGCGCTCGGACGCGAACCGGTACTAATCACAAACTTTTTGCTCTCAAGCGTACGTGTCTGCCCGTTTTCAGTGTCTTCCACGACAAAAGTATTGGATGACTCAAAATGCCCGTCCCCGAAGATGACATCGACCCCCATCTCGCGGAACCGTTCCGGGTTGTCGTGTTCCTCCTCGATAGCGTGTTGTGTCCCGCGCACATAATCCATCACGCGTTGCCAGTCAGGTGTAGTTTCTGAAACAGCGATACCGTATTTCTCCGCGTTTTGGATGGAATTCGCGATTTTCGCCGCTTTCAGGAGTGCCTTAGAAGGCACACACCCCGTCCAGAGGCAGTCGCCACCGATGCGATGCTTCTCCACAAGTGCAGTTTTTTTGCCTAATTTTGCGCCCGCCACGGCAAGCACAAGTCCGGCACTACCGCCGCCGATGATCGTTAAATCGTACGTATCCACAATTTTATTTACCCCATGTTGACCGACGCAACACCCTACCGGGCAACTGCCCCGTCACGTTTCCATCTTCAACAACTGAAACGCCGTTAACGAACACATAGTTTACACCGACAGGCGATTGCACCGGATCGAACCATGTAGATTTATCAGCAACGGTCTCTGGATCGAAAACGACGATATCCGCGGCGAGTCCTTGATCAATCCTACCGCGATCGTGGATTCGGAAACGTTCCGCGGGGAAACCACTCATCTTGTAAATCGCTTCTTTCAGTGAGACGAGTTGACGTTCACGGACAAACTTACCGAGATACTGTACGAAACACCCGTAGCTCCGAGGGTGTGGATGTGGGATGTTATAGACCCCATCGCTCGCGATCATCATACGCGGGTGGCTTGCGGTCTGATTCAGGATGCGTTCATTTTCTTCTGGAGATGTCGCCCACGGCATCACAAAGGTCTCAATCGCGGCTTCCTCACATATCAGATCGAAGGCGAATTCTTCGTTAGATTTACCCTCACTTTTAGCGGCTTCAGCAAGCGTCATACCGATAAACCGACCCGAACGGTTGTAACCTACAATCTGGCTGCCGTCGCGTAATTCACCGCGTAGGTGTGTGATCGATTTTTCTCGGACTTCGGGGTCCTCAAGGTGTGCTAACATGTCGTCAGGGGCACCCGTCTGATATTCCATCGGGAGCATCATTGCGAGATGCGTCATGCCAGCAGGATAGAGATAGGATTCAAACGTTAGGTCTACCTGTTCCTTCTCAACCTGTTCAAGTATATCAGCGACTTCGTCATCCACCCGTTCGTGCGAGATATGCACAGGAATCCCAGCACGTCGTGCAATCTCAATCGTCTCTTCCCACGCCTGTTTTCTTCCGAGAATGCGGTATCGGATATGTGCGGCATAGATTGCGTCGTAGGCTTGCGCGATACCTGAGAGATACACGAGTTCGTTCAGGTCGGCATTCGCGGAGGGTTGATAATCCAATCCTAAGCAGAGACTACAAGCACCTTCCGCTAACCACCTATGGGTTATGCGCGACATCGCTAAAAGTTCATCACTCGTTGCCGGACGCGGATCCCACCCCATCACACCAAGCCGGACAGCGCAGTGCGGTACTTGCGGGTAGAGGTTCGCAGGGATGCGTCCGTGGAATATATCAAGATACGCTTCAGCGGTCTGCCAGTTGAGCGGCAGTTCGGCATCGCCATAAGCAAACTGCGTGTAGTGCCACAGTTCTTTCGCCTGCTCCGGTGGTAAGGGTGCCCAACCGAAACCGTCTGGCGCAGCCAAGTGTGTCGTGACACCTTGACTGACAGCAGCGAACTGGTCGCGCCCACCGAGCAGGGCAATCTCTGAATGTACATGCACATCAACGAAGCCGGGACAAACAACCTGTCCTTCGACTGAAATCCGTCTCGGTGTCTCTGCTTTCTCAAGGTCGCCAATCGCGGCGATTTGGTCGTCTTGGATACCGAGGTCTGCTATAAACGGTTCCCGTTCACCCGTTCCATCAACAATATTGCCACCAGAAATGATTGTATCAAATTTCATAAATTGCTCCTCTATTGTAGATTCAGTCTACCATCAGAAGCGGTATATGTCAACAGAAAACTTAGGGAGAACTGTCTTTTAAATCACGACGCTCACCACGATTTCCTTTGACAAAAAACCCGATGCCTGATACAATAACAGAGAATAGTTTGCCTCACAGTGAGAGTTATCGGTTATCCGTTTTCAGTCCTTAACTGCCCTGTAAGCACGACATTTTTCTTGAGCTATTAACCCACAATCGGAGGAAAACGCATGCATCAAACCCACACTTTCATCAAGACATTGCCCGCAGATCGGTATTCCATATTAGGGATAGTCTTATTGTCATTGACGATGGCGTTGAGCGGTTGTGGTGAGGATCCTTCTGGGGGCAGCGGCTTTACAGATTTAGGACGCGGTGAACCTACTATCATTGATTCCGCCTTAGCGATCGCGGTCTTTGATGACAGACCTGACGGGATCACGGATACTTTCTCCGCCGAGCACAACGACCAGGTGTATTTATGGATCTTATGGGCAAATATCACAGAAGAACATACAGCCGAAGTCCTATGGTACTCACCGGAGGAGGGACATGACGATCCGGCGTTTTGGAGCGAGAAACAGACCTTTACATCAACAACCGGCGATAAAATTACATGGTTTTATGTCGATCTACCAGAACCAGACATTATAGGTGAGTGGTTCGTTGAAGTCTACCTTGATGGCGATCTCTTTGAACGGAGCTACATCTTCTGGGTAAGATAGACGAACAACCACCAGATGGAGAAAAATCATGGATAAACTCAGAATCGCACATATCGGCACAGGTAGACGCGGTGCCGGCACTTACCTCCCCCTTATCTCAAAATTGACGGATGATCTTGAGTTAGTCGCTGTTTGCGATCCACGCGAAGAGAGCGTTACAGAACAGGGGGAAAAATACGACGTTCCCGCTTATACAGACACCGAGCAGATGTTGGACACAATAAAACCTGATATCTGCGCAATTGTGATTACACCGAGTAATAATCACATCCCCGGTTTGCTCTGCTCTGAACGGGGTATCAGTTATTGTACAGAAACACCAATTGATACCGACCTCGGATGGGCAGACAAGATGATCGCCTCCGCACAGGAGAACGGCGCAAAACTGGAGGTCAACGAAAACTATTATCGCGTGCCTACAGAACGGATCAAACGGGAGATGATTCTGGCAGGAGTCTTCGGTAAAGTCAACGTCGCTTACAACGACTTCCGAGGTCACGGCTATCACGGGATCGGACTTATCCGTAGCTACGTCGGTTTCGACAACGAACCCGTACAAGTCTACGGTTTCCGAAAGGGATATGATGTCCAGGAGCATGTCTGGCGGAAAGGGCAACCCACGCGCGATACTGAGGATTGGCAACATGCCGTGATTGAGTTCGCTGATGGTGCTGTCGGCATTTTCAATTTCAGCGGTCTCTCCTACGGTTCACCTCTCCGCGGTTTTAACGGTTCTAAATTCTACGCCGAGCGCGGGATGTGTTTCCGAAACGACGCTGTCATCTTGAACGACACCGCCGATGAACAGCGCGCCATTACGATCTCACGCAGAACCGAAACCGTTGATGGCTACGAAACTTTAGCAGCCCTCGTTGCGGATACTGATCCCGAAGTGGTATGGGAAAATCCGTTGCGAAATTACCCGCTCAGCGATGGCGAAATCACTGTCGCTTCGGAACTGATGAGTCTTGTTAATGCTGTTCGTAATGATACGGAACCCGAATACGGTGCCTATAACGGGCGTAAAGATCGGGAGATTGATGTCGCGATGGCACGTTCATGGTCAAACAACGGCGCACCTGTTACCTTCCCGTTTGAATATGAGAAACGTTAAAACATCGCATTCTCTGCGACGCGGTGCGTTACATTTTGCTTGCCGTTTGTGTCGAGATTCTGTATACTTTAAAAGTAAAGAAGGCACAAAATGTAAGAGGAGTTTCTCATGTTAAAAAAAAGTAGGTCGGTTTTCGTTCTTTTATGCATCTTCGGTTTCAGTGCGACCTTGATGGGAAATGAGTGGGCAAACTACTATTTCCCGGACGCAGTCGGTAGTTACTGGACTTATGAAGATCAAGACGGTGAGGAATTAACGCGCTACGCCATAGAACCCGAAGAGATTGATGGCGAAACCTATCGCGCTTTTAGTTATGAGCCTGTCTTAGAGGATTGGGCAGACTATCGGTATTATGTGCATCCGTATTTCTACCAAGTCGGTGACGAGTGGGTGGCGTACTTTGTCGGTGAAGATATCGAAAATGCGACGCGGGCAATCACAGAGCAGCAGTGGAATGAAGTTGTCACAGTAATGAAACAACAAATAAATAACCAACTGCCACCCGATGTAACGATCAACCTTGATGTGACATACGAACTGGATGTCCAATCACAAGACTATTTCTATTTTCTGCCAACGCCTGTGACCTACAATGAGGAGTGGGAGGCGTTGCGTGTTGATACGAAAGTGGATTTGCAGATCAATATTACAAGCAATGTGGAAGGCTTTCCACCAACGAGTCAGGCTATCACAATGTTCTTGACCCTTGTTGAGACTGGGAATGTGACTGGCACAGAGACAGTCGAAACACCTGCTGGAACGTTTGAGGATTGTTTAAAGATCGAATATAAAATAGATGCCTCAATAGAGACGAACCCAGACATACCAGAAGCCAAGACCATGTTCGCAGATGTATACAGTGGATCGTTGACAACGCTCTGGCTGGCTCCTAATGTTGGTATTGTTAAAATGCTACAGGAATCTGAAAGTACGGATACCGTAAAAACCCTTGAATTAACAAACTATGAAATCAAGTCTACCGAGTCAGAAAGCGGTGAAAGCAAGTAATTCGCTTTTCAAATCGCTACTATCGGGAATTGTTGAATTCCACCGAGCGTAGCAAAAGGAACCTCTCATGTTCAAAAAAATCAGGTCTATTTTCGTTCTCTTATTTATCTTCGGTTTCAGCGCGACGTTGATGGGAAATGAATGGGCGAACTACTATTTCCCAGATATAACTGGCAGCTACTGGACCTATGAAGACCAAGACGGGAACGAATTAACACGCTACGCTATAGACCCCGAAGATATTGATGGCGAAACCTATCGCGCCTTCAGTTATGAACCCGCCTTGGAGGATTGGGCAGACTTTGAACATTACATTCACCCTTACTTCTATCAGGTCGGGGACGATTGGGTCGCGTTCTTTGTCGGTGCTGAAATTGAGAACGGGCTTAAAGCAAGCACA
>JAAXHI010000256.1:0-16146 GCA_012270875.1 Candidatus Poribacteria bacterium | reverse complement strand
GCACCGACTATCAAGACCAATAGCACCATCATTGAGACTGGCATAGTCACTGGGACAGAAACCGTTGAAACATCTGCTGGCACGTTTGAGGATTGTTTGATAATTGAATACCAAACGGACGAAACGGTTCAAGTAACTATATCTGTGCCGGGAGCTCCGCAGCAAGAACCGGAAGAACGAAAAGCTACGACCGTAACAACAATCTGGTTGGCACCTAACGTCGGTATTGTCAAATTCAGTCATGAGCATCCGGAGTCTGACGCAGCAAAGGAAGAGCTCGGATTGGAACCCGACGGAGAGAGGACTCTCGAACTAACAAGCTATGAAATCAAAGTCTCGCCTTCGGAGGAATGATGAGCACTTTCCCTACCTATCGTCCGAGGCGACTTCGCGGCAATGAAAATCTGCGGCGATTGGTTCGCGAAACAGCACTCTCTATCGATGATCTTATTTACCCGATGTTCGTCGTTCACGGACATAACACCGCGACCGAAATTTCTGCGATGCCGGGCTGCTATCAGTATTCGGTTGACACCCTCGTCATCGCTGCGAAGGAACTCGCTGCGCTCGGAATCCCGGGAACCATCCTGTTCGGTATTCCAGAATCGAAGGATCCGCTCGGTTCCGAGGCTTATGCCGATGACGGTATCATCCAACAGGCAGTCGGCGCAATTAAAGATGCCGTGCCGGACTTGCTTGTGATGACAGATGTCTGTCTCTGTGAATACACCGACCACGGGCATTGTGGGGTCATTGAAGATGGCGATGTCCAAAACGATCCGACGCTGGAATTGCTCGTTAAAGAGAGTCTTTCGCACGCGCGCGCCGGTGCTGATGTCATCGCTCCCTCAGATATGATGGACGGCCGCGTCGGTGTGATTCGCGAAGCACTGGACGAAAACGGGTACGCGAATATACCGATTATGGCATACGCCGCGAAATATGCGTCTGCCTTTTACGGACCCTTTCGCGAAGCGGCAGAATCCGCACCTCAGTTTGGAGACCGCCGATCCTATCAGATGGACCCACCGAATGCAGAGGAGGCGTTACGGGAAGTCGCATTGGACATTCAAGAAGGCGCAGATATTCTCATGGTGAAACCCGCGCTCTCTTATCTGGATGTGATCCATCGGGTCAAGACAGCGTTTCAGGTGCCTGTCGCTGCCTACAACGTCAGTGGAGAATACGCTATGGTTAAAGCGGCGGCACAAAACGGTTGGATTGATGAAGAACGGGTTGCCTTGGAACTTTTAACGAGCATCAAGCGCGCAGGCGCGGATATGATTTTAACCTACTTCGCGAAGTCTGTTGTCGAGTGGCTGTAACCTGGCTGTCAGCCATCAGCCATCAGCAGTCAGCGAGAGGACACCGATTTATTAGAAACCTCTTTGCCGATAGCCGATAGCCGATAGCCGTAGAAAATTGGAGGAAATGGTTTGGAGAGCAGTAAATCCTTAACTGCCTGGCAAAAATCACAGCAGTTTATCCCTGGCGGGGTCAACAGTCCCGTCCGAAATTTTAGTAAGGTCGGTGGACACCCTCGTTTCATCGCACGTGGCGAAGGCTCAAAAATATACGATGTTGATGGAAACGCATACATTGATTATGTCGCGTCTTGGGGTCCCTTGGTTTTGGGGCATGCGCATCCGAGCGTTGTCGCAGCCATCAATGCAGCAGCGGTGAACGGTACAAGTTTTGGCGCGCCAACAACACTGGAGACAGAACTCGCCGAAACCATTGTCAACGCAGTGCCATCAATTGAACAGGTACGCCTCGTCAACTCAGGAACCGAGGCAACAATGAGCGCAATCCGCGTCGCGCGCGGGTATACCGGTCGCGACAAAATCCTGAAAATCGATGGATGCTATCACGGTCATGTGGACTATCTGTTAGCAAAAGCCGGATCCGGTGTTGCAACGTTTGGGCTTTCTGATAGCGGTGGTGTGCCGGAGGATTTTGCCCGGAATACCCTTACGGTTCCCTTCAACAATCCCGATGCCGTCCGCGAAGCAATAGAAGCCAACCCAGACGAAATTGCCTGTCTCATTCTTGAACCGATTATGGGCAATATGGGTATCATCCCACCCCGTGAAGGGTACCTCAATCAACTCCGCGAAATCACTGAAGCACACGGTATCGTGCTCATCTTCGATGAAGTCATTACCGGCTTTCGAGTGGCGTATGGCGGTGCGCAATCTTTCTATAACGTCACACCTGATATGACCTGTTTAGGAAAGATTATCGGTGGCGGTTTGCCGGTTGGGGCGTACGGTGGAAAACGGGAGATCATGCGGTGCGTCGCTCCGGAAGGCGATGTCTATCAGGCGGGAACGTTGTCTGGCAATCCGTTGGCGGTTACTGCGGGTATAACAACGCTGAAGAAACTCGCTGAACCGGGGGTTTATGAACACCTCGAAAGCCGTGCTGCTGCGCTTGCGACAGGTCTCGCTGAGGCAACCGAAAAACACGGGATTGACGCTTGGCACAGTCGCGTCGGTTCAATGCTGATGCTCTACTTCACAGCTGAGACCGTCACGGATGCCGATGGCGCACGGACAGCGGATATTGAACGTTACCAGCAATATTTTTGGGGACTCGTAGAACGGGGGGTCTATGTCGCTCCGTCTCAATTTGAGGCAGGGTTCGTCTCTTTGGTCCATTCCGAAGACGATATCAACAAAACCGTTCAAGCCGCAACACAGGTATTGGCGAACCTCGTTTAGGAGTTATCGGTTATCGGTTATCGGTTATCAGTTATCAGTTAAAGAGTGCCTCGCAGTGAGAGTTGTGGCAGGAACAGAAAAGGTAATCATTATAGGTTCTTAACCGATAACTGAAAGATTTTTCATGCCTCGCAGTGAGAGAAAATCGTACTGAAAACTGACAACTATTACATTATGTCCAACTTTGATCAAATTGTTAAATTAATTGCCGATGATCTGAGTGCCGTTGAGGTAAAACTCACCGAACAGACCGCCAGCGAGTACAGTTTCGTCGATATGGCTGTCCAACATGTCGTAGAGGGCGGTGGTAAACGGCTCCGTCCTATTCTCGTTGTGCTTTCTGCGAAGGTCTGCGGCTACGAAGGGCGCGATGCACATACGCTTGCCGCCGTCGTGGAACTCATCCATGTCGCATCGCTCGTTCACGACGATGTGCTTGATGAAGCCGCGATCCGCCGTGGACGTGAGACGCTACAGACAAAATGGGGCAATAAGGTCGCAGTACTCGTCGGAGATTACCTCCATGCCCGTGTGCTTTCCATGCTTGTCTCCCGCCGTTCCGATGACCCGGCGATGGCGGTCCTCGCTGATACTACACAGGCGATGTGCGAAGGTGAGGTAATACACGCATACAAGAGTGGCGATTTTGACATCTCTGAAGCCGAATACCTGAAAATTATCAGTTTCAAAACCGGTAAATTAATTGCGGCATCCTGTACCCTCGGCGCGCACCTCGGAAACCCAACAGATACAAAACAGATTGAGGCACTCACGGTCTATGGACAGCAAATTGGTACCGCTTTCCAAATTGTAGATGACGTGCTCGATTTCACAGAGGACCCAGATAAGTTGGGAAAAAATACGTTCGGCGACCTCCGTGAAGGGAAACTTACCTTTCCAATTATTTACGCGCGGACTGTCTGTAATGATGACGAAAAACAGCTGCTTGAAAAAGTCCTGAATCCTAACACAGATGAAACAGAAGCGATCACTTTTGTTGAATCCCTATTCCAACGATACGGTGTCGAAACCCACTGCTTGAAGGTTGCGCAAGGCTACGCTGACCGTGCCAAAGCGGCGTTGGCGAGTCTACCGGAGACACCCGCTCGCGTCGCACTGGAGCAACTCTCAGACTACGTCGTCTCGCGCGAGTCATGAGGAATGGCTGTCAGTTGTCGGCTATCGGCTGTCGGTTAAAGAGATTTTTGATTAATCAGATCACCTCTTAACTGATAACTCTCACTGCGAGGCAAACTGACGACTGATAACTATTATAAAATGTTTTATCCTGCGCACATAAACCTTCAAGACCGAAAGTGCCTCGTTGTCGGTGGTGGTACTGTTGCAGAGCGGAAAGTCGTTGCTATGCTCGTCAGCGGTGGCGATGTGACTGTAATTAGTCCGGAGGCAACAGAATTAGTAGCATTTCTGGCGCGTATCGGCACAATCCGTTGGCACAAGCGGCAGCTAAAGTCTGGCGATACGCTCGGCTATTTTCTCGTCTGTGCTGCTACGGATTTCACAGATATTAACACTGCTGTTTTCACAGAAGCACACGAAAAGAACAAAATTCGTTTAGTCAATGTGGTCGATGTTATCCCGCAATGTACCTTCGCCGCCGCATCCGTTGTAACAGATGGCGAGTTGATGCTCAGCATCTCAACAAGTGGTAAAAGCCCCGCGACGAGTCGCCGTATCCGTGAACATTTTGAGAAGATACTGAACGCGACTTCGTTATATACGCTCGGATATGAAGATGGGAAACCCGTGCCGATTGCCAATGAAAAAGAAGGGCAAGGGCTGCCCTACCCCGTCTATCTGCTATTGGAAAATCGGACGTGTGTCGTCTTGTCTGATCAGAAGACGCAGGAGATTGAACGCCGTATTTCTCTATTAAACCGATGTGGTGCCGCTGTTGTCCGTATCGTGCCTGACGAAGTGAAGCCAAAGCATCTCGACAGTGCGTTCCTTGTGATTGCTGACAAATCCTCTGTAGTAGATATACCTTTTGTAGATAAAGGCAAAGGCGCGTTTATCGCGGAATATCTTGATGAACCGGAGGCTGGCACTCACTTCACTCCCGATCTCATAATAGATGACAACCTGATAATTAGTGTGTCCGCTCGAAACAGCACAGCAGTTGGCAAGGCGAATCGGCTCCATGAAAAACTCGCAAACCAGTTTAAAAACAACGGTTACGGTGCATTTATTGAATTCCTTGGTGCGCGCCGTTCTGAAATTCTCAAAGCCTTTCCAACACCTAAAAAACGCGCCGACTTCTTTGAAGTGCTTATCGACAACGTTGAAGATGCGGTATCGGGGTTACAAACGCCTCCTACAACATGCTGTCTCGGTCTCACAAATCCCGAATGTTCTGCGGAATGTCTTTTCAACTGGGTTCGGCACGGCAAGTTGGAACGCGCCAACGCCTTTACCTCCAAACGACTTGACAAAGCGGACGCAGGTCGTTAAAATTCCACAAAAACGAAAAAGCACGCTTTTTTTAAATTTTCAAAACAGTTGCGAACGGCTTTTCTACCGCACGCCAATTATGATAAATTTTTTGTTTCTTGTTACGCTTCTAATATACTTAGCAGCGAGCATTTTCCAGACGCTCTCACTGGCGATCAGTAACCGGAGCGAAGCGGCTATCATCCGTCCAACGATTGAGCGCATCGCTTTTTGGGGGACCAGTATCGGTTTCGCTTTTCTGACCCTTTTTATCGCGTTATGGTGGCTAACACAAGGGCATTTTCCGATGACCCACTGGACCGACTCTACCGCTTTCTTCGCTTGGGCTATCACACTGATCTACCTCATCATCGTGCGTCTGACGGATCTCCGCACACTCGGCAGTTTTGTCATGCCTGTTGCGTTTATTGCCATACTCATCTCATATAGTTTCGCGACGCACACGGCTGCGCTCCCGGAACCGTTGCAAAACTATTGGCTTCTGGGACACACCTCCCTCATATTCCTCGGTTACGCAGCGTTCATCGCCGCGTTTGGATTTGGATTGATGTATCTGATAGCCGAGCGGAAAATCCGCAAAAAAACGGACACGCTTCTTGACAATCTACTACCTTCCCTCGGAATCTCTGATGAACTCGGGTATCGTTGCACAATCCTCGGTGTAATTCTGCTCACAATGGGAGTCATTGTCGGAAGTCTCTGGACACAGTATATCCGAGATGTCCCGTGGAGATGGCTCGATGCAAAGGTAATTTCCACCCTGGTGACATGGTTTATCTATGTCGTGCAGATCGGTCTCCGTCAATTTTGGGGCTGGCACGGACGCAGAGCAGCCTATGTCGCAATCCTCGGTTTTGTCGCTGTCCTGTGTACCTATGTAGGGGTTGATCTCTTTTTAGACAGTATGCATACATACCGGTAGTTTTCTTGGGTAGAGGCAATCTCTGAATCACGATTGCCAAATTTGACACAACCGGTGATATATGATATAATTTACCAAACATATAAAGTACCGCTTCACCTTTTAGATCTTTTGGTTAAAGGTAATGAACCAAATCGTCTCCATCGGAACGAGCCATCATGTTGCCCCGATCGAATTCAGGGAAAAATTGGCGTTTTCCGAAGCACAAATTATAGAATCGCTCCAGCACTTTCGTGAATCTGATCAGGTGCAAGAGGCAGTAATTCTCTCTACCTGTAATCGGGTAGAGATCTATGCTGTCGCGAACGCAGTCCGAAATGCCGATGCCGCTGCCAAAATTCTGGCTGAATTCCTTTCCCGCTACCACCAGATCGGAGTGGAATCACTTAAGAAATGGACGTATCTCCATCACAACTTGGAGACGATCCGGCATCTTTTCAGAGTAACCGCAAGTCTGGATTCTATGGTCGTCGGTGAGTCGCAAATATTGGGTCAAGTCAAAGAGGCTTACGACGCATCGCGGGAAGCGGATGGTGCGGGAACAATTCTCAATCGTCTTTTCGCTAAAGCCTTTAGCGTTGGCAAACGCATCCGTTCCGAGACGACTATCGCTACCGGTGCTGTTTCTATTAGTTACGCCGCCGTTGAACTCGCAAAAAAGATTTTCAACACACTTGAAGGCAAGACTGTTGCGATTGTTGGTGCGGGTGAAATGAGTGAACTTACCGCGAAACATCTCGTTTCAAACGGTGTTTCTAATGTGATTGTCGCAAATCGCACTTATGAACGTGCCGTCAAAATCGCTGAGAAGTTTAACGGTACGCCGCTCGCTTATGATAACGACCTCAACTTCCTTATTGATGCCGATATCGTCATCAGCTCCACCAATGCCCCCGATTACCTCATCAAGCGACGTCCTCTTGCCGATGTCATGCGGAAACGGAAACACCGATATATGTTCCTCATTGACATCGCTGTGCCACGTGACATTGAACCGGACGTGAGTAAGATTGACCACGCTTTTCTTTACAATATTGACGATCTTGAAGCCGTGGTCGCTTCCAATCTCAAGGATCGACAACACGAAGCGACTCGCGCAGAACAGATTGTTACAGAAGAGGCGAAGCGGTTCTACGACCAATTGCAAATCTTTCAAGTTAACCCTACTATTAAGGCACTCCACCAACAGTTTCGAGAGATCGCTGCCATCGAGTTGCAAGCATGTTTTTACAAAACGACACTCTCCGATCAGCAGGAGGCAGCCATAGCCTCTATGACGCAGGCGATCGTCAAAAAACTACTCCACCATCCCGTGCAAAATCTCCGCTGTGCTGTCAACGATGGCGATGCCGACCACGGACAATACGTCCAAGCCTTACAGGAATTATTCGCCTTGGATGTGAATGATGAGGAGGGCAGCAACCAGTAACCAGTGACCAGTGACCAGTTAAGAAGTGTTAGGTTAGTATGAGCCACCCTCTTTAACTGGAAACTGTTAACTGGAAACTGTTAACTTCTATCATGCACAACTCGCTCGTAATCGGCACCCGTGGCAGCCAACTCGCACTTTGGCAGGCACAATTCATCAAAGACGAGTTGGAACGCCTGTATCCAGATCTTAAAGTCCACCTCAAAATTATCAAAACTACTGGAGACACCGTTCAAGACCGTTCATTGGTCGGTTTAGGTAAAGGCGTTTTTACCAAAGAAATCGAAAACGCGCTTTTAGCAGGCGACATTGATCTTGCGGTTCATAGCTTGAAAGATCTTCCGACAGAACTGCCACCAGGACTTTGTATCACCGCTATTCCGACGCGGGAGGATCCGCGTGATGTACTTATTACTGCCTCTGAGCTGCCCTTGAACGATCTGCTGAATGGCGCGAAAATTGGGACCACAAGTCCGCGTCGAAAAGCACAACTCCTCCACATACGTCCAGGCCTACAAGTCGTCGATGTTCGAGGCAACGTAGATACGCGGTTACGTAAACTTCACGAAACCGATCTTGATGGGATTATCCTTGCCGCGGCTGGCATCAAACGCCTCGGAAAATCGGAGGTGATTACACAGTTTTTTGATGTAGAACGGATGGTGCCAGCGGTTGGACAAGGCGCGCTCGCGATTGAAGCACGGGAAGCGGATGATAGGATTGAGAAGTTGCTCGCACCCTTGAACGATCAAGAAACGGCGGCAGAAATCACTGCTGAAAGAGCCGTTTTGGAAAACCTCGGCGGCGGATGCCAAGTACCGATTGGTGCTTATGCCAAACACGTTGATGGCGAGCTCTCGCTCATCAGCGTGGTTTGCCACCCAGAGGGTGCCTTGCGCATTGTGGAAAGGGCAAAAGGGAAACTAAACGCTGCACAGCACTTAGGTGAAGTCGTTGCTGAAAAACTCCGAGAGAGCGGGGCAACTGGATTGTTGACGGCACAAGGTAATTTGCAATGAACCCATCTCCGAACAAACCCTCCAAAGGTATCGTTTACATCGTAGGTGCCGGTCCCGGCGATAAAAAACTCATTACGCTCAAAGGGATAGAGTGTCTCCAGCGCGCCGATGTCGTTATCTACGACCTTCTGCTGAACAATATATTGCTGGAACATTGCCCTCCGCACGCCGAAAAGATCCAAGCCCCCGATCCGAGAATCCGAGCAACTCGACAGGATGAACTCAATCGGTTATTGGTTGAGCATGCGAAAGCCGGTCAAGTGGTTGTCCGCCTCAAAGGCGGAGATCCTTATATCTTCGGACGTGGCGGCGAAGAAGCGGTTGCGCTCAGCGAAGCAGGTATTCCGTTTGAGGTTGTTCCTGGAATCACTTCTGCGATTGCTGCGTCGGCTTATGCTGGCATCCCGGTTACACATCGCGACTACGCCTCGTCAGTTGCTTTTGTTACGGGACATTCCGCTGCATTGCGATCCGATTCAAATATCAATTGGGAACAACTCGCCACTGCAGTGGACACACTTGTGGTCTACATGGGAGTTGCACACCTCCGTCAGATTGTGGAACGGTTGATAGCATACGGGAGAGATCCGCACACACCTGTCAGTTTAGTTCGCGTCGGCACGACACCGCAACAACACGTCGTCCAAGGCACCCTTGATACTATTGTCGAGAAGGTGGAGGCAGTGCAACTTAAAAGTCCGGCGATTATCGTTGTAGGAGCGGTGAACCGGCTTCGTGAACAGCTTCGATGGTTTGATACGAAACCGCTCTTCGGGAAACGCATCCTTGTCACACGCGCCCGCGCACAGGCGAGTGAATTCGCAGATCTCTTGGCGGCAAACGGTGCCGAAGTTATCCAATTCCCGACGATAGAGATTCATCCTCTCGAAATTGACGGTACGTATATCCGCACTATAAACGGATACGATTGGATTATCTTTACGAGTGTTAATGCCGTTGAGATTTTCTATGAACGTTTACGAGAGAATGGAAGGGATGTCCGAGCGTTCGGTACAAGTAAAATTTGTGCTGTTGGACCAAAGACAGTTGACGCGCTCAACCGCATCGGTATTCATCCCGATTTCGTTCCAACGCACGCCAGCGGAAGTGCTATTGCTGCCGATATAGCGGACGTAACCGAGAAGCGGATCCTTCTGCCGCGTGCAAAGGTCGCCACTGCCGATCTCCCCGACGGTTTGCGAGAAAGAGGCGCGCATGTTGATGATGTTCCACTTTACGATACAGTCAAAGTGGCAAGCGAAAATAGCGATGAAATTGAAGCGGATCTCTTAAACGGCAAAATTGATCTCGTCACATTCACCAGTTCTTCGACAGTTACGAACTTCTTAGAGATGTTCCCGGCACATACACCTGATGTCTTGCTGGCAGATGCGCAAGTCGCGGTGATTGGTCCCACAACGCAGAAGACAGCAGTGGCGTGTGGACTACACGTTGACGTGATCGCAAAGACAGCCTCAGTCGAGAGCCTTGTAGAAGCGATTCTCGCCTCCACTTTGTAGGAAGGGTTGTAACCCCAAAACCTTGCCTACCCAAAAATCGGGAAAACATAAGGCACAAGCACCTTTTGCCAGACAGTAACCGTCCCGAAAACCGAATAGAACCCCGCACACAACACCAACCCAACCTGTTTCCACATAGGCGGCTGTATCTCCGGCGGTAAGAATTTCCTATTGACGTAAAGCGTATGTAACGCCGTAATCACCAATAGATACCCACCGATTGTTGCCGATACAAGGATCATAAAGAACGGTTTGGCGAGATACATCGCGATTACACCCCACAGAATATAGACACCGAGAATGGGATAATAGATCCATTTCGCATTGTTTTCGCCCAAGTTTCGGGCACGCTTTAAACCTGTCCATATAATATCCGTATAGGTGCGAGGCACACCGTCCACGCCACCAAGTTGGGTTGAGAACAGCACCCAGAACCCACACACCAGTGTGAGATACCACAACACTCTACCGCCCTCTCTTGCGAGTCCATCCGCTTGGAATCCTGCTGCTGACCACTGATCCATCTCCTGTCCAGCAGGCACAAACGCTATTGTGAGCATCGCTGGTAGCGCAATGCCGATGAAACACCCGATGAGCCAGATACCGTACTGCTCGAAACGGACGTATTTCCACCACTCTTTGAAGCGTGTAAGATTCTCCGGTGTGATGCGAAACACCTTGCCCCAATGCGAAAGCGTCACGTTCTGTCCACCGATCATTGAGGGGATCGCGCCGACGAGGCTGCTCATGCCCCACCCTTTATCGCGCACATAATTAGTGACGGTAACATTGCCTAAGCCACCGCTTCCGGCGTAAGCTGCAAAGGCACCAAGCAACAACCAATCGACCTGCCCACCCTGTCCTTGAGACTGAAGTGCCTCGAAACCGAGGAACCCTTTGATGGTCGTCCACCACACGCTCGGTGGCACCATAAACAGATCAATGACGACAAGGTAACTGATAATCCAGATGACCATGAAGAGTTGCACTTTCTCAAGGGCGTTATAAATCTTCCCGCCGAATAACACAATCCCCAAGCAAGCGAAAAAGATGAGGTAGGCAAAGATTCTCACTGTCCCGCCATCTGCATCTTGTGGCATATAGCCGAGCCACGCCGCAGCGAGTGCTGTCGCGGCAGTCATCGCCCAACCGGGCCATATCCCGAAAAAGTTAATACCCGAATAGAAAGATGCCCAAAACGGCGCACCCGGCTTGCAGCGCATGTAGCCACTCAACATCGGTTCACCGGTATAAAGCGTATAGCGGATCGCCTCTGTGTTGAGAATTACCTGAAGCAGGATAGCGATCGTTGCTACCCAGAGCAACGTCCCTCCGTATTGCGCAGTGATTGCGGGACCTAAAAGCCACTCTCCACTGCCGATTGAGCCACCTAACGCGATAATACCGGGACCTAAGATGCTTCGGAACGCTTTTCCAAATTGATATTTCGGTGGTTCGGGGAGGTCGGTTACATCCCAATCGGGAAGCGCGCCACCCGCTACACGTTCATCATTAGTATCTGCCATATCTACTCCTTATTGCTTTGCTACGCTTGCCACTCCCAACAGATCGGTACCTCTAATCTCTCGGCGATGCCAGCGAGGCCTCGTAAATGATCCACATGGATCGGAATGCCGTTTTCAAAGTAATTGTCGTAGTTATTCCACTCAATCTCGCCGGGGAGGTAGGCTTGTTCCACACCTTCTGCTGTTTTCGAGGCGTGAATTTTGCCGATACCTTGCTGAATCTCTTCAACGTAGCCGTCATAATCGGTGAAACTCGCAATGTTCAGTGCGAAAAAGAAGTGTTCAGACGGATCCCCCGATTTATTACACGCCATCAAGCCGCCGCTCAGCGGTCCCGCAAGAATACCCATGATGAGTGCCAAACCGTAACCACGGGGTCCCGCTGCCGGTGCTAAGAACCGACCTTTGTCTGGGTCGCTGGTCGGTTGTCCTGTATCATCTATGAGCCATCCGTCTGGAATCGGTTTGCCGTACATCCGTAGCGTGCCGATCTTGCCCCATGCCGAAACACCACACGCCATATCCAAAACAATCGGATGCCCATCGCCAATGGGCAGCGCGTAACTCATGGCATTATTGGCGACCACAGCCTCCGCACCACCGGGCGCAACAATGGAGGCTCCACCTGTGTTCGTTGTTGAAAATCCGACCATCTGGTGCGATGCTGCCATAATTGCGTAGCACGCAGCAGCACCGAAATGTCCGGCATTGCGTACCCCTGCTGCCGCGATACCGGTCATCTTCGCTTTCTCTATTGCTATCTCCATAGCGAGCGTGCTTGCCAGATGCCCCATGCCGTTATCGCCGTCAACGACAGCGAAACTCGGTCCCTCTGTTGCGATACGGAGTTCAGGTTTCGGGTTCATCTTCCCATCAAGAACAAGGCTGAGGTAACCCGGCAAGGCGCGTGTACCGTGTGAATGCACACCTCGCAAATCGGTCTGTACTTGATGCCTCGCCATCGTCTCGGCATCCTCTGAACGCAGTCCGGCTCTTTCACAAAGCGTCCGAGCGAAGTCGTGTAACTTCGCTGAATCTACAACAATTTCCTGCATAACGTTTTCTCCAATCGTGAATTCACTGCGTACTTTAGCAGAGACGGACTTCCATATCAAGTACAATCCAGATTTTTCAATTCATCTCAACGTTTCTTTGGACAAACCTATTCGATTAACGTTAAAATTTACGGGATAAAAAGAAGATGGAGGGAATACACATGCGTCAACGCAACACCTTCAAAACGAACACAAACGCACATTTTCTGTCTTTTATTCTGATGTTTACCTGTTTGATGCTTTCTTCGTGCGTGAACACTCCATTGCAACCCATCAGTAGCGAGGAGGAACAACAGATAAAAGCGGAACTGAATGATCGCTCATTCCGTCAATTTGACCCGTCTAAAGATGCTGATAAAAGAAAAGGCGTTATCATCGATTTCTTTGACGGTGTCAGCCTCTGGGCGCAATACGCTGAAGGGATGTATGCCCTTAACGAGTGGGAAATTTCAGCGGACGATTATCGTATCGAAAAGGCGGGTTCGGAATACAGGCTTTATTTTCAGACACCACATTCTACACAAACACTCCCGACGCAGTGTGAAAATTGCATTGAAACCGCGGGCATCTCCATTTCGATCCAGAACCTTTTTGATAGCGAGAAAATAAGG
Source organism: Candidatus Poribacteria bacterium (assembly GCA_012270875.1). Classification (GTDB taxonomy): domain Bacteria; phylum Poribacteria; class WGA-4E; order WGA-4E; family WGA-3G; genus WGA-3G. Next base: position 2,869 of record JAAXHI010000256.1, on the reverse strand, counting down.
TTCAAATTGAATATCAACAACGACAATTTTCCGCGCCCGTTCCCCATATTTGAATCGTGGACAAAATTTAATGAGGATGAGTATTTTAATTAGGTCGTTGAACTGTCTTGAGTGGAATGGTAGTTGGGGATTGTGGTTAGTTTTCAGCGAATTCCAATCGAATCTGGAATCCGAGTCCAGAGAGGATGCTTTGCAAGTTATCCAAGTGTGGTGCCTGTTTAGCGTCGAATATATCATTAAGATGCTGAGGATTCACCTTCGTCCGTTGGGCAAGTTTCCCAATGCCGCCTTGTGCTTCTACAACATCACGCAGTGCCATCCAGAGAGATTCTGTGTTACCGTCTTTCTTGTAGTCCGCTAAGGCGGCCTCCAAGTAATACATTGCGAACTCCGTATCTGTGAGGTCTTTTAAAAGATCATCTCTGAAACTGGTAGTCTGCTCAAGTAGAGTTTCCGTGTTCATTGTCCCTGCTCCTTATTTCGTTCCAATAGTAATGATTTATATATTTTAAGTATAATACATCTATGGAGTATTGTCAAATTGGACGTTTTTCCGCTATTGATTCCGAAAAGCACTTGATTTCAAGTGCCATTTCAGGCTAAAATGAACGGCGGAGGATAAACAACCATGTTCCGAATAGGATTATCATTCGCCGTCTTTTTCTTTCTCGTTTTTGTTAGTATCGCACCGGATGTTGTCGCACAAACACCGCAAGAACTTTATGCTCGCGGTATGCAAGCGGTGCGTCAAGGAAAATACCAACAGGCGATTCAGGAACTTCAGCGTGCGGTTACGTTGCAACCAGATTACGCCAAAGCACACGCCGCCTTAGGCACACTTTACCTCCAACTCGGCAATTTTCCCGCATCTGAGAAGGCACTGACGCTCGCGCTAAATATCAACCCAGACCTGTTACAGGCTGAGGCGAATCTTGCGGCACTTTACACAAAAACCGAACGCCTCGACGACGCTATTCGGGTCTATCAGCATCTGCTACAGCGGCATCCAGAATCGCTTCAGGTGCGGCTCGGTATCGCGTCCGCCTATCAGCAAGCCGAGCGTCTCCCGGAGGCGATTGAAGCCTATCTCGAAAGCCTAAAACGTTCCCCGAACCTCGCCGCAGCGATGACGAACCTCGCCTCCTGTTATGAAGCGACTGAAGACGAAGCGCAGGCGATCCACTATTATAATGCTGCTTTAGCCGTTGAACCGAACCTCCCGATGGCGAACGGCAACTTAGGTGCGATCTATCAAGAACGGGGTGAACTCAACGCAGCACTTCCACTTTTAGAAAAGGCTATCCGCCAGAATCCACAGTTCACGGCAGCGCGTTATCGGCTCGGTTTAGTGCTCACAAAGAAACGGGAGTTTCAGCGTGCCGCGGCGGAATACCAGCGGGTTATTGCGCAACAACGCGATCATGTCGGTGCCTACTATAATCTCGCACAGGCACTCTTTCGACTCAAAAAACGGGAGGAAGGCAAACGGGCAATGGAAGCCTACCGTCGCCTCAATGAAATCGCACAGGAGATTGATACCCGTGAACGCGCAACCCTCATGGAACCCAGCAACCCACAGCAGCAGTTTCGACTCGGACTTGTTTATGCGAAGTATGGGAAAATAGACAAAGCGGTTTCAGCGTTTAAGGCAACCTTAGAACTCGACAGCAATGCACACTACGCGCTGAACGGTTTAGCCCGACTCTATATCCTGCGAAACGTCCAGTTACAGGATGCAGTTGGATATGCTGAGAAAGCGTTCAGTTTGTCGCCAGCACCACAATATCTACAGACCCTCGCTTTGGCTCATTTTAAGACGGGACAGCGGGAAAGTGCGCTAAAAACGATCCGTACCGCCATCGAAATGGAACCCGAAAACGAGGCTTTTCAGCAGACATTAGCAGAAATCCAAAAGGCAGATGAATAAACGAAAGCATTCCATAAATATCTTAATTCTCCTTCTCATCACAGTCGTTGTAAAAGGTATCATAGACCCGCCAGCGATGGCAGATACAAGCATTCAATTCGTCGATGTGACGCAGGAAGCCGGTATTCACTGGAGACACGTTGATGGTCGGAGTGGACAGAAATACTTTATGGAGACGCTCGGATCAGGTGCCGCTTTTTTTGACTACGATGCCGATGGCGATGCCGATCTGTACTTCGTTAACGGTGCACCACTCCCTGGCTACGTTGCTGAAGATATCCCAACCAATTGCCTCTATCAAAACAACGGCGATGGCACCTTCACGGATGTCACTGAAAGTGCTGGCGTTGGTGACACCGGTTACGGGCACGGATGCGCAGTGGGAGACTATAATAACGACGGTCAACTGGATCTTTACGTCACAAACTACGGCACCAATCGACTTTACCGCAACAACGGCGATGGCACTTTTACAGATGTCGCCGAAAGTGCTGGTGTGACGGAATCTCGTTGGAGCTCCAGTTGTGCCTTTGCTGACTACGACCGCGATGGTCACCTCGATCTCTATGTCGTCAACTACATCGTCTTTGACATTGATGAAAACCCGTGGTGTGGGTTGAAAGAGAAAGGAATCCGTGCCTACTGCGAACCTGATAACTTTCCTGCACAGTCGGATACGCTGTTCCGCAACAACGGAGACGGAACGTTTACCGATGTCACGAAATCGGCAGGCATTTATAATACCACTGGCAAAGGATTAGGTGTTGTCTGGGGCGATTATAATAACGACGGCGCGCCAGACATCTATGTCGCTAACGATTCCACGGAAAACCTCTTTTATCATAATAACGGCGACGGCACTTTTGAGGAGGTCGGTTTCATGATTGGCGTGGCGCTCAGCGAAGACGGTGCCGCTGAAAACGGTATGGGGACAGCCTTTGG
>JAAXHI010000372.1:12553-17895 GCA_012270875.1 Candidatus Poribacteria bacterium | reverse complement strand
AGTTGATACGGCGTTTTTTCCTCTTTTAGGTATTTCATGGTCAACAGGGTCCAACCTGCCCACCAGATACCTGTCATTGCCATCCCGATGCGTGCCGCTATTGCTTGGCTTTCCGGTGTCTTTTGGGTGGCGACGAGGATGAGGGCAATGGTAAATTGCAGCGAGCCGCCGACATACCCGAACGCATAGCCTCTGGCAGAAACGGCATCCAGTTTGTCTTCGGAGGCGATCTGTGGTAAGAACGCATCATAAAAAACATTACCGCCGACAAAGCAAATTTGAGAACCGAGAAATAGCATAATCGTCAATCCGACATCACCGGATCCGCAAAAATAGAACATCGTTGCGAACATACTGCCCATATACGCGAAACCCATAAGAAACCGTTTTTTTGCGGCAGAGAAATCGGCAATCGCGCCAAGCACGGGTGCAAAGAGGAACACGCAGAACGCCGCGGTTCCCAACATATAGCCCCACAACGCCGTCGCGCTCACATTCATGCCGAGAATGTCCACACCTGCTTCGCCTACAATGGCTTTCGCAAAATAATTCGGCAATATGGCGGCGATCACAGTGGTGATATAGGCTGAATTCGCGCAGTCGTACATGCACCAACCGAAGATTGTTCTCTTATCGTTTTTCATGGTTCTCCCATCTGCGAGGTGATAAGATTCGGACGCATCTGTATTTTCTCATACTTTGTAAAGGAAATCAATAAGATTCTTTAGAACGGTCGGAAACTGTTAGCGGTCAGCGATCCGTAGGTATCACGAGTAAAACTCGCTCCTACATCAAGCATGGAGACACGGAAGGATGGAGGATATACCAAATAACTTGTGGTATTAAAATGAGTTGCCAAATAAGAGAAAAAAGATTAAAATTGGTTTTGAGTAATTAATACAAAAAAAGTAACAGGACTTACGCATTTTTCCATGATAACGGACGTATAACGCACTGCAGGCGGGGTTTCAAACCCCGCCTGCAGGAGGGGCTGCGTAAGTCCTAAGTAACTGTTTATGGACGAAGAAAGATCAAGTAAAAGATGGCGTGAAATCATAACACCTGAGTGATCGCTTTCCATTTTAATCCATGTAATTATTTTGGAAATGCTTTATGTATTTTTCTTGTTGAGACCTAAGGGAGAAAGCCTGAATACCCTCATCTTAAATGCAAGCGCGGCATTACCAATTTTTACGCTCGTAGCAGTAACTCTTATGGAAATCTGGGAGGCTGCCTGGGAGGTTATCATGTTAGTCAAAAGGATTCTCGAAAAACGTGAGGAGAAAAAACTTCAGAGAGCCCGGTTAGAAGGGGCGAAGCAAAAGCATGCGGAGTGGGTAGAATGGGCTAAGAATGGAAGAGATAAACCTCAGCCAAAACCCCCTGAAGACCCTGAAGATACTAAGGTTTAACCAACCTTTCACCTTGCAGTATCCAGAACCTGCACAACGAATTGGAGCAATGGGAGCGTGAGGGTTTCACGCTCCCATTGCCGTTACTATGCCAAGATTAGGCAAGGTCGAAGCGATCGAGATTCATGACCTTGTTCCACGCGGCTACGAAGTCCCGCACAAATGCTTCTTGCGCGTCATCGCATGCGTAGACTTCCGCAATGGCTCGGAGTTGGGAGCTTGAGCCGAATACGAGATCGACGCGAGTGCCGGTCCACTTAAGATCGCCTGTCAAGCGGTGGCGAGCCTCGAACACACCTTCGGTTGTAGCAGATGGTTGCCACTCGACGTTCATGTTAAGCAGATTCACGAAGAAATCCGTCGTCAACGTCTCGGTACGGTCTGTGAGAACGCCGAGTTCGGACTGACCGACGTTTGCATTCAGGACACGCAAGCCACCGACGAGAACTGTCATCTCAGGTGCGGTGAGTGTTAGCATGTGTGCGCGATCCACCAGCAGTTCTTCGGCTGTTCGCTCGTGTCCGTTTGCGAGGTAGTTACGGAATCCGTCGGCAGTCGGTTCAAGCACAGCAAACGATTCGACATCGGTCTGCTCCTGCAACGCGTCGGTGCGTCCCGGCGTGAACGGAACTTCTACATCGACATCGGCGTTCTTTGCAGCTGCTTCGACGGCTGCACATCCGGCGAGAACGATTAGGTCAGCGAGTGAGACCTTCTTGCCGTCGGACTGCGATCCGTTAAATTCCGCTTGAATCCCTTCGAGGGTCTCAAGTGCCTTTTGCAGTTCGGGCGGATTGTTGACTTCCCAATCCTTCTGCGGTGTGAGGCGAATGCGTGCGCCGTTAGCACCCCCACGCTTGTCAGTGCCGCGGAATGTTGCCGCAGATGCCCAAGCGGTCGAGACCAATTGAGAAATGGACAATCCTGCGTCGAGAACCTTGGTTTTGAGGGCAGCGATGTCTTGCGCGTCAATCAATTCATGATCAACATCAGGGACGGGGTCTTGCCAGAGCTGCGGTTCCGCTGGAACCCACGGACCGAGGCATCGTGTGCGAGGTCCCATGTCGCGGTGGGTTAACTTATACCACGCTTTCGCAAATGCGTCTGCGAATGCATCCGGGTTCTCGTAGAAGCGTCTGGAGATCTTCTCATAGGCTGGATCCGCCTTCAGAGACAGGTCGGTCGTGAGCATCATGGGTGCGTGCTTCTTTGAGGGATCGTGCGCGTCCGGTACGGTGTCCTGCGCGGATTCATCTTTGGGAGTCCACTGCCATGCGCCGCCGGGACCTTTTATCAGTTCCCATTCGTAGTTGAACAGGTTTTCAAAGAAGTTGTTGTCCCACTGGATCGGTGTGATGGTCCAGGCACCCTCTAACCCGCTGGTGATGGTGTCGCCGCCCTTACCGGTGCCGTAGGTATTCTTCCAACCGAGTCCTTGCTCCTCAAGGGAGGCACCTTCGGGTTCGGGACCGACGTGCGCATCCGCATCCGCGGCACCGTGGGTTTTGCCGAATGTGTGTCCGCCAGCGATGAGTGCAACCGTTTCTTCGTCGTTCATTGCCATGCGACGGAAGGTCTCTCTAATGTCTACTGCTGCAGCGACCGGATCGGGGTTGCCGTTGGGTCCCTGTGGATTGACATAGATTAAACCCATCTGAACGGCGCCGAGCGGTTTCTCCAGGTCTCTGTCGCCGGTGTAGCGTTCATCGCCGAGCCATGTGGTTTCGGATCCCCAATAGATATCTTCTTCGGGTTCCCAGACATCCTCTCGTCCGCCAGCGAATCCGAGCGTTTTGAGCCCCATTGACTCAATGGCACAGTTCCCTGCGAAGATTATCAGATCCGCCATCGAGAGTTTCTGACCGTACTTCTGCTTGACGGGCCAGAGCAGCCGAACAGCCTTGTCGAGGCTGGCGTTGTCGGGCCAACTGTTGAGCGGTGCAAAACGGAGCGTGCCAGAGGCACCGCCACCGCGCCCGTCGTGGATGCGGTATGTGCCAGCACTGTGCCACGCCATCCGAATGAAGAGCGGTCCATAATGTCCGTAGTCAGCGGGCCACCACTCCTGTGATGTTGTCATCACTTTTTCGATGTCACGTTGCAGTTCCGCCAAGTCGATTGTATTGAACGCCTCGGCGTAGTTGAAATCCTCGCCCATAGGGTTGGATGCGGGTGGGTTCTGGTGGAGCATCTTCAGGTTCAACTGATTTGGCCACCAGCGTTGGTTTGCTATGGTGCCCCGTGCGTCAGAGTGATGCATCACTGGACACTTACTTTCGTTGCTCATATTTCCTCCAATAGTCTTTTGCTTTTTTTCAACTTATTCTTTGACGTACTTCGCCTAAGCACTTGTTTGAAAAATCCAAATGGAGACTTGCAATCTATTCCTATAATATATTATACATCAACACTGCCAAAAATAATCCTGCGATTACGTTGACTATGTTTGCTAATGTAATATATTAATCATGCCATAATTTTTGACCAAAGTCAAATCTTTTTTAACGTTTCACTCCTTTCCGAAAAGGGTTTCCAATCCGAAAAATTTGAAGATAACAAGTTTGCGTAAGAAGTCAGTTGGGATATTCCTACAAAAGGGTTGAATACGTCTGTGAGTTGTATCAGGGTCATTCAATTTTAAGAAATTATTGGATTTCACGTCTTTTTTCAAGGATCCGGTTCGGTTAGGAATGCAGATCGCATTTGGGTGAGTACACCGCAAAACCGAACCTACCGGGCCTGGGGGTGAAGATTCGATCGAAAAATGGACAATTGAATGCCCTTGGAGTAGGATAGATTAGACATGCAGATTTTCGGTGGATGTGGTATAATAAAAGGAAGTTTAAGATAATTATGGAGGTTAAGTTTCTTACTTTGGTACACCATGGATGATCTATGTAGATGGCTATCAGTTTTGCTCCTCTTTTACCTCAGTGTTGGCGTGTATGCCGATGAAACTGAAGAACTTCAAGCAAAGGCATACCGTACTTATGAAAGCGTTGAGGTTGATGGTGAACTCACAGAATCCGATTGGCAGAAAGCGACACCGATCCGTCAATTTATTCAATATGAACCCGACGCAGGTGCCCCTTTAACAGAGGCAACAGAGGTGCGTATCCTTTATGATGACAGACACATCTATTTCGGTTTTGTCTGCAGCGAACCGGACCGCTCTAAGATTATTGCCAATAAGATGCGACGCGATACGATGTTGTGGGATAACGACAACATCTTTGTGTTGCTGGATACCTATAATGACCGGCGGAGTGGGTTCTTCTTCCGGGTGAATCCTTTGGGTGCGCGGGAAGATGTGGCGATAATGGACAGCGGCGACAGCCGAAATGAGAATTGGAATGCAGTGTGGGACAGTAAGGCGAAAATTAACGGCGACAACTGGACGACAGAGATCGCGATTCCGTTCAGTCAACTTAGGTTTAAGGACGAAGAAACATTAGCATGGGGACTGAACCTTGGACGCACCATCCAGAAGAATCAGGAAGAGGGTACATGGGCACCCGTACCAGCAGCCTATACCTTTCAGGCACGTTATCGAACCACAGACTTAGGCACCCTGACCGGTTTATCCGGGGTCTCACAACGCCGAAACATTGAGTTTCTGCCGTATCTACTTCCCGGTATCGCCCGAACAGAAGCGGGTGGAACAGACAGTGTTTTCGACTTAGGCGCAGATCTGAAGATGGGTGTCACTTCAAACCTGACAGCCGATTTAACTGTCAATACAGATTTTGCACAGGTTGAAGCGGATCGAGAACAGGCGAATTTAACACGGTTCAGTCTCTTTTTCCCAGAAAAACGCCAATTTTTCTTGGAGGGTGCAGGCTTATTTGACTTTGGGATTCCGCGGACGAGTTTCAATGCGCCGCCACCGCTCCTGCTTTTCTACAGTCGGCGTATCGGTATTGAAGAAGG
>JAAXHI010000372.1:8403-12527 GCA_012270875.1 Candidatus Poribacteria bacterium | reverse complement strand
CGTGATCTTTTCACGGGGTCGAGCCTCGGTGTGATTGCGGTTAACAAGCAGGGGGTTGACGCACACAATCGGGCAACAGGTGTTGATTTTATCTATCGTCCCACTGGTGAGATGAATTTTCGAGGACTCTGGGCACGCACCTTTGAACCAGACAGCACGCAAGAGGATGTCATCGACACACAAGAAAGCTCCGAAAACGCAAATGCGTTGTACTTCGGCGGCAATTGGCAGAGTAGCGTGGCACGCGTGAATGTCTCTTATACGGACATCGGTGCAGATTTCAACCCTGAAGTCGGCTACGTTTATCGCACAGGCAGCCGATGGATTCGGGGTGAAGTCCGTGCTACCCCTTATCTCCATTGGTACGGGTTTCGTCGGTTGTGGGCTGGACCGGAGATTGATATTATCCTCAATTCGGACAATGAATTAGAGACCCGAACCTTTATCTGGAGCACATGGCTTGAATTGGAAACGAACGGTTGGGGTGGTCTCCGAGTCTACCGGAATTTTGAGAACCTCACCGAGGATTTTGAAATTCGGGAAGGGATTATCATTCCGAAGGGCAAATACGATTATAATAACTATAGCCTTATGCTCAATGCCGAAGGCAAGGTTTTCAATGGACGTGTGGGGTTCAATATTGGCGATTTCTACAACGGCACTCGTCGGGGATTTGATATTCGTCTTGATCTTCGACTCACTGGACGCTTTAGTTTGGAGCCGAGATATGAGTTTAACCGTGTCACACTGCCAGATGGTTCGTTTGATACCAACGTCTTCGGTGGGCGCGTCGGCTATTCTTTCTCCACAGACCTCTTTGCCAAGCTTTATGTGCAGTGGAACAGCGATCGGAATCTGGTCACCACGAATTTCTTAGTCAATTACATTTACCGACCCGGCAGTGATTTCTATTTGGTTTTCAACCAGACGTATGGGACGGACAGCGTGACATCAGGGTTGATGGATACAACTGTTGTCGGTAAAGTAACGTATTGGTGGAATCCGTGATATTTTTTGAAGTGGCTGTCGGCGGTCGGCTATCAGCAGTCGGGAGGAGACAAGATTCGAGGCATCTGGTTACAGGAAGGTTGGAAGGATGGATGGAAAGTGTCGCAATTCAGAGATTGCACCTACTGAAATAGGAGATATGTAATGCAGATTGTTGATGTGAAAACCTATCTTGTTGATGTACCGCCACCGCATTGGGGTGGAAGACGCTGGATTTTCGTCAAACTGGTAACAGATGAAGGCATCGAAGGCGTAGGTGAATGTACGTATCATACGCAACTCAACCATGTCGTTGTTGAACTTATCAAGGACTGGGGTGAGCGTTTCTTGATTGGGGCGGACCCGTTTCGGATCGAAAGAATCTGGTCAACGCTTTATGAAGGTCCCTGCGTACGACACTCCGGTCCCCTGACAACGCCAGCGATGAGTGCGATTGAGATGGCGTGTTGGGACATCGTCGGAAAGGCGTTGAATCAACCAATCTACAATCTGTTAGGTGGCATGTTCCATGAGAAATTGCGTGCCTACTCCTATCTCTTACAGTGGCGACGCGGCGATTCCCCTGAACAGACAGGTGAACTCGCGCTCTCTTACGTCGAGAAAGGCTTTACCGCTGTCAAGTTTGATCCAGTCGATGCGGGGACTGCTGATAGGTTAGAGACGCTTGACTACGCAGAAAGCGTTATCCGAGGGATACGGGATGCCGTGGGTGATAGGTGTGATATTCTGATCGGGACGCACGGACAGTTCAACACGAACAGTGCAATCCGGTTCGCGAAACGCGTTGAGCCGTACGATCCGCTCTGGTTTGAGGAACCGATACCGCCGGAGAATATCAAAGAGATGGCACGCGTCGCGCAGTCAACGAGTATTCCGATTGCGACTGGGGAACGGTTGCTGACGAAATATGAGTTCGCGGATCTGCTGGAACAACAGGCAGCGTCTATTTTGCAGATGGATCTGACGATTACAGGTGGCATCCTTGAGGCGAAAAAGATTGCATCTATGGGTGAGGCACACTACGCGCAGATCGCGCCACATCTGTACGGCGGTCCGATTGGCGGTGCGGCGAATATCCAGTTAGATGTCTGTAGTCCGAATTTCTTGATTCAGGAGGGTATCCACACGTGGGACGGTTTCCACGCTGATATTCTCAAAGAGCCGTTACAGTGGGAAGATGGGTATATTATACCGTCAACGAAACCCGGACTCGGTGTTGAATTGAACGATGAAGTTTTGGAGAAGCACTCGGTCGTGGTTTGAAGAATATCGCTCAACTGAATTCAGGACTTACGCAAATTTAGCATGTAGCGCGATATTTTGGTATATTTAACCCCCTAAATCCCCCTTATCAGGGGGACTTTAAGAGCAAATGAGCAAGTCCTATGAATTGTTATCGCGAAAAATGGGTTAAAGAGAATTAATGCGCTGATGGGAAACGCAGCAGATATGGGTATTTGCCATGTATTTGGTTTGTTATGCATGCAGGCACGGCTATGGCGTGCACCGAGAGAGTGTTGATTTTGTTAAGGAACAGACCTGCTCAAATGGACATGTTCACGGTATACGGTGCAGGTGTGGTCGGAAAATATATGCTGTCCAACGTGTTGATTCGAGGCGTTGGAAGTCTATTGATCGCAAAGTCCTTTGGAAATATCCGGACGCACGTACGCCCGGGAAGTAAGCACGGGAGAACAGAGAAGGTATGTCAACTGCAGAGACGCCGACGGGTACGCTTGACGCGCTGCCCGATTTACTCGAAGAAACATTACAAAGTTTGAATATACCGATAGGACAGATCCGATTTGCTGTTCAAAGTGATATAAACGCATCGGGTAGTTACGGCGAAGCGTGGTTCATCTTGACAGATGCAGCGATATTTACCGTAACCGGCGAAGGTGAGGTGGTTCACTATATCCCTTATGAGAGTGTGTTGGGTATCCGTGCTGAAGTCGTAGTGGATGCGGGTCTCTTGGTGCTGGAAACAGAAGAGGGGACAGTAGACCTTATCCGGTATTCCAACGGTTGCGCGGCGAAGTTCGGGTTTGTTGCCCGATTCATTGGTGACGAGATAGAGTTCCGAAACGGTAAACGCGAAGAAGCACCGATTTGGGATTATAAGCCTGAGGATCATTCCTGTAAAAGTTGTGGTCTCTTGTTACCCGATGAATTTTCACCGTGTCCGGCATGCACCAAGAAGCACAAGGTGATGCTGCGGATTTTGACCTACATACGTCCATATCGCGGCAGGGCAATCCTCTATACTATCTTCCTTATCGTTGGAACGCTCATTGCGTTAGCACCTCCGTATTTCACACGGATCCTGGTTGATGATATTTTGATGTTGAGTGAGGCACCTGACGCTGTGTCAGAAGCATCAGAGACGTGGTTGGGTGAAATATTCAGAGGTGTTCAACCTCTCACTGTCGCTTTATCCGCGGCTGTGGGTATGCTGTTAGCTATAATGGTTACCAGCACAATTTTTTCAATTTTCCAACAACGCCTGGGGGCTTGGTTGACGTTCCGTATCTCTGCAAACATCCGGGCACATGTCTATCAACATTTACATAACTTGTCTATCCGATTCTTCGACAAAAGAACAACCGGTACGGTTATCTCGCACGTTACTGAGGATAGCGAAAGGCTTCAGGATTTCATGTTAGAAGGACTTTCGTTCCTCACTGTGCAGATGTTTCTGTTCTTCGGGATTGGCAGTATGCTTTTCTTGATGAATTGGCGATTGGCATGCTTTATTTTGATTCCGATTCCGATAATCGTGTTGGGTGCTGGTTGGTTTTGGAAGAAAATCCGAAGCCTTTGGCATCGTGCCTGGCGGCGCCGCTCGAAACTCTTCGATGTCGTCAATGATTCGGTATCTGGTATTCGGGTTGTCCGCGCCTTCGGACAACAACGGGGTGAGGTGAACCGATTTGGTACTGCTAATGCGGATACACGGGACTATGAGACCTTTGCTGAGATGGTTTGGGCAACTTATTACCCGCCTTTGTTGTTTGCTATCCAGTTAGGAACGCTCATCGTTTGGTATGTCGGTGGACTTGATCTTATTACCGGCCCAATGCAGCTGGGAACCTTGTTCGCTTTTCACGGTTACCTTG
>JAAXHI010000372.1:0-8354 GCA_012270875.1 Candidatus Poribacteria bacterium | reverse complement strand
ATCACAGGTGAGGTTAAATTTCATAACATGACTTTCGGTTATGATTCACACAAGCCGGTGCTTAAGGACATCAACCTACACGTCCAGCCCGGAGAGATGATCGGACTCGTTGGCCATTCGGGTGCGGGGAAGTCAACGCTTATTAATCTGATTTGTCGGTTTTATACGCCGGATTCTGGGCAGTTGGAGATTGATGGTGAAGATATTAAGCGAATCAATCTCAAGGATCTGCGTCAACAGATTGGGGTTGTGCTACAGGATCCGTATCTGTTCAGTGGCACTATAGCCGAGAACATCGCCTACGCGCATCCGGATGCCTCTATGGAGGATATTATCGCAGCAGCGAAAGCGGCAAACGCACACGAATTTATCGTCAAGTTCGCAGATGGTTATGATACCGAAGTCGGTGAACGCGGTGGAAGTCTATCCGGCGGTGAACGGCAACGCGTCTCAATTGCCCGGGCGATTTTGCACAATCCACGCATCCTGATTCTCGATGAAGCAACCTCGTCTGTGGATGTAGAGACGGAGAAAAAGATTCAACAGGCGATTGATAGGCTCGTGCAGAACCGGACGACATTTGCGATTGCGCACCGGCTTTCAACGCTCCGAAATGCTGACCGACTTTTCGTGCTTGAAAAGGGTAAAGGTGTTGAATGTGGCTCTCACGAGGAACTCATGGCGCAAAAGGGTATCTATTCCAAACTTGTGGAGACACAACGGGAAGCTGCCAATGTGCGTGCTGAAGCGCAAGTTGTGGAGCGGTAAATATGAAAAATAAAAATGGAGAGACGCAAGAGACATCTATGACAAATGGAGCAACAAAACCAGGGGTATCTGAGATAGATGATTTCACGCCGCGTTATTTGGATGCAGCCGAACTCACGTTTACGCGCTCTGAAGTCGGGACAGCACGGCTCGAAATCAGGGATGATGCGTGTCATCTGCGTGTGGTGGTACGGCGACTGATGCCGCTCAGCCATCCTGAGGCATATATCTCACTCGCGGCCGACGAGGATACTGAAATCGGCATCCTTGTGAATCCGTCGGCACTCGCGCCAGAGAGTCTCGAAATTCTGGAGGAAGAGTTGGACAAACGGTATTTCACACCGACGATTCAGAAGATTTACCGTGTGAAGGAGCATTTTGGTATCCATGAGTGGGAAGTAGAAACGGAGCGGGGACGTGTGACATTCTCGGTGCGCGGGTTGAACCAGAACATCAAACAGGTACCGCCAGCACGGCTTTTTGTGACGGATGTACGCGGGAATCGGTACGATATTCCGGACTATCGGGAGTTGGATGCCCAGAGTTATCAACAAATTCAGCGGCACCTCTAAAAAGACTGAGGACAAGGCAATATAAAAAAATGAGACATTCCTATCTTCTTAGCGAAAGATAGCAAGCCGTAATGAAATGGAGGCGATACTACGGAGAAGGACATCAATGCTCAAACTCGCACTAACGAACCGCAAGGAAAATTAAAAAGATGAAACAGAGACGTTTTTATGCAGTTATCGCTTCAATTGGATTCCATCTGCTTTTTGTCATAATCGTGGCGTTGTTGTTATCTGAACAGCGGATATTAGATAACGAAGCGTTTGAGGCGACACTTGTTAAACTCAATCCTACCAAAACGGAAGTAGAGGTCCGTCCGACCCATCGAACCGTCACTGTCAATCCAACACTCGCGCCAGATACCGCTGCATCTCGTGCGCCGACACGGGTATCGCGTATCGGGCAACTTCCGAAAACGCAGACAACGATCGTGCGACAAGGTCCACGGTTTGAAGATGCGTTGGATCCTGTAGAAGCGACAGATGTCCCTACACTCTCTAATGTTGAGGTGCCGAACGCTGCATCGGCACATACATCTGTGCCTTCTGGCGACGGAGCTCCAACGATCGAAAGATCCGGTGCGCCTATGGTACGGAGTAGGGGAACAGGCACAGCCAACACAGGGTTCACGGATTTTCTCGATGGATCTTTACCGACAGGTGGATTAAGAGACGGGGCTGATATTGCATTGCGATATTCTGTGAAGATGTCAAAAGAGAAATTGGGTGGCATTCTTGAGGGGACAGGAAACGAGATTCAGGGGCATATCCGACTGATTCGACTTAAACACTCGCTTTCGGATTGGTGGCAGGACCCGACTGCGATTCCAGCACTTATCAAGTGGTTAGAGACACATACCCCGATTCGAGCAGATATGGATTTTGAGGGGGGTGCGCTACAACTCACCGATCCACAGATCATGGATGCACCGCTTATCATCATGACAGGACACGATAAGGATATTACGGTCGGACGTGGGCTGGCAAAAGAGGGTCCGTTGCAGACGGGTTTCACACCGGAAGAACGTGCAGCGCTTCGGAAATATATTGTTGAAGAAGGCGGTATGCTGTTTTTCGATGATTGTGGATTCAATGGACTTTTCGCGCATATCGTTGCTGATGAACTTAACCATATTTTCCCAGAGTATCCGCTTGAGATTTTACCACACGACCATGAACTCTATAGTATCCATTATCATTTGCCGAAACCCCCGACAGGCGGCGATGTGTTCTGGGGCAATGAGAACAACGCGCAGCCGACGCAATTCCGTTATCAGAAAGGGATTATTATTGAGAATCGGTTGGCGGTGGTTTACAATCGGAAGGATTATATGTGCGCGATGGAGACTGCGGAGATTGAGAGTCGGACGATGCTGCGGCTCCGGCGTTCCACGGATGTCTATCGGTTCATGTCAAACCTACTGATTTACGCGCTAAAGTATGGTGGCAACACGGATCGGACGAAGTATATAGAGTAGGTGTTATTTTTTTTCCTAAGTTTTGTTCGATTAGAGGCTCTTGGTTATCGCGTCTGCGAGGTTCTTGGGAAAGTCGAACAGTGATGTCAGGTTTGTCCGAATCAACATGCGTTTGATGCCTTTATTAACATTAACGAGTGCTGTACGTCCACCGTTTTGTTTAATCTGGGTGCTGGAGGTGATAAGGACACCTAAGCCTGCACTATCCATTGTTTGTGTCTTCGCCAGATTGAAAATAAGTGTAGGGGTCCCACCTTGTGTCTCAAGTTCTTGAATATGTTCCTCAAGCATGGTTTTGAGCACGAGTGCATCTTGCCCGATAACTCTTCCTTGAATCTCCAAAAGTGTAAAATTTTTGTTTTGAATATTGACTTGCATAATTTCTCCTTTATGAAATTTTGCGTTTAGGCCAAAGGGGCAATCGTTACGGTGCCGTTAGGTACGACCTCTAACACTACACGACTCCCAGAAAGCATTGACATGCCGAGTAGTGCACCATCATGTTTGGCTCCGAGCACCGGAACATCACGCGTTTTGCCGTGCCATACGACTTTGGCAAGATACAGATCAAAACTGACTGGACTTCCATCACCGAGAATTGCGCGCCGGTTACCGATCAGTTGAAGTCCGAGACGTTTAATCAAATCTGATGGCAGCATTAAAAAACCTGTGAAACCAGTATCAATGACCACCTCAACCTTTTCGCGTCCATTTAATCCAACAACCTCCAATTCAATGACAGCTTCCTGATCGGCTCTAATTTTTCCAATAATCATTTTGTGTATGCCGTAAAGTTAAAGCCGATGCCATAGGCAGCTGGGTATCCAATCCGAAGACCGTAGGTAACAGCCTTAGGGTGTTTGGAAAGCAAGCGCATTGTTGCTTCCAAATCTTCAGCGTCAATTTCATAGTCTCCAGTTTCAATATCAAGCACCAAGAACTTGCCTTTGTGCTCTGGTTCAACTTTGTGTCGTATCTGCTGCTGATAGATTTCTTCGCCGCGAGCGGTGACGGATTCAGGTGTATAATTCGGATATGGCATTGTAATCCTCCTGAAACTTCAATATAAAAGGTGAAATGAACAATTATAAATGTTTTGCATCTTTGCTAATTGTAACATGAAATTGGACTGAACATCAAGAGATAAATCAGAGCCATTCAATTTTAAGAAATTATTAGGTTTCACACCTTTTTTGACAGGATCCGGTGCGGTTAGGAAACCGCACCTACCCACTGCTTTAGCTGTGGGTCCAACCCCGCCTACTCGTGCTGGTGTTAAAAAAATATGACTTTATCTAAAAACTGTGTTATACTGCGTTATACATGTCTTTGGACGCGTTTGAAGTTCATATCTTCAGTTAGTGGTGTATCCCTAAAAGTTGTCAAGGCATACATTGCGGAATTGCGGAAACTCAAAAGAATGTCTAAATATAAAAAAGACTACCTCACTTATATTATCGCCACTGCCAGACCTACAGAGCAACTTGACGGGATGAATCGTCTTGGCGGTCGTATCTACTCAAAAACCTTGTCGCTTGCGTTCAAAACACACAGGCAGAAAGGCTTTTGGCTTTCGGACGGTGGACTTAAAGCCTATCTCAAGTTTAAAAAATATCCTTGTCATGCTCATTCTGTGCAAGCGATAATAGACGACTATTGCGGTGCGAGGCGTTCTTTCTTTGAGTCCCGAAAATCTAATCCGAATGCGAAACCCCCGAAGAAAACGCGAAAGTTCCACACATTCACATGGCGTGCGACAGGTATTTCCTACACCCGCGGTAAACTTCGGCTTTCTATGGGCGAAGATAGAGAGCCACTTTGGATTAGGATGAATAAAAAGTTCCATAAGAAAGTGCCAGCCGAAATATCACTCGTCTTCAATAGAACAACGAAACACTATGAGTTTCACGCAACCTACATAACACAACCGAAAAAAGCGAAGTCAAAAATAGGTTCGGTGGTTGCTGTGGATATGGGCGAAATACACCCGATTGTTTCTTTTGACGGTCTCAACACCGAAATCTATAATGGTCGCGAACACCGAAGTAAAGTGCGGTATCGCGAGAAGTCTAAAACAAGCATTAACCGAAAAATCTCAAGGTGCGAGCGTTATAGTAAACGTTGGAAAAAGCTAAAGCGTGCGAAAGATAAAACGCTTGCCGCCTTACACGCACAGTTGCGAGACATGCGTCATAAAATCACGTCTCGCTTTGTTTCTACTTGCCGAGAGCGAAAGATAGAAACGATTGTCATTGGCGATCTAAAGCACATAAGACAGTCTATACAATATGGCAACAAGGCTAACGAGAAGTTACACCAATGGGCCTTCTCTAAGATTAGAGAAATGATCACCTACAAAGCAAAAGTCGTAGGTATCGAAGTTGATAGCCAAGACGAGGCATATACGTCTCAAACTTGTCCTTCATGCGGTCATAGAAAAAAACCGAGCAATCGAACGTATCATTGTTCCGAGTGCGGTTGGCAAGGACACAGAGACGTTGTTGGTGCGAGTAACATTCTTACAGCGTATCAGGGTTGGCTTTTCAACCCTGTAGTCGGGGTGGTGGTATCCCCCGTAGGTATTAGGTATAATCCGAACCTATGTAGACTTGATAAGTGGTCACCGTTTTCGGGACTCAAATCAAGTAAGCCTTCCAAGAGAAGGTAAGAAGCACACGCCTTTAGGCGTTGTGAGTATCACAGAGTATTGAGAGAAAAAGTATAGGGAAGTCAGGGATGTTGTGATAAAATACCTCCATTCCAAAACTATAGTCTATACTCACAAAAATGGGGTAAATGAATGACGGTTAGATCGGGCAGCGGTGTAAAGTTTTTGTTAGGGTTTCCTTAATTTTTTCCGATAGTACCCGTTTGTTTACATAGCACTCCGCTGGAGTGGGAGAGAAGGCACACGTCTTTTTCTATAGATATATTGCTCCGCTGGAGCAAAGAGGTGTCTTTACCGAGAAAGTTTTATTGATGCCACTGCTACAGGGCCGCACTTTCATCAGTGTTAGGTTGCTGGCTCTGCATCTCAATATCAACCCCTTCTTTCCGAATACGTTGGTTGAAGTAAAGAAGAGTGACACCGATAATCCAAATTGGAAATGAAATCGCATGGACAACGAGGTGTATGACAGTGAAAATTGCGTGAAAAAGTGGTGTACTGTTCGCAAAAGATGTTGAGAGTAGGCCCCATTCAAAAACATCAATAAAATCTATTTCACTAACAAGGTTTGTTGCAATAAGTACCAGTCCAATAGAAATTTCAATTATTGCGTGAACCATAGTACTTAATAAAAGAATTGCGAGGAACATTCCAAACATGCGCCACCACATTTCTCTGACGAGTTCACTGCTCCGTTTCAGAGCGATGCTTATCATAGGCTTTTCAAACAAGATTGTTCCGAGGAAAAATCCCCAGCGCACCGCAAGATAGATTGCAAAGGGTATACCGATGATCGTGACTGTCAAAACACCTATAACTAAACACCAAAGGAGAAAACACCCCAGCAGTTGCCAAAATCTATCGATTGTTCGCTGCAAAACTGAATGAATTGTAACGTTTTCGCCGAGATAGGTTGCCGCGCTCCCGATAACTATTCCACCCATGCCTATAATGGAAAGCGTAACTGTAATTAGGATTGTTGCTATTCCCAATAGGAGAGAACGTTGAAAGAAAAACTCAGAAAAATCAACTAAAAGATGTGATCCAAGTTCTGAAAGGACGGAAAAAGAGACAAGCCCCAAGAATAGCCAAAAATGTTTTCGATAGAGACTAAACGTCGTATCCAGAATATCCTCAAACCTCATCGGTTTAAGAGTATGGGTTACTACGGTCGGCTCACTATTGTTATTTCGCGATGTCTCGTTCTGCTCTCGCATATTCTCCTCCGATGTTAATTATTAATCTTCCCGTCATCTGGTGGTAATTGTACCATAAAATTTAGTTGAATACCATAGGAGAAATTGATAAGACCTCGCGTATAGGTTACCTAACCTAAAATTTGACATGTCGGCGGAATCATAGTAAAATAGTCTGTGATGTGTGTTATGTCCAAGATAGTTGTTCGGTATAAAACTGACGCTTTAGCGTATTATCGGTAGGCATTGACGGTTAAATTGCCGGTTTGAGGTAAAACAGATGACAGTAACAACGGAAAAAATCACAAACATCCTCTCTGAAAAATCCGAATACCTTGCCGAGACGTATGGCGTTAAGAGGATCGGCCTGTTCGGCTCTTATGCCAACGGGACATACACTGAAGCAAGTGATATTGACATCATCGTCGAATTTGAAACGCCGTTAGGCTTTGAATTCATGGACTTTGCCGATTATCTTGAAGAACTCCTCGGTAAACCGGTGGATGTCCTTACCTTGGGTGGGCTTCAAGGGATTCGGAATCCGCATGTTGCTCAATCCATCCGGGAAAGTATTGTTTATGTCTAATAGAACAGATACGGACCTCCTATATGATATTCAAGAGGCTTTGCGCAGGATAAAAGCCTATACGCATGAGATGACATACAATACATTTCTTTTGGATACGCGTACGCAAGATGCCGTTATCCGCAATTTAGAAATTATTGGTGAAGCGACGAAAAAATTATCTGTTGAACTCCGAAACAGACATCCAAATGTTCCTTGGAAAAAAATGTCAGGCACGAGGGATAGACTTATTCACGACTATATTGGTGTGGACCTTGAAATCGTATGGCAAATCGTTATTGCAGAGTTGTCAGACCTTGCCTTGCAAATTGCAAAAATCAGCGTTAATAGTTCTACCACAAACGCCGAAAGTTAGGGTGCAACCAGCTTTGCTATATGGTATCTAATCCCACGCGTCGTGTAAGAATCGGAGCCAGTTGCCGTGCATGATTGCGGTGATGTCGTCGTCTTTATAGCCACGAGTTGACAATAAACTCGGTATTTTTTGTAGATCAGCAATGGTGTCCAAATCGCTCGGAGACTGCTCACGTCCATAACCGCCGTCCAAATCCGTGCCGATAGCAGCGTGCCGACTGTTACCCGCCAATTGACAGACGTAATCTATATGGTCAACGACATTGTTCAAGGTGACCTTGTCGTTCGGAGTTTCGCCGGTAATCCAACCGGGTTGGAGCATCCACGCATCAAAGGCGGCACCGATGACACCATCGCGTTCAAAGATTGCACGCAACTGTTCATCGCTGAACTGGCGTTGATGCGGAACGAGTGCGCGGCAGTTGTTATGACTGGCGAGGACTAATCCGTTGTAGTGATCTAACGCTTCCCAGAACGCTTCATCGGAGCAGTGCGTGAGATCGAGAATAACGCCTAAACGTTCCATCTCAGCGAGCAACGGACGACCGAGTTCGGTTAACCCGATTTCTGTGCCGGTTCCACCGGCGTAGCGTCCGGGACCGTAGTGTGTCAGTCCGAGCAGTCGCAACCCGCTGTCAACCCAAGCCTCTAATTGTGTCGGATAAAGAATTGGGTCGGCACCTTCCATGCTAATTACAAATCCTAAAGGTGGTGCGTTATCGTAGTCGCTTGCGT
>JAAXHI010000198.1 GCA_012270875.1 Candidatus Poribacteria bacterium | reverse complement strand
TGGAGCGTATAACTCAACACCGATTGAAGAATCCGTTGCGCTTCAGGGGTTTTCAATTTCTGAGCTTTGGCAAAAGGGTTGACCCCACCCAAGGCCCCGGGTTCATGGGGATCTTCGTAAGCGCGCGGCAACTACATGACCACACTGACACAAGATCATTTCAAGTCTTTCTTTAATAGTTTTTTTTCACACACCTACATGGTTTTTTTTTCAAAACAAGACCGTGCCACTGTTTCCATACAATCGGCGCCTTCTCTCCATCTCCCTGTCCTGGGCCTTGGTCGATTCTGCAAATTGATTCAACCACTGTTTCTCCCTCACTTTTCGTTGGGCTTCGGCCACTTGATACCCGGACACAAAAGACGGTGCCTTTCCATAGAGCCACTCCCTGGGTAGGGGGCTATCGATGTGCTCGTCTTTCCCACTGTACAGACAGTGTTTTTTCAGGAGAGGGACAGGCACATTCCCATGGGGTGTTTCTCTCACCCATCGTCTCAGGGACGTTTGCGCTTGCTCGCGGGGACGCCATAGCGGACCATGGAGCCATTGGAAATAGCCGCAGGGTTTTTGTCCTGGGAGAAAGCTCCCACAGCTCAAAAACACTTTGTTTTAATTCTTGGTGGTGCGACTCAATTTCATCTTGGGGGTAAACCCGCATTTGCACTTGAGCGACCCTCTTTGCAATCGGGCTTGGACTTGGGGATGGGTCTCTTCTTTCAATTTGTCCAACATCACCACATGGGTGTCTTCAAACAAATACACGGGACATCCTTCTTGGGGGCACTTGTATCTTAACTGGCCAAATCAGTCTGGGGGTTGAGACAATGAATGAATTGATGGGGATGAAACGGGCACTCTTCATACAAGAGGTCGTTCAGGTTCGCCTCCATCTGGTCCAGGTCTTGTTCTTCCCATTCCCCTACCTCGGTGGTAGGATCCGAGGGATACGTACCTTCCTCCACACATTCTTCCTCATACTCTTTCAGGGTACAATCCATCAGCTCATTCACGGTTTGGGGTGGTGTTGGTTCTTCCGCTCGGGGCAATGCCTTCAGGGCCACCACGAGTTCACTGGTGGGTGGTTGGGTGGCTTGGGTGTCTAGGTCTTGGGCTTCTTGGTCGCCGTTCTTTTTCTTGGCGCACACTCGACGTCGTTTGCGTCCCGTGGGTACAGCGGCTGGTTGGGTGGCTTGACGCTCCATGACGGATTCTTTGGCTGAATGACTCCAACCTCACCAACCCCGTGACTTATATAACCCATCACCTGTCCATCAACCCCCATCTCGTGATCATGGTGTGATCTTTTTTCTACCAATCCCGGCCCACTCCATGCGTCTCGTGAGGGTGGTGTGATGGGGTTGTCCACCAATCCTGGCCCACTCCATCCGTTATAAAACGGTAGGTTTCCAGACGTGTCGTATCAGTTGGTGTCCTCTCCGTTCCACGGTAAGTGATCATGTCTTTACGTGAAGTGGGTCTCTTGGTGTACAGTCAGGGGTTTGCCATCTCCCGGGAGGAGTATATTGTTCGGGAACTGGCGTTTTGTGATTGGACAGGCCATCATCAAGTGTTGCTCAAATACCTGCTACCTCCTGGACTCACGTACGACCTGTTATCCGAGGTCGCCAAGACCCGCGTGGATCGTCAGACCAAGACAGTACATGGTTTACCTTTTGAACCGTTTGTGTCGGAGCATAACCGACATGAATTTCATCCCTACCATCAGTTAAGGGACGATGTCACCCGCTGGTGTCAACAACATCTCACCCCAGAACGATGGCGGTTGGGTGTCTTCACGCTCAATGGTCTGTATCGCTTGTTCCAAGAGCCACCGTTTTCTAGCCCGATCGTCGTCTTGGAAGGGCAGGGATGCAGGGACTTAGCCAGTCTTCCCATTGCCACCGTCAATGTGATGGCCACCAACGATCATGGCCGTAATTGGTGCATGGATCACAGCCACGGGGAACGCGGTATCTGGCACAATCATTGCGCTCGCGTACGGGCCTGTCAAATGAGTGGCTGGTTGCGTCGACATTCCCATGCGTTACCCACCCTCTCTCAAGTCAACGCCCAACGCGTGCTTTGGCAAAAACGATGCGATCGCCTTTTGGATGTGCTCTTATGCAACCATTGTAAGGATGAGAAAGACGACGCGCTTGCTGCAGGCCAAGGCTTGGATTGGATCCCCGATGCCTGACGTATCTTTGAACAAACGGTCATCTACCAGGAATGGCAGGAACCTCTGATGTATGCTCATGATGAACGGCACACCATGTGGGCTTGGAATCCTTTGTCTCACCCTAAACACTGTTTTTGATTTTTTCATAGACGATGCCGCTGACCATTTACACGGGAGGTGCTAAAGTCGTGGACACGCATGTGGAACATGTCCTTCACAAGTATGGTCATTCGTGTGTGGTCCTCCTCCCACCCTGTCACCCTCGAGCCTAGTCCCTCGCGCCCTTGACCCAGTCCGACTTGGACGCTGCCACACCCACCGTCACTCAGGTGGCTTTTCGATTGGGTCGACATGTCTCCTATCCCATCACCCTTCAGTATTTACAGCGTAATTATCACGTGATCAAGCCTGCTTCCTTGGTCTTGGCCTTGGGGTATTTTGACGAGCTCCGCAAGCATCTCTTGGGCGGGACGGGATGGAGTGTGGCCATGGCCCAGATATTAGGCAAACCCCTCTATGTGTTTGGTTTGGATATGGAACAGTGGTATTGGTGGAATCCCACCCTGCAACAATATCAACCCTGTGAAGGCATGACCGAAGAACAGATCGCCCTATCCACCCTCCAAGACAACACCGCCATTGTAGGCACCCGAGAGGAAGACAAGGCGGTCTATCCGACCTTGGACGCTTTATTCCAACGCTTATGAAAAAAAAAAAGAACATTAGGACACTGATAGGACATGTAACATGTTTAATAAAATTCTCAAGGTACATTTACAACAGCAATGTGTCCCATGGTTTCCAAGACTTTCATGACTCTATCCTATCGGTTCATCACTTTGTCAATCTTATTGTAGGCGGGTTTCCTTCTCCCAATCATGACGGGGCGCTGACCAATGGGACAATCGGGTATTCTGTTTCGAAACCGGTCAATGGCAAATGCGATTCCCTCGTTCATGAGGTTGTCCAGGTTGACGGGGTGTTGAGCCATTTCCGCCATCATACCAATCTGCCAAAATAGAATAAAAAAATAAGAGCCCTGTTCCATCAACCACACCAAATTCCAGAACAACCCTCACTTACCGATAACCTGTGGTCAAACAATCGATGACAGTGGTGACGGTGGGATGTTCTGGGTACATGAATACGAACCATCACTTGGTTCCACCATTGATCTTTGCCAAGGTGTTGTGGGAGGCCTGTCACATCGCACTTGGGCAACCCTTTGAATTCTTGCAGCCCCTTCTTCCGCTTGTCCATCGTACAAAAACACTCGACCCAAAACATGATCTTCACTTGTACCTCAAAGGGCAACCACTTGCCAAACAGCTTGTCCTTAGGGTCCACGAGTTCCTTGTATTTCATGATGACTGCGCCGAGCATGAAATGTGGCCTCTCCGCTCTGTTCACCTTATTCATCTGGTTCTTGGACCAATGGCCTACTCGCGCCAGGGCCTTCTGTCCATGGACGAAAAAAGTGTACCCATGGGGGGTACCCCCTAGAGTGTCCTTTCGGTCACATTCTCCCCACGTGATGTCCCTCCACCAATCAGCTCCCTGAGAAGACTCTCTAAAACACGCGGCACTCCCAGTGTTGGCTCATTCCGCCCTGATCAGTCTCACTGTTCAAGATGGTCAACTCGCTGGAAGCTCTCGTGCTTTACTCCGTGCCCCTCGTGGTTCTCTTGGACCTGCTCAAGGCAGTCTGGCATCTCCCCATCAGAAAGGCGTGTGTGAGCGCCCTGTTCCGGCGGTGCGACACGGATGAGATGTGCCGTCTATCCCGAACGCTGCCATGGGATGACCCTATCGCCCGGACTTTGGATCATGAAGTGCATCGTCACAGAATGGCTGGTAAGTCATGTCGCTTTTTGTTTTTCATGGACCGGGATGGGTCCCTTCCCTCATCCCCTTTTTTCTTGATTTGTAGCGGTGTTCCCCGATCTTGAGTTTCGTCGGCAAGTCCTTTGGCCCACCCACCTTTACCTTTGCTCTCGACGTTGTCGATTGAATTGTGCAGCCCGTTTTTGGGTACCCAGATGTTCCTGTTGATTTTTTTTTAGATTTTTTCGTCAGTTGTGGGTTTTTGGTTC
>JAAXHI010000356.1 GCA_012270875.1 Candidatus Poribacteria bacterium | reverse complement strand
ATTATTGTGGGTGGGAGTGTTAATGTCGTAGGCAATTCCAAGTTCCTATGATGATTTTCTATTTAACTGAGTGTGAAGCAGGTTAAAGAATTCCAAGACGCTCAAGGTCAGCCTCTGTCCACTCTGCTTGTTCCTCAATGATAGCTTTGAGTGTACCAACAGCAAAAGTTTGTCCCATGTTATGGAGGTGGATGGTTGTTGTTCGTCCATCTGGATGCGCAAAAAAACGGAGTGCCCCTTTTCTTCTGAATTCATAAAACCCATCTTGTTTCAAAGCGCGTATCAACTTTCGTGCTCTGAGTGAACGTAGCCGACTGTAATTGATAGCCATATTAGATTGTTACAGTAATTAAAGGTACATCACTGACCTGAATTTGTGAACAGGACTCAGAGGAACCTTTTTCCTGATGCCGCAAGAGCGAATCGAGATTGATTTCTTCTTGCTGCTCCGATAGATATTCAAAGAGAAGGTCAACCGCGTCTTGTAGGTTCTTTAAAGCCTCTTTTTGCGTATATCCCCAACTTGATGCACCTTGATGCACTAATGAGGGAATATAAGCTCGCCAAACGGGGTCCTTAATTCGCTCGTCGAGCCACTCGTCTTCTTCTATGACAACCTCAAATGTATATGTTTTCATGCGTCCTCCTTAGTTATTACCTGTACCGTTCAAAAATTCCTCAATGTTTTTACCGATAGTCGGCGGTGGGAGTGCTTCACTGTCGCGATGCAAAATTTCTATCCATTCATCAACAATCTCGCATAATTGCTGATAAACTTCAATTTCACCAATGCCATGACAACATGGACCAATGATTCCAGGACAATACCCGATAAAGCATTCGTCCTCATCCGACCACTCAACAATTTTGATGTATTTCGCACTTTCAATCATCTTTGAGACTCCTCAATATTTTTTTCACTAACTTCTCTTGGAACGGTTTAGCATCATCACCAAGTTTTCCAGAAATCGTAACCCGTGGACCTTTGGGATGCTTGAAATTCCGATGACTACCTTTTCCACCTATGTTAACAAAACCAGCTTTTCTCAAGTCTGAGATGAGTTGTCGTATTTTTCTGGGCATAGAATATCACAAAAATCGTCGGATGTCCAGTTTGTTTAAAACTGTAGCGGAAATAGGAAATTGTCCGTATTTCAGTTAGTGGACTAATTTCTCCCAATTCCTTACCTCAAGGCGATCCAACACGCTAATATCATTGCATTCGGCTATTGCTTGGACGGGTTTGGAATTCATATATCGAGGGTCTAATATAAATCCGACTCGACCCAAATCCAATCGATCGGCATCCCAGCATGCTGTGATTGTAACATCATCTGTCGTTATCTGATCCGTATGCCATTCACATGCGTAGTAAAATTTATCGAAGTCGTCTGAGGGAATATTGATGAGTTCATCCTTGATTTGAACGGCATATTCGGCACCTCTACGTCCATGACCGGGATCAATATTATCGTTCTGGCGCATGCAGTCATGGAACACTGCGAACAACTGCACGATCATCTTGTCAGCACCCGTTTTCTGTGCTACGTAAAGACCGTTCCTTTCAACGCGTGCCCAATGACAGGGACCGTGTATAGAGGCGTGTTTAACAGAGGTGTCCTTTAACACCCGGGACCAAACTGCTTCTAAATTCACCATATCTTACCTCAAGTTAGCAAAGTCCGCTAAAAGCACTGGGTTTTAATGTCGAAAATGGCGGACACCCGTTAGCACCATCGCCATCCCGTAAGCGTCAGCCGTTTCAATCACAGGTGCGTCGTTGACGGAACCGCCGGGCTGAATAATCGCGCTGATGCCTGCTTCACCGGCAATTTCGACACCGTCGGGGAATGGGAAATAGGCATCCGAGGCTAACATGGCACCCTTTGCCTTTTCGCCTGCTTTTCGTATAGCGATGATCGCGGCATCCACGCGGCTCATCTGTCCTGCACCGATACCGACGCTCTGCGTGCCGTTCGCCAACAGGATACAGTTAGATTTGACATGTTTACACGCCTTCCACGCGAACAACAGAGATTCCATCTCTGTGTCTGTCGGTGCCCGCTGCGTGGCAACCTCTAATGCATCGGCACTCAATTCGTGAACATCTGGGTCTTGGACGAGTACGCCGCCGGTAATGTTGCGAATCTGTACAATGGGTTCGGTGGCTGAAAGCGAACCTGTTTCAAGGATAGGACGGCGTTTGACACGCGACAATGCTCGCAACGCCTTATCGGTATAACTCGGTGCGATAATCGCGTCAATTTTCACGCCTGCTTGTGCCGCCTCGCGGATCGTGTTCGCCGTCTGGATTGTCACTTTGCGGTTTAACCCGACAATCGAGCCGAAAGCAGAAGTACGATCACACTCCAAGGCATTCGTGAATGCATCTTGTAGGTTACCAGCCGTTGCGAGTCCACACGGGTTGTTATGTTTGATGATGGCACATGCGGGGGTTTTAAAGTCCTTGACGATCTCCAAAGCGGCTTCTAAATCGAGGAGATTATTAAAGGAGAGCGGTTGTCCACTGAGTTGGTTCGCCCACGCTGCAGAGGGTCCCGGCGTGGTTTCAGTCCTGTAGAAAGCGGCGCGCTGATGTGGGTTTTCACCGTAGCGGAGCGTCCGCGCCTTTTCAAAATGGAGCGTTAGGTTATCGGCGAATTCGTCATCGGTTGACGGGCGATGAATCGTCCTACTACGAACGGAATCCACATTGGTGAGATAGGTAGCGATTGCGGTGTCGTAGTGTGCAGTATGCGCAAACGCTGCTTTTGCCAATTCAAATCGCTGCACTTCTGACAGACAACAATCGTTAGCCGTCAAGTCGGCGATAATTTGTGGGTATTGGCTCGGATTCGTGAGGGCAGCGACGTGTCGATAATTTTTCGCAGCGGCACGAATCATCGTCGGGCCGCCGATATCGATGTTCTCAATCGCTTCGGGAAGTGTTACATCTGGCTTGGCGACGGTTGCCTCAAACGGATATAGATTGCATATCACCATATCAATGGCGTTTATACCGTGTGCTTCCGCTTGTGCGCTGTGTTCTGTATTATCCCACTCGGCAAGGAGACCACCATGGATTTTCGGATGTAGGGTTTTGACTCTACCATCCAGCATTTCAGGAAAGTCGGTGTAGTCAGAAACATCAATGATGTCAATACCAGCGTCTCGGAGGTGTCGTGCTGTGCCGCCGGTAGAGAGGATCTCTACGCCATGCGCTGCGAGAACGTTGGCTATCTCCAAGAGATCGGTTTTGTCGTAGACGCTGATAAGTGCGCGTTGTATTTTTATCATTTTTTAGCAGTTTTCAGTACGATTTTTCTGCGAAAAATCTTTCAGTTTTCAGTTGTCAGTTAAGAAAAAGACTTCATGCATCAAATAGCACCCTTAATTGATAACTGATAATGTATTAATTATTTCTCATGTAACGTATCGTGGGAACCCGAACCCGTCGTTTGCAACGTGGCTTCGGGCAGGAATCTGTGCGCGGGTCGGTATAATCAAATCCATTTCAGATGTATTTTCAATGACAGTCCCATCACCAATGCGCACTTCATCGCCAATCATAATTTTCCCCGGATGTTCAGCAGCCCCCCGAATAGTCCCAATAACAACTGATGAACCGATACGACAACTTTGATCAATTTCTACAAATCCGTAAATTTCGGTGTTTGTCCCGATAGTCGTATGGTCCGCAATTCGAACCGGACCGAGGAGACTCGTGTCTGTGCCGATCTCCACGAAATCGCCGATGACCGGGTGGCGTTGCTTGACTTTGACGCTCAATCCACCGAATGTGCTTGGGTAGATAACGCATCCGGAACCGATAATTCCCGTCTGTCCGGTGGTTACGCCGCGGTGCGGGTGTTCGAGGAAATTAGCGTCCCCGATCTGCGTTTCTGGGTGTAAATCGGCTTGATAGTAGCGTCCGGCGAGTTCGGAGATAGCACGCGGTAGCAGCGGCACAGGGACCCTGTGAATTTCGGGACTCTCTTCGGGGGCATCGTTTCGTGTTAGCGCGTGTGCGACATCGTGGTAAAAGAGGACGCGCCATCCGGGGTATGTGCTTCCGACTAACTGGAGTTGATAATCCAAAACGGCAGCGAGGTTCAAAGTACCGAGAAAGTCTTGATACGGTTCAAAGGTGCGCTCTTGAATTGCGGTATCAATTTGGGATCGGAAGTCGATGGCTGCGAGTTTTTCTCGTGAAATACCGGTGTGAAGCAGGTACGCATCCCAGACTGCTGGGTCTTTGAGGGAGGCGAAACGATTCCAGAGTGCCCGACTTTTAAATCGTGGCAGTTCCCAGAGAAGTGAGAAAGCGGTTTCAAGTGCCGTTTCCAGTGATGTTTCATCTTTAACAGCCAAAAAGGATTGTGCTACCATTGCATAAAGCTGATCGGCTACCTCTTCGATTGCTTCGGAGAGTCTGCGTTTTTGGTGCTCAAGATGCGGGGCATTGTGTGACCCCGGTGCGACACATTCCAGCAAATTGCCGAGTACAGTTTCAAGGATATCCCGATTCACAAACCCGCGTCCGGAGCGTTGCGCTAATCCCTCGCGGCTCATACTGTCGATACGTAAAAAGTCCAACTCCGACCTACTATAAATGGGGCGGAGCCGTTCCAATGTTTGGGTGAGCAACGGTTTTTTCCGCTGTTCATACGAAGCATCAAAAAGTGTCGTCTCAGACATACTTTTATATTTCCTTGCGGTTCGACTTTTTATATTTCCTTGCGGTTCGATTAGGCAGATTTGACCCTTGAAGTCTTATTCCGTAAAGCCGCCTCCATTACATTACGGCTTACGTTTTTGGTTTTTTCATCGGAGCGGAAACCTAATATTTGAAAGTACGGAAAACTTCTTGTGCAGCGGTAACCCCTGCCCCAATCGGGATGTCGCATCCGATTTCCACTAAACCCCGTTCAAACGCAGAAATCGCGACGATAACGTCCCCTTCATTCATCCAACCGAGGTGCGCAATTCGGACGATCTTTCCACTCAACTGACTCTGACCGCCAGCATAGGTGATACCGTATTTGTCAAGCATCAGATTGATAAACGCTTTTCCATCAACTTCTTCCGGTAAGCGAATTGAGGTTACGGTATTCGCTGGCGACATCGCAAAAAGGGGAAGTCCCAATGCTTTAACAGCACTACGGGTAGCGGTAGCTAAGCGACTGTGCCGATCAATCGTATTGCGGATACCTTCTTCACAGATACGATCCAGCGCACATTGTAGTGCCGATAGCAGCGTCACTGCGGGTGTATAAGGTACAGAACCCTGCAACCCCGTCTCATACGCTTTACGGAAGTCAAAGTAATATTTCGGGAGGTCAGAACGTTCAACTGCGTCCCACGCACGCTGGTTGAGTGCTACGACGGATAAGCCAGGTGGGGTCATCAACCCTTTTTGAGCACAAGAAACAACGACATCCACACCCCAATTGTCCATCTGTAAATCGTCGGCACCGAGTCCGCTGACAGCGTCAACGACTAAAAGCGTTGGACGCACTCGGGTCAGGTGCGCGAGTGCCTCGATGTCGTGTAGAACACCGGTCGAGGTCTCACAAAGCGTGGCGTAAACTGCTTTTATATCAGGATGCTCGGTTAGGAGTGTTTCTACTGCCTGTGGTTCGACAGCATTGCCATAGGTTACGTCAATCGGTATAACTTCGACCCCGAAGGCGGTGCAGATGTCAGCCCATCGCTCGCCAAATTTCCCGCTCCGGATCACAATCACCTTATCTCCACGAGACAATAGATTCGCAACTGCGCCCTCCATACCACCGGTTCCAGATGATGTTAAGAAGAGGACATCGTTCTCGGTTTGGAAAACGTGTTTGAGTTTTTCGAGAACATCTTTAATTAATGCGACAGTATCTTCGCTGCGATGGTAGTCTATCGGCTGCGCCATCGCTAACAATGCTTCGGGTGGGATCGGCGTGGGACCGGGTGTAAAAAGCCATTTCTTTTTCATTATTTTATATTTCCTTGCGGAGTCATCAAGTCGGATTGTGCTGCGAAGTGCCATTGCATAGGTCCGCCCTCCATTCCATTACGGGCTATCGTTTTTGATGCTATTTTTCATTATTTTATATTTCCTTGCGGAGTGATCAAGTCAGATTTTGCTGTGAAGTGCTATTGCGTAGATCCGCCCCGGCGCGTTGTTTGGAACTGCTTTTTTGATGAACTCTTTCCTTATAATACCCAGCATGTAGCCCGTAATGTAATGGAGGGATTTTTGCTGGGATGTTTCTTCAGATCCACGGGAAGGCATGTGAAATTTGAAGCCTCCTGACCGAGCTGCAAGGAAATATAAAAAATAGGTTTCGCATTAAGCAGTGTTAACAGCCACGACCGTTTTGCCTTCAACATTAACAACGACCCATTCTTGGTCGAGGAGTTCACACAATTCTATAATAGCGGCGCGTTGCGCTGTGCTATCCATGGGGACTTCAATGGTAAGCGTAGCGAATTCTTCACGCTGCATCGCCCCCTCCTTGTCGAATTTCATGGGTGTAATCTGAATCTTTCTTAATCTGGCATCCATAACTTTTCCTTTCTTGATTTTTAACTATACGTCATTCATGAATGACGCGATATCAATGCATTCTCCGTTTCGACGGGCGGATTCCCAACCAGCCAAAACAGGTGCTAAAGAGAAGAGACCATCGTGGTAATCACTGAGCAATATACTCGCATCCGCCGTTTGTACAGCACGAATAAAGGTTCTATCCTGTTCTAACCATGGATCGAATTCGTCGGCTTGATAAAGGACTTCACCATTGACCTCAATCCTATCGTATTGGTAAATTTCGAGGCATCCGTCCTCATAGAAGACCGTAAACCACGGTTCATTTCTTGGACTCGGACCCGATGAGACGAAACTCAGCGTCATCGTAGCCCCGTTGTCAAAACAGTAATTGAAACTCGATGACAAAGCGGTTGCGTAAGTAGGACGTTCACAATAGAAGGCTTGTGCGTGTGCGACATCCAAGCCTGTCATAAACCGGCTATAATCCGTGGCATGGACCCCCCAATCGAGGGCACGACCGCCGGATTTGTCCATGTCTGCCCACCACGTTTCAGCACCTGCATCTGCCGAAGGCGGCAATCCACCGAAACTCTGGAAACGGACATGCACAATCTGTTTATCCGCCAAAAATCGCCGTGCTTCTTGAAAGAGCGGACGATACCTTTCACGAAATCCGACAGTACTGATAACGCCTGCCTGCTGAACAGCGTCATCTATTCGGCGAGCAACGTGCATTGTGATCGCTTGTGGCTTCTCACTGAAGAGATGGATACCCTTTTCCACTGCGGTCACTTCAACATCGGTTCGTACGTATGCTGGCACGATAGAGTATAACACATCGATGGCTTCAGCGTCAAGCATCTTATACGCGCCATCATTCTCCGTGTGGTAGACGTGTGGCACCTTGAAATCGGCGGCGATTTCCTGTGCTGCTTGTAAATTGCTATCACACACAGCGACAATATCGACTGCATCTGTCTGTAATAGGTTCGGAATGCGCGTCCGTTTCGCAAAATTGCCGCAGCCGTAAACAGCGATGCGGAGGCGTTGGTCTGTTGACACGTTAGCTGTTCTCCAAATTTTCGTTTTTTCGGTGTTGATCTGTACCGCTAACTGTCCCCGAGATGGGAAGCAATTAACACCAAATCTTGGACATTCACGACCCCATCACCGTTCACGTCTCCGGGACTTAACCCAGTCTCCCCGAAATGTGAAGCGACGAGCACCAAATCTTGGATATTCACTATCCCGTCGCCGTTGACATCCGCTTTCATCTTTGGCGCAATCGGTGTGAATTCCCACAAGAGAATCGTGCCATCGGCACTTCCGCTGGCAAGCGTGCCACCATCGGTAGAGAGTGCAAGCGCGTTAACACCGGCGGTATGTCCAGTGAGCGTAGATTGAAGTTGTCCTGTCTGTGTATCCCACAACCGAATTGTATCATCCCAACTGCCGCTGGCAAGCGTCTTCCCATCAGGGAAAAACACAACAGATTTGACACGAGACGTATGTCCCATGAGCGTAACGTAGGATTGTCCTGTTTGTATATTCCACAATCGAACCGTGTTATCCCAACTGCCGCTGGCAAGCGTGCCACCATCTGAAGTAAACGCCACAGCATCAATAGGTCGTGTGTGTTCTTTCAAAGATGCCAGGTGTTCTCCTCTCTCTACATCCCATAAGTGAATCGCATTGTCCCGTCCTCCGCTGGCAAGCGTACGACTATCTGGACTGAATGCTACAGTAAAGACAGTGGCACCGGCTCTGAGGGTTGCTTTGTGTTCACTTGTATCAGTATCCCACAATCGAACTGTGCTGTCCCAACTGCCACTTGCCATTGTGCTACCGTCTGGACTAAACATGATGGACTCCACACCATGTTTATGGCTTGTGATAGGCACTTTGGGTTGCCCGGCGTGGACATCCCATAACCGAATTGCGGTATCTCCCCACCCGCCACCGCTGGCGAGCGTTTGGTTATCTGGACTAAAGGCAACGGAAAAGACACGTCCTCCATGTCCAGTGAGTGTATCCTGAAGCTGCCCTGTGTCGGTGTCCCACAAACGAATCGCTTTACCATCACCGACACTCGCGAAAATTTGTCCATCGGGCGCGAACGCAATCTCATTAACTGGAGAAGTATGACCGGTGATAGTAGACTTGTGTTGGAAGGTGGTAGAATCCCAAAATTGGATCATCTGGTCATCACCTGCACTCACAAGGGTTCCTCCATCTGGGTTGAACGCAACAGAGGTATCCGAACCGGTATAACCGGTATGTCCGGCAAGGGTTATTTTCAGCGTTTCAGTGGCAGGATCCCACAATCGAATGGTTTCATCACTGCCTGCACTCGCGAGTGTTTGCCCATCCGGAGAAAACGCAACGGAAGTGACACCTTGTGTGTGTTCAGTGAGGGTTCCCTTGTGTTCCTCGGTATGTGGATTCCACAATCGCACAGTATTATCCTGACTGCCACTCGCGAGCGTCTGCCCATCTGGACTGAACGCAATGGACGTAACGCCATATTCGTGCCCTGCGAGGGTAGTGACAGTGAGACGGAAATTACGGAAATTATCGTTTGCATTCCACAATCGAATTGTGTTGTCTTTGTGCCCGCCACTACTGGCAAGCATTAGCCCGTCTGGACTGAACGCAACAGAAGTGACGGCTCCCGTGTGTCCTCTTAAGGTCGTTATGTAGTTGCCTGTACTCGCGCCCCACAATCGAATTGTTTTGTCTGAACTACCACTTGCGAGTAAGTCGATTTGCGACAAAGGCGAAAACGCGAGGGAAGTAATACGACCGCGATTGTGTCCTCTTGGGGACGCTTTCTGTTCGCCGGTACGTGGGTTCCACAACTGGATGGTTCCGTCTGTACTTCCAGCAGCAAGTGTATTTCCATTCGGGGAAAATGCGATGGCTGAAATCTGCGCTGTGTGCCCGACGAGCAGGTTAATTTCTTGATGGGTGTCGGCATCGTAAAGCCAGACCCCAACGGAACTGGGAACCGCCAGTAGACTACCATCTGGAGAATACTGGATGTTTCCGATTATTGTGCCTTTACCGAGGCGCGCCTTGGCACCTTCGGGCAAATGCCATTGGATATAATCTTGGGCAGAGACGTTGGCGTGAAACAACATTGAAACAAAAAGTATCGTCCAAATCAGAAAACGTGTCGGTTTCATTATCGTATCTCCTGTTTTTAAATGGCAGCTAAAGCACACGCTACAGTATTTTATTCCCGCCACGGTGGAACGTCCCAAGTGTTGAACCATTCCCATTTCCAGATTACCTGTTTCTCTGGCATTTTCACTTCATATTCTATGCCTGCGGTGAACGGGAGGAGACGTGTTCTATCTCCGACGATTTCGCGCATTGACTCAATGAACGCCATTTCATCGGTAACGTTGGGGGGCCAATGCCCTGCTGGTATTGGATCGGATTTCCTGTCGGTTCGGTAGTGCGTTGGTATGACGTAACGCGGTTGGATCAGTTCTACCAATTCAATAAGCCGAGGTGCGAGACCGCCGCCGAGCCCAAGTTTCATGTGAATCAGGAAATCTACCTTGCCTCGGAGGTTTGCCAACGCCGGATACGGTTCGTGAAGATCGCCGGTGTGTAAGATTGAGACATCCTTTTTTGTGTGTGTTATGAGATAGCCGTTTGTTGGTAGATTTGGTGTCTGGTTTTCGCCGCTTTCAACTGTTTCGACCCGAATATCACCGAGGTCAAATGTATCTGAACCTTGAAAAGTGCGTGATGTCTCTTGGTTCTCGTTGAGATGTTTCGGGTAGAGAACTTGCACTTTATCGATAGGGACATGCTTTGTGATTGGGAGGTCGCGTTCAAATGCTGCGTCGCCATATTTCTCGGCGATGGGTTGTGCGGGTGTCATGCATCCGGGGTTGACGAATAGTTTCTTAAAACGTTCACCGCGACATAATTTCTGTAAGGTTACAGGATGGCAGTGGTCGAAATGTTCGTGGGAGATAAAGATATAGTCGTATATCGGTTGCGCGTCTGCTAAGTTCTGATTGAAGAGATAGGGATCGAAGGCGATGTTGATGTCGTCGAAGCGAGCGTCAAACGCACCGCATCCCCACCATCTGAGAAATATGTTTTTCATTTGGCTGTTGGCTATCGGCTGTCGGCTATCGGTAAAGAGATGCTTGTTTTAATCAGATATCCCTTACTGATTCCCAACCGCAAACTACCATTTTTCCTGTTTTCGACAAAGTAAAATTCCACCTTAACGGTTCAATAGTGTTGATTAATTTTTAATTCTGGAATCATACGGAAGTGCCGTGTGTTCCTTGTATAGAGTGTTAAATCATGCTCTATGGCTGTTGCCGCAATAAGCGCGTCTGCCATAATGAGCCCATGACTTAGGTAAAAGGATTCTACGAGCTGATAGGCGATCTGTGAGATAGTAGCAGTAACCGGTAAAAATGTGCATTTTTGAAAGAATCTCTGTAGTTCCGTCATTTCAGTTTTGTTGCGACAACCTGCAATCAATTCCATAGCTGAAACGATACTAATCTGTATTTCCGCCATTTGCTGTTCTTCCAAAAACGCAACAGCATCTACAATGCCATTCATAGCATCAATAAGAATATCAGTATCAATTACTCTGTTCGTGTAAGTCGTTCCTTCCATTTTTCCCTCTGTTTTCGTACCCATGCGACACTGTCACGCATATCCTCTCGGTCTGCCCACATCCCGAAGCAGGGCAGGTTAGCAAAATCTTCAGATTCATTGGAATCTTTGACTTGATTTTCATCATCGCTTACAGCAGCAGCACCCACTGGTTCTATCTGTACGCGTACTTCAGTACCCTCCGGCAAGGAGAGCGGTTTGGATAGGACAATGCGTCCATTGCTTATTGTGCCTTCTTCTATTATTAGAGCCATTTTTCTCCTCCATTCTGAACTTGAGCCGTTTTGGTTAGGTATTAGGGTAGCGCGTCGTGTTTATTTCATTAACCACATTTTCCGAGTGCTTTCGGTATCGCCTGCCTGGAACTGGTAGAAATAGATTCCGCTGGCGACAGGTTCACCGTCTCGGTTCTTACCATCCCAATAAAGCGTTTTTTCGCCGTGCTCTTGATGCCCGAGGTTGAAGTCGCGAATCAGTTCACCCGTTTGGGAATAGATTGAGATGTGGACATCAGTAGGTTCAAAAAGTCGGTATGGTATCCAAGTCTCAGGGTTAAACGGATTGGGATAGTTTTGGAAGACCTCGACAGCTTTAACCCTGCCCCATGTCGTGCTGAATTTTCCAGTCGGTTCAACCGCCGTCATGACATCATCCGCTTCCGTAAAGGTATAGACATCCCCACCATAGCCGAACCGATAAGTTTCAACAATCCCAGAGGGC
>JAAXHI010000536.1 GCA_012270875.1 Candidatus Poribacteria bacterium | reverse complement strand
GTTAACAGACCGAATTCGACCCCAAGTCTCCCGTTGGACTCCCATTCTTGATGCTGATAACGCGTATAGGCAGTCTGGAGTTTTACCTTTTCAAGTATTGCTGTATTGAAGCGGTACTCCATCTGTCCTTCATAACGTTGCTTGTCGAGCTCGATGTTGACCCCGCTAACATGTCCTTCTGGTGATCCAGGCACGCCGTAATCTGAGCGATAACTGCTTCCAGAGGCACCGATGAAACCCCACGGCTTAATCAGCGCGGCACCGCCTGAAAAATTAACATTTGAAAGGGCGGTGTTTTCGAGTACACCTACCGGCGTTTGTATGTCAGATGCGAGGCGGCGATTCCATTCTACATTGCCCGCAAAATCACCAATTGGGAACGTAAAACCTGTTGTTCCGGTCAAACCTGAGTTGACAGATTCACTTTGGAACGTTAGATGCATATCAAGCCCTCTCGGTAGAATTCGCGGTATATTATTGCTTTTGACATTAATAACACCGCCTAACGTACTCGAGCCGTAAATGAGCGATGCGGGACCCCGCGTAATTTCAACACCTTCAGCAGTCGTCGGATCAATGGATACGGCATGGTCAGCACTGGATGCCGATTTATCGCCTGTCCGTTCGCCGTTTTCAAGGATGAGTAGCCTGTCACCGCCCAATCCACGAATAACGGGGCGCGCAATCGCCCGTCCCATCATCCGTTGTGAAACGCCGGCCTCATCTGCCAACGTGTTCGCCAAGGTCATCCCTAACCGTCTTTGGAGTTCCTTTTCATTCAGTGCTAAGTCGGTTGTTTCCTCAAACTGTGAAAGCGAGCGATTTGAACCGTATACCCTGATGGTTTGCAGTTGAAACGACAACGCCTCCAGTTCAATCTTGAGATACGGCGTGGAGGTATTGACATTAACTACCTGTTCAGACCGCTGATAACCGACCTTCAGGAACTGCAGCGTCTGCTGTCCTTCCGGCACGTTGTTAAGTTTAAACCGACCGTTTGCATCGGTCCGGACGCTTCTCTCAAGTCCCTTAATACGGACCGTAACCCCATCGAGTCGAGTGCTGCTCTGTGTTTCAACGACCTCTCCTTCCAGAGCCAACGTTGTGTTCGAGGCACTTTGGGAATCCTTGAGATAGCAAAGTAGACATACGATGATCCCAGACACCAACACGAATAGGTAGGGACGCTTTCTAAGCATCCCTACCGTAGGAGACCTATGCGAGCAAGCACAAGTGCTTAACATCGGGTCCCCCTTATTCAACAGTTACCGGGACGAGAAGTGCTCCGGTGAAATCTGGATGGTCCCCGTGAAGGAGTTGAAATTTGATTTCCGTTGTGCCTGCCTTCAATCCCTCGAGTCCAAACACCAATTCTTCTTCACCGTGTTCATCGTGGTCGTCATCGTGTTCGTCGTGGTCATCATCGTGTTCGTCTTCGTGTTCATCATGGTCGTGTTCATCGTGGTCCAGATGAATCTTAATAATAGCGGAATCGTACCCCGACAAGCCTAAGCCGAATTCTTCCCTGTGTCCATGTTCATCCACTCCCTCTACTTCATCGAGGTGGGCTTCGTGCCCGTCTGCCTCAAGAAATACGGCATGGACCTCAATCTCTTCACCAGCCTTAACGGTGAGGCCGCCCTCATGGGTGCCTTGAAACTGACGATAGACTTCCTTTTCGTCAACTTCCAAAACAAAGCCGTCAACATCGGCGTGAAGGGGGGCATCATGGTCGTGTTCGTCATGGTCATGGTCATCTTCAACAATAGGGTTGTCACTTTCGCCACAACCTCCCATGAGCGGAAGGACGGTAACAAAAGCAAGTAACATTAATCGCGAAATGGCGACCGAAAAGCCGCTTCCATAAAAACGTGTAAACATTGTATTCTCCAATTTTTTATCTATGTTTATCTATGATGGTACACAGTGTGTACCTGTTTTTTTACCTATGTTTATCTATGATGGTACACAGCGTGTACCGGCTACCTTAATAAATAAAAGAAAATCGCTCTTAACAGACAGCATAAGCGCGCGCAGGATGTAAAAGCGCGTCCTCGCTATCGTGAAGCACCTCATGCATTTCTGGTTCAATAATTTCCAGAAAGCAACGTT
Organism: Candidatus Poribacteria bacterium; assembly: GCA_012270875.1. Lineage (GTDB taxonomy): Bacteria > Poribacteria > WGA-4E > WGA-4E > WGA-3G > WGA-3G. Next base: position 4,930 of record JAAXHI010000536.1, on the reverse strand, counting down.
GTTAATACATGCGGTTGTGTTTCTGTCTACAATACAAAAATTGCCCTAAATTGCCCTATTTTTGCAAATCGGAAATGAGCAAAAGGAAGGATAAATATAGGTACTCCCTGACCCTATAGACAATGTAGCGCGAAGACAGATGTGCCTTTAAAGGCAAGAATTTTGAAGTTGATTGGAGAATGTAGGTGGGGCACGACTCCACGCGGTCGCGGTAAATCTTAGAGGAAGAAAAACGGTTTCATACCGCGGAAGCGTCGTACTTGGAAGAAACGGAGAGGCAAGTACAACGACCTCAATTTCCTCTCCGACGTGTTGGCTGTTGTAGACACAGGCTGTACAAGTGTTTTCACAATCGGAATGTTCAGTATGCGCGTGTTCACAATGATCGTGATCGTGCGTGAGCGCGATGACACCGAGCAACACAACATAACAACATAAACTTATTAAAATGCCGGTTTTCAAACTACGCCTAAAGGCAAGCGTATTTGAGAAAACGATGCCGTTTTTCATAACCTATGTCCGTGTTATTATCAAAGTTAAGATTGCCAACAACTTGCGATAAATTATATCATACGATTATGCCAATGTCAAATAAAACTGAAAAAAGCGGCCAGCCATTAGCAGTCAGCAGTCAGTAAGTATTGCGACCCAGAAATCGCTCGTCCAATGAAGAGGTCTCAATTGGAAGATGAAAATTAATGCCCTTGCACTTATCGGCGTGATGCTTTATCATATTGGAAAGAAAACTATGCTAAGGAGAAAAAATTAGATGCTAAGTGTTGATGAAGCCCGCCAACGGATGTTAGATACGATTCCGGTTTTACCCTCGGAAAAGCGGGAAATTCTTAATTGTACGGATTATGTGCTTGCAGAGGCGTTACAGGCTGAGGAGAACATTCCCCCATTTGACAATTCAGCGATGGATGGGTTCGCGGTTCGCGCAGCGGATGTAAAAGATGCTACCCAAGAAAAACCTGCTGTTCTTTCAGTCGTGGAGACTATCGCTGCGGGATATGCTCCAACAAAACAGGTTGCAACTGGAGAAGCGTCGCGTATCATGACGGGTGCAATGATGCCTGAAGGTGCCGATGCGGTTGTGATGCAAGAGGTGACCCAGCGGGACGGGGATAAAGTCAAAATTTTTGAGAGCATTGACGAAACTGGAAACGTCCGTTTCACGGGTGAGAGTGTTGCAGAAGGACAGCAAGTCATGGGAACAGGGAAATACCTACGTCCACCGGAAATTTCAATGCTCGCCTCTCTTAATCGTCCAGAGGTTACAGTCTATCGCAAACCTACCGTTGCGATTGTTTCAACGGGTGATGAACTCCTGCTACTTGGCGAACCCCTTGAACCGGGAAAAATTCGAGAGAGCAACCGTTACGGTCTCTATGCACAGGTCGAGGAAGCGGGCGGCATACCGATTGATATGGGTATCGCTCCTGACGATGAAACAGAAATAGAGCGTATTTTTCGTGCAGCCCTCGCGAAGGCAGATGCCCTCATTACAAGTGGCGGTGTTTCGGTAGGCGAGCACGACTTTGTGAAAAGTGTATTGGAGAGATTAGGTGAAATTAACTTCTGGCGCGTCGCGATGAAGCCCGGAAAACCGCAGGCTTATGGCATCGCTGACGGTAAACCTATTTTTGGATTGCCCGGCAATCCGGTTTCTTCGCTCGTTGTGTTTGAACTCTTTGTGCGACCTGCGCTCTTAAAGATGGCGGGACATACAAATTTGTTACGCCCAACCTTTAAAGCTACGTTGACGGAGAGCGTCACTAACAGGGATGGACGCGTTAATTATATGCGTGCAATTCTCAAAGAATCTGATGGACAATATACCGCTGAAATGACAGGTCCACAGGGTTCTGGTATTTTGCATTCACTTGTGTTGGCAAACGGCTTAATCACGATTCCATCTGGTGTAACGTTAGATGCTGGAGAAACAGTGGATGCTCAGTTTCTGTTCTAAATGTAGGACATTAGGGAGTGTTTCATGATTGTAGATACGCATGTTCATGTTTGGGAAATTGATCCTCCGAAATATCCTGTTGGTCCTACGGCACCGAGTTGGAATTCCTATCCTGATGAACCCGGTACCGCGGACGAACTCTTGGCTGAGATGGATGCACACGGTGTAGACTGGTCGGTATTGGTGCAAACGAGTTGGTCGACTTGGGATAATGGCTATATTGCGGATTCAGTGGCACGTTTTCCAGATCGGTTCATCGGACACGGCTTAATCGACCCTCAAGACCCGGACAATGCGGAGCAGGTCCGCTATTGGATAAAAGATCGCGGTTTGGAGGGATTCCGTTTCCATCCGATGTACTACCCCGATGAAAAGATATTGCTAACCGAACAGAACGGTCCAATGTGGGAGGAGATTGCAGCATCGGACGCGATCATCCAGTTCCACCTTCGCGCTGAGTTCGCTGATCAGGTCGCTGCCATTGCTGAACGATACCCGCATCTGAAACTGATTCTTGATCACATGGGATACCCGCAAATAGATGCCGACGCAGCAGCATTTCAACCGATTGTGGACCTTGCGCGATATGATAATGTTCGTTTCAAATTATCAGATGTCGCCGGACGTTCGCACCAAGATTTTCCATACACAGATGTACATCCGTTCATTGAAAAACTGCTCTCAGCTTTCGGGCCGGCGCGGACGGTCTGGGGCACAGGTTACCCGGGACACCATCGGCAAAAGCACAACTGGCCATCTTTAGAACAGGAACTGCGTCTCATTCGGAAAAGCTTACCGTTCCTGACGGATGCTGATAAGGACCGGATTCTCGGCGGAACAGCCGCGCACATCTGGAATTTAGCAGCGTAGAATATTTCTTTGTAGAAATAACCCCGTTGGAAAAACGTGACTATGACAACAATCGCAACAGATTGGGGAGAGATGGCTTACCTTGATTCAGGTGATTCGGGATGTCCTCTGCTGTTTTTGCACGGCACTGGCTGTGATGCCTCCGATTGGATGCCGGTAATTGAAAGATTGCCGAGTGAGCAGCGTTGTATTGCTCCCGATTTTCGCGGACATGGGCGGAGTGCTGTGCCTACCCAACCGTTTACATTGGCGGATCTTGCTGGTGATGTATTGTGCCTTGCAGATTTTTTGGGAATTCAGGAATTGGTGATTGTTGGACACAGCCTTGGTGGTATGGTAGCAATGGAAGTTGCCCGCCGCTCATCACGTGTTGCTGGACTTGTACTGTTGGAGGGGTGGACAAGCCTTTCGTCTGCGGGCAGTGCTTTCGATCCCGGACGGTTTTACGGTTCACTGTCCAAAACCGCGATTGCGCAGATTCAGCGGAAATCTGAAGAGACACGAAATCGTTTTCAAGCCGAAGTCTGGCACGATTTTTGGGAGTCTGTCAAGAAATTTGATGCCTATACCTACCTGCAACACGCATCCATTCCTATCTACGAGGTCTTTGGCGGTATGGGACGGAATGATTTAACCGAGCAAAAGTTACGCATTCCGTCCAATCCGCATATTCGGTGGGTATGGATACCTAACGCTGGACATTACCTACCGCATGAATGTCCAGTTGAAGTTGTAGAAGTCTGTGTCCGCTATCTTGTTCTAAATTAGCAGGTAAGATTTGCAGCATGTTGTCTGAATGCTTATAGCTGCTGCAATTTGTACTGCCATCGGAAATTAAGACAGGGTCTAATTTCTAATAGCAGCACACGGATAAGATTTCTACTTGAGGTTCTCCGCGAGATTTTTAAGCGGAAATGCCTCGTCTTCATCTTCCCATACAGAGTTCTTGACATGAATCTCTGCTTTACCTGTTTCAAAATCTAAATCAACACCAGAAGATGTATCATCAGGAAACTCAGTATGGACTATCTCTTGGTCTTCAATGGATTCGCACAACATGGCTACGCGGTCTCCTAATTTCTCACGGATATTCTTAATAAACCGCATATTGCTTTTGACTACCTCTGGATTAAGTGGGACGTTCTCAGGTATTGGGACCACACAGAGCAAGAAATCTTCCCCTTTATCCAAAGCGTTTTGGGTCTGCTTAGAACTCATCTTGACACTCTCGGTTCGCGCAGACTTCACCTCAATCCACCATTTTCGTTCGCCCTGAGTTACATCCAGTGTTGTCAAGTCGATCTCAAAGTCCGCACCGATGTCGACAGGTGTCACATTGAAACCTTTCTGGTCCAAGCTCTCTCCGACCCATTTTTCTACTTTTTTTCCCAAGTCTCGATTCTCATCCACCGTACGCTGTTGTTTCTGACGTTTTTCGGCATCCTCCACGACCTGACTCAAGTCGCCTCCTGTCACTTCGACAATTCTTTCAAGATTATCTGGAAGATCTTCGTTAGTTTGTATATGATGCACCAATTGAGGTCTATCATACAATGTACTGCCATCGGAAATTAGGGCCACCCTCTAAGGCAAGATTGTGATATACTAATAATCTACTGAAAGGAGCATTCCGATGGCGAAACGAACGAGATACACTCCCGAGTTTAAAGCAGAAGTTGTGCTTGAGGCCCTGAGCGGTGAAAGTTCGCAAGCCGAACTCTGCCGACGATATAACCTCAGCGAACAGCAGTTGTCGAAGTGGAAGCAGCAAGCTGTTGAAAATTTTGCGTCTCTCTTTGGATCCAAGGATAAGGCATCAGCGTCAGTCATAGACGCGTCGCCCGGATCATGAAAGCAGCCAACCTCTCGGTTTCCATCAAACGGGTCTGCCGAACCACGAGATCCCTTGAGGCAGCACACCCCTGGGGCAATCGGATTCAGAACCTTGACATAGGTTTCCGATGCGATGAGGTCTGGGTCGGTGATATTCCCTACGTCCGACTCAAGAGTCGCTTCATCTATGTTTGTGTCCTCATGGATGTTTTTACGCGCATGATCCGAGGCTGGCAGGTCTGTCAACATTTGACG
>JAAXHI010000222.1:24334-25124 GCA_012270875.1 Candidatus Poribacteria bacterium | reverse complement strand
CTGCTTCAGCGGTGGGAGAAGTCAGAACATTTAATACCTATGGTCCCGTGAATTCTCAAGAACATTACGTCGTCTCACGCGAAGTGGAACTTGCCGATTTCATCAAACGCGTTAAACAGGGACGATATATCGTTATCTTCGCGCCCCGGCAGACTGGTAAAACCACGTTCTTCCAATGGGCTCTTGAGTCGCTTGCATCCGATACTTCAGAAACCTACTTCCCAATTGAAGTCAACTTTGAAGTGTATGAAGACTATGCCGCGCCCGATTTTTACGCCTCACTCTATCAAAGCATTTATGAGGAGATTAAGCACGTCTTCCAGAGGCGCGGTATCACGCCTTCCGAAGGCTTAAGTCAATTCTTGGCGGATGCAAAGCTAACGGATCACGTTGCAATGCTCAGATTTTTTCAACAGTTTGCCAATTTCCTTGAAGATGCGAAACTTGTTTTCATCATTGATGAGTTTGATGGTATTCCTCCAACTGCTTTGAGAGGCTTTCTTCATGCGCTCCGCAGTATCTATGTGCAGCGTTCTATGCGTAAATGTCCATATAGCGTTGGAATCGTAGGTGTTAAGAACGTTACGCAGCTTAATTTAGACCGTTCTATTTCACCGTTCAATATCCAAGACGAGTTCACCTTACCTAACTTCACGCTTGAACAGGTCCACGAGTTGCTCACACAGTATACCGAGGAAGTCGGACAAGCCTTCACGCCTGAAGTTATTGAGAGTATTCACAGACAGACTGCCGGACAGCCGTTCCTCGTCAACCGATTCGCACAGATTCT
>JAAXHI010000222.1:0-24306 GCA_012270875.1 Candidatus Poribacteria bacterium | reverse complement strand
CCAATATCCGCAGAAATCCGCGTTTTCAAAGCGTCTTGATGCGAATCGCATCTTACGAAACTGGCGTCCGCTTCAATCCACACGATGAAATCATTAGTGAACTCGCCACTTATGGCGTTATCACAAAAGGGAGTGACCGAATGTGTGAGATCCTCAACCCCATATATCAGCAGCATATCATGCAAGCGTTCAAACCGCTTGTCAATGGGTTGGAGCACGAATATTTTTCCGAGGATACCCATCAGGACTTCGTGGATTACCTAACCTCTGCAGGTCAGATTAAGATGGACTCGCTTCTTGACAATTTTCGGGATTTTATTGCGCGTGCGGGCTTTCGGATTCTATTAGTCCCGGATACACCAAAGGAGTTTGTCGGTCAGTATCTTCTCTATGCGTATCTGGATCAATTCGTCCAATTAATACAAGGACATGTCTACCTTGAGGGGCAGACCGGTCGCGGCAAAATCGATCTCGCGATTTTCCACAACTCGAAAAAATATATCGTTGAGACCAAGATATGGGAGGGGCCTCGGTCCTATCAATCTGGCAAAAAACAACTCGCAGCATATCTCAAACTGGAGGGAGCGAGCGAAGGATACTACGTTGTCTTCGATCATCGTGCAGAGCCAGAACCCCGCGTAGAGACAGAGACAATAGACGGTTTGACAATCCGAAGTTACGTCATCCCTGTCGTCCAAGAAGCACCCTCACAACAGGCATAACGCCGCTTGTTCACAGGCAATGATTGAACACGCCGAAAAGAAGTTAGAAGATTCAACTTGAAATTCTGGGGTGTACTAACGTATCATATATGTATAGGAATGGAATAGTCTTGTGAGTGTGAAACATTAATAAAATAGACGAAAAATGCGATACATTAAACCCATTGTTTGGCTCATCTTTATCTTTTCCGGTGCCAGTAGTCTCATCTATCAAGTGATTTGGATGCGACAGCTGACGCTTATCTTCGGTAGCACCGTTTTCGCGACGAGTACCGTCCTGACAGCGTTCATGGCAGGACTCGCACTCGGCAGCTACTACTTTGGTCGGAAGATTGACGAAAGCACAACGTCGCCGTTGCGGATTTATGCGTTTCTCGAAGCCGGTATCGGTGCGTTCTGCCTTGTCTGGCCCCTCATTTTAGCGGTGCTGAGCGCACTCTATGTGTTGATTCATCGCAATATCACCTCAGAGTTCTACACCCTCTCACTTATTCGGTTCGTGTTGACGTTTGGAATCTTGTTAATCCCGTCTACGTTGATGGGGGGAACGCTGCCGGTACTGACCCGTTTCTTTGTGAAAAGGCTGGAGCAACTCGGCACAAATATCGGAATCTTGTATGCGTTGAACACCTTCGGTGCTGTTATTGGCACTGTGGCAGCAGGCTTTTTCCTAATTGAAGCGTTGGGTATCCAATGGACACTCGGTGTCGGTGTCGTTATTAACTTTGCTGTAACGGTGATTGCGTTAGCGATTACGCCGAAAGCGTCAGCAACAGAAATAGATGACCCTCAAGAAGAGACACAACAACCGGAGCCTGAAGCGGTCACGCATCAACCTGAAAGAAATTTAGTCTTGTGGGCAATAGGGGTCTCAGGGTTTTGCGCGTTGGCTTATGAGGTGCTATGGACCCGTATCATGGTGTTCTTCCTCGGTAGTACGACCTACGCGTTTGCAACGATGCTTGCGGCGTTCTTATTTGGTATCGCATTGGGGAGTATGGTGTTCGCGCGCTGGGTTGATCGAATCAAACACCCCGTAGCGATTTTTGGCATTGTTCAACTCGGTATCGGACTCTTCGCGCTGATCCTAATGCCAGCGTTTGAGGAGTTGTATGCGATGAGCCGCGCATTTCAATCAACCTTCGGTGCGAGCAGATTCTGGACCTTCTTCTCCTGTTTCCTTGTGATGTGTCTTCCTACCTTTTTGATGGGTGCGAGTTTTCCGCTGGTAACGAAAATCTATACCGGTAGCGCGCGGCAACTCGGTAAAAGTATCGGAAACGTCTATGCAGTCAACACGGTCGGCAGTATTTTAGGGGCATTTTGTGCAGGGTTCATTCTGATTCCGCTCTTAGGTATACGACCGAGCATTGTGCTGACGGTCGCCTTAAACTCAGGTGTCGGATGTCTGCTCGTTTTGCGAAGCAGCGGACAGACGGAAACCGGAAGATCGCTTGTCCAAGGAATCGGTATCGGAATGCCGATTCTCAACGTCGGGTTAGCGGTGATCCTGCTGCTCACTGTGAATCAACCGCTTTTCCTGAAGAGCGCGATTTTCAAGACCCAACGCCCTGGGGATACACTCGTCGATTACAACGAAGAGGTGGATGCAACGGTAACGACACTCAGAGATGATGAAGGGGTCTATCGGCTCTATGTAGATACAAATCAGGCGGCTGATGCCTCGCGTTGGGATTCGCCATCGCATCGCGTTATCGCACATCTGCCGTTGTTATTACATCCGCGTCCAAAGCGCGCGCTTGTCGTCGGATTCGGTATGGGACTCACCTCGTACTCAATAACACAACACGGTGTGCAGGTCGATGCCATAGAGCTATCCAGCGGTGTAATCTCTGCGGCGCGGGAGTATTTCACACACATCAACAACAACGTGTTTGAAAGTCCGCTGTTTAATTACAAACTCAACGACGGACGCAACCATATCCTTATGACGAAGACGAAATACGATATGATCTCGACAGGTATCATCCATCCACTTGTCAGTGCTGGGAGTTCTAATATTTATACTGCGGACTTCTACCGTTTGTGCCGCAAAATTCTTACAGAAGATGGTATTATGTGTCAGTGGGTCCCGCTGCATCGCCTGCCGGAGGCGCACTATAAGATGATTGTACGCACTTTCATTGAGGTGTTCCCTGAGACAACGCTTTGGTATAAATACACGCCTGATTTTGTGATTCTTATCGGTACGCGTCAGCCGCTTCAGATTGACTACAAAAACTTCATAGCCCGCGCACAGATAGCGAATATCCGTGAAGGTCTTGCCGCCGATGACTTGGACGGTTCGTCGCTACTCGATTCATTTATGATGGGACCCGAGACAATCCACAAATACGTCGGCGTTGGACCTATCCACACAGACAATCGTCCGCGATTGGAATTCTTCCGAGGCGCGGATCTGGTGGGGACAACGACACAGAACGTAAAAGGTATGGCAGAATATCGGGAACGGGTATTACCGTATCTCACAAACTATGGCACGACACTCGCAGAGACGCGAGTTGTTCGAGAGAAACTTGATACCTATTTTAGAGCCACGCAGAAATTAATCAGTGGACAGATTGCTTACGCAAGTCGGCAATACCAGAACGCCGCAGCCCTCATGAACGAAGCCGTAGCACTCAATTCTGCTGACGAAACGATCCGCTACAATTTTGGTGTCGTTTCAGGATTAATTCACGAAGGGACGCAGGAAGAACTCCGACAGATTGAACAGCAGGTGCAGCAGACAATGGCGCAGAATCCTGAAGACATTCAAGGACACCTGTATTTAGCGACGGTGTATGAGCAATCGGCAGCGGAATATGAGAGAAAAGGCGAACTTGATAAGGCGACAAAGGAACTTGGAAAGGCGGCAAGCGAACTTGAAGAATTCCTCAGACGTGAACCGAGTCGATCCGATGTCTACTTAATTTTAGGACCGCTTTATGAACGCCAAGAACGCTACAAAGAAGCACTCCGCACATACCAACGGCTTGAACGGCAAGAGAAAACTTTGCAGTTACCTACCCCAATCCTCGCTGCGATGGCACGGCTCCACTTGATATTAGAAAATGTTGATGAAGCCGAAAAATACGGGCAAAAAGGTATCGCTGCAAATCCGAATTCGTGGCGTTCCCATTACATCTTGGGGAATGTCTACGCTGCCATGAATCAGCCGCAAAAACAGATAGAATCTTATAACAACGCCTTGAAAGCACTTGATGAAATCATCCGAGTCGCTTCAGACCCGAACGACTTACTCGCCAGAGAACAGATTCAAAATGAACTTGAAGCACTGAAAAAATAGTCATCAGAGACCGTCGGCGGTTAGTAAGTTAACTGACTGCTGATAACCGATTTGATGTGAATTTCGGAAACGATTTGGTATTTAACAATGCAAAATGTCCTGCCATAAACGGTGGGAATTCTTAATAGGAGGAGTCCTTGCACCCAGTAAATAAGCAAGGGAATATCTAACAATGTCTCAAGAAACCCAAGAAGCCATATCTGCTCGTCTAAAGCGGACCCATTATTGTGGCGACCTACGTTTAAGCAACGCGGGGACGACCGTGCAACTCAACGGTTGGGTCAAACGTCGCCGCGACCACGGCGGTGTCATCTTCGTCGATTTACGCGACAGAACTGGCATTACGCAGGTCGTCTTTGATCCACAGATCGACGAAAAAGCACACGCTATTGCTGATGCTGTCAGAAGCGAATTCGTCCTGAACGTCAGCGGTACTGTCCGCGAACGCGAACCCGGCGATCTGCTTTTGCACGCTGACGCGGCTTATCAAACAGACCTCGCCGAAGGCACACTGTCTCCAGCATTCCGATCTCTGTTCTCAGATACAGACACGAAATATACGCTCTCCGAAGATATTGAGGTAGCAACCCGAGTCGAAGGTGAGCGGTGGCTGCTCACCGATGTCGAAAACAATCGGACATATCACATTGAGAACGAGGAAGCCGGTCTTATCATCTATCAAGGCACTGTCAATCCTGAACTGGATACAGGTGAGATTGAGGTCGCTGTGGACTCTCTGCACATTTTGAATACTGCCAAAACGCCGCCGTTCCCGGTTGAAGACGATATTGATGTCGCAGAGGATATTCGGATGCGCTATCGGTTCATTGATCTGCGCAGACCTGAGATGCAGAAAACACTGGCGATGCGGCATAAAGCAGCCCTCGCGGCACGCAATTATATGAATGAGCAGGGTTTTCTTGAAATTGAGACACCTATCTTGATGAACAGCACGCCTGAAGGTGCACGCGATGTGCTTGTGCCGAGTCGCCACTATCCGGGTAGATTCTACGCACTTCCGCAATCACCACAGCAGTTCAAGCAGATCCTAATGATGAGTGGTGTTGACCGGTACTTCCAGATCGCGCGATGCTTCCGAGATGAGGATACCCGTTCCGACAGGCAGTTGGAATTCACGCAGCTTGACATTGAGATGTCCTTCGCAGAAACAGACGATGTGCTTGAAGTGACCGAAGGACTGATGAAACGGATATTTGAAGATGCAGGCGACATTCTTGTTCAAACGCCATTCTTAAGGCTCCCCTACCACGAATCGATAGCACGGTTCGGAAACGATAAACCCGACACGCGCTTCGGTATGGAACTCACCGATGTCTCGGATGTGATGGCAGACTGCGATTTTCAGGTGTTCACGCGCACTCTGGAGAGTGGTGGACAGGTCAAGGCGATCGCTGTGCCCGGGGGTGAGGAGTTTTCACGCAAAGATATTGATGATCTGACTGCATTCGTCGCGACCTATCGCGCGAAAGGATTGGCATGGGTCAAAGTCACGTCGGAAGGTTTCTCGTCTGGGATTGTCAAGTTCTTTGCAACGGAACAACTCGAAACGGCACAAGAGAGAACAGGTGCAAAACCCGGTGACATTATGTTCTTTGTCGCTGACAAGCCGAAGGTCGTCGCCGATGCGCTCGGCTATCTCCGTCTTCATCTCGGAAAAAAACTCAACCTTATTGATGAATCCAAATACAACTTCCTCTGGATTGTTGACTATCCGCTGTTTGAGTGGAACGAGGAAGAAAACCGATACGAACCGTTTCACCACCTGTTCACAGGCGCGACAGGGGAGACACTGCCACTCTTAGATACGGATCCGGGCAAGGTTCAGAGTCAACACTACGATCTCGTGTGTAACGGATATGAGATCTGTAGTGGGAGTGTCAGAATCCACCAATGGGATATCCAACAGAAGATTTTTGATATTCTGAACATTACGCAGGAAGAGGTCGAAAGTCGATTTGGCTATTTCATAGACGCGTTGTCGTATGGCACACCACCACATGCCGGCATCGCACCCGGACTTGATCGGATTGTGATGTTGATGCGGAATGAGGAGAACATCCGAGAGGTCATCGCGTTCCCGAAATCACAACAGGGACTCTGCCCACTGACGCACGCACCCTCCGTTGTATCGGATGATCAGTTAGAAGAATTGTCTATCCGCGTTGATGCAGATGGCTAAAACAGGAAGAGTTATAAGGTATCAGTTATCAAAGGATATGGTTTTCAGTTAAAGAAGTTCATAAAGTCCGTAAAGTGTTCTAAATTCGGTAAAGTTACGCTCACTACGAGGCACTCGCAACTTTTCTAACTTTAGGACACTTTCTAACATTGGCGATTGATCAGTCTTTTCAACTAAAGACTGTTCTCTCTGATAACTGAACACTGACAACCAATTCAGGAGATAGCACGATGGAAAGAAAAATAGGCACTGCCCCGACACTCGTCTATCCCGAAGCCGAACTCGAAAAACTGTGCGCAGCACTTCAGCGTCTGGAAGCAACCAAATAGGAGATCAATTGTGAAAAATAGCAAATACCTCCCTATAGTAATACTAATATGCGTTGGATTCGGGTTTGCGCCGGCAGACGTGCAAGAGAATCTTGCACAACAGGCGTATGCTATTTTTCAACAAAACTGTTTGAATTGTCATGGACCCTCCGGCTCCTTTAAGGAATCACTCCTGATTGAACGCAACGTGCTTATTGATACCAAGGTCGTCATTCCAGGGGACCCTGAAAATTCAGAGTTCTATAAACGACTACTCGGACCGACTGAAAATGGACCCCAAATGCCACTCAATCTACCACCGCTTTCACCAGAAGCCGTTGAAACGATTGCCCGTTGGATTGCGTTAGGCGCGCCAGATTGGAATGTTCAACACGACATCAATTTCATAACTACTGAGGTAATACTTGATACCATCCGAAACCATCTAAAATCGCTGGATTCGTTTGACCGTCCTTCCGCACGATACTTTACAATGACGCATCTCTATAATGCGGGTGAAACGCCTGAAACTCTCAGCGACTATCGGATCGCGCTCTCTAAACTCATAAATAGTCTCTCGTGGAAGTTTGAGATTACGAACCCAACACCCATTGATGAGGCGCAAACAATCTTCCATATCGACCTACGGCGTTATGAATGGAATACCACAACCGATGTCTGGCCACAAATTGAGCAAGCATATCCCTACAACATTGCGTATGATCCAGAAACACAGGCGGGTCTACTTGAAAAACTGACACAACTGCAGACTGAAACGGGCAGCATAGTGCCGTTTGTCCATGTCGATTGGTTTCTGGCACACGCTTCGTTACCACCACTCTATCACGATATTTTAGACCTTCCGCAAACAGATCGTGTATTGGAAACACAATTAGAGATCGATATAGCGGGTAATATCAGGAATGCGCCGGGAATAGATGTCTGGCGTGCGGGTTTCAACGATTCGGGTGTTTCAAGGCACAATCGCGTTGTTGAGCGACACACGTCCCGATATGGTGCGTATTGGAAAAGTTATGACTTTGCGGGGAGTGCTGATTCACAGAGTATCTTTACACATCCGCTTGATTTCACACACGATGGTGGCGAAATTATCTTTAATCTACCCAACGGGTTGCAGGCGTATTTGTTGGTTGATGCTAACGGGAACCGACTCAACGACGCACCAATTGACATCGTTTCTAACCCCGCCGCCAGTGACCCTACAGTACGGAACGGTCTCTCGTGTATTGGGTGCCATACGCAAGGCATGAAAGAATTTAAAGATAGTGTGCGTGCGGCGGTTGAACAGGATGAAAATCCGCCATATAACAAAGAACACGCTTTACGTCTTTATCCTGAACAGTCGGTACTTGATGTTCTGGTGGCAAAAGACACAGAAAGGTTCCAACAGGCACTCGAAAAGATTGGGGGTCCCTTTGCGGATAAAGCAGCCAGAGAACGCTTCTTCAAGCAACATGAAAATGAACCGGTTCAACGGTTTCATGAGTTGTTTCAAGCACCCTTGGATGCCTCGCATGCTGCAGCCGCAGTCGGATTGGAAACGGAGGCCTTCCTCACACAGATCCGTGAGAAACAGAGCCTGAAAAACTTGGGTCTACAAACACTTATAGATGTGAACGGCACGGTGAAACGGGATGCGTGGACATCTAACTTTGCCGATATGATTTCTGCGTTGAATGCCCCTGATAGCACCCTTCCACCAGTTGTGCAGCGTCCGGAACTTATCCTTGGAGAGTCTGTTGACATTCCAGATGTGAACCTTCGCGCAGCAATTGAAGAAGCACTTGGGAAAGCATCCGGTGCCGTGATCACGGCAGAGGATATGGCGACATTGGAACGTCTTCGCGCATGGGAGATGGATATTAGTAATTTGACCGGACTTGAGTTTGCAATAAATCTGCACACTTTACTAATTGGTGGTAGTTTGATGCCTGACCTATCTCCGATTGCGGGGTTAACTCAACTGAGTCATTTACGGATACCAGAGAGTAAGATTTCGGATATTTCACCACTGGCAGAACTAAAAAATTTAGGAGCCCTCGAAATATATAGTAATGAAATATCGGACATTTCACCACTGGCAGGATTAACAAACTTACATTGGTTATCTATGTATAATAACCCTGTATTGGACCTTTCGCCACTCGCCAATTTGAAGCATCTCAGGGGAATGCGGGTGAGCGTTAAAGAGCCCGGGGACCTATCACCCCTTGCAGAGTTAACCAACTTGGAAGATCTTTTTTATTGGGGAAAAGGTGATCCTGTTCCGGACTTGTCTCCGCTAACAAACCTCCCAAAATTACGATTTATAGACATCCGGGGTAGCGGCGAACCGGATTTATCACCTTTGGCGCAAGTAGACACCTTGGAAAGATTTGAATTTTGGGGATCAGGTGAAATAATACTTGATCTGTCTCCTTTAGCAGAATCAATAAATTTGAAAGAACTATGGGTTATCAACTGTGGAATCACAGATTTAACTTTTTTAGAGAACTTCACAAGTCTGGAACGTTTGAACCTTGAGCGTAACAACATATCAGATGTGTCTCCCTTAGCAGGCTTAACCAACCTGAAATGGTTAAAACTTACCGACAACCCGATTTCTGATTTCTCATCTTTAGAAGTCCTCTCCCAAAATACGAATATACTTACTGGTGAGGTGGCTATACCGGATCCAAACCTCCGCGCTGCAATTGCAGAAGTACTTGGCAAAAGTGATACTACATTTGTTTCTATTACTGCAGAGGAGATGGCTACATTGATAAGTCTTGTTGCCAATGACAGAGATATTCAAGATTTGACAGGACTTGAATATGCTATAAATTTAGAGAATTTATACGCACCTGACAACCAAATAGCCGACCTCTCACCTCTCTCTGAACTAATCAACTTGAAAATATTAAATGTCTATCATAATCCAATAGAAAGTTTAACCCCGATTGCGGGTTTATCAAACTTAGAATACATAACCCTTATAGGAGATGGTGGAATATTGGACATCTCTCCCCTTGCTGGATTTGTCAAACTAAGACACTTTCTGACATGGGGTAACCCAATCTCTGATCTTTCTCCTCTTGCTGGCTTGACACAATTGGAAACTCTGGATATTTGCGGGTCAGAAGCATCTGATATTTCGTCCCTAGCGAAGTTAACAAGACTAAAAGAGTTGTATCTCGCCCAAAATGGTATTTTGGATGTATCACCTTTGAAGGGATTGACAAATTTAACACGGTTGAGTCTTGAAGAGAATAATATCTCGGACGTATCTCCATTAGCAGCATTAACCAATCTGAAATGGTTAGGACTCCATCATAACTCAATATCCGATTTTTCACCTTTAGCAGGGCTATCCGGGATAACAACCATTTCACGCGCTTTTAACCCAGGGGTCCCGACAGGGGGTCCGAAAATAGAAGGACCTTGGTTATGGGTCACTGTTCCGGGCGAACGCCTTGATAGCAACACTGATTTACTTGCAGAAGCAAGTGCAGGCACTATCACCGAACGGCAGGTCGCAACCAACGGTGTTATACAAGGAAAATCGGTCGGAAAAAATCTGTGGACACAAGGAAAAATCGCTCCATCAGGCGAGACTAACATTGTCGATATGTTAGATGAGATCGGTAGCGAAACAAATAGGGATAACAATAATCGTATCATCTATGGCTCTATCATTTTGGATTCACCACGTGAGCAGGACACCAATATGTTCTTCGGATGCGGGGATCGGCTAAAAATCTGGCTCAATGGCAAGTTGATTTATCAATCCTTAATTTGGCGTCGTGCTGCTAATTATCATGATTTTTTCCCTGCTACTTTGAAACAAGGAACAAATGTCCTGTTAGTCGTAATTGACGACGGGCAGGGATACGGGTGGAGCGGCTTTTTCGGTTTTGAAGAAGGCACGGAGTATACAGTATCAACGGTATCAACAAAAGCGCGTGTTGGATACGCTCTCTCCAAGCCTGCAATCCATGTTGATGATACATTTACTCTTGACCTCAATGCGGAAGATGTCACTGATTTAGCAGGGTGGCAATTTGATATTGCCTTCGATTCTACAATACTTGAAGCAGCTGAAGTCACGGAAGGTAATTTTCTGAAGGTGGACGATGGAACTACCTTCTTTCAAGGCGGCACTATTGATAATACCATAGGTAAAATAACCGGACTCAGTACTGCACGGATTTCCGAAAGTAGTGTCAGTGGGACGGGGACGCTACTCTCCGTAACATTTGTAGCGAAGGCAGACGGTGAAACCCAAGTGACATTAGAAAATTTTGAGTTTGGTGCTATCAGTGGTGATATCCTTCCTTCTGTTCCGCCCGAAATTATTATCACCGTCGGAGATCTACCGCCGTGGGATGTGAATCAGGACGGACGTGTGAGTGTTTTAGACCTTATTCTCGTGGCGAAGGATTTGGGGGCAGGCACGCCTACCAACTTACGGACTGATGTAAATCGGGATGGTGTGATCAACATCCAAGACCTCATCCTTGTTGCACAACATCTCGGTGAATCAACCGCCGCTGCGGCACCTTCCGTTATTGCAGCGATAAACAACGGAGAACTAACGCCTGCGATGATACAAGCATGGATAGCAGAAGCGCAAGTTGAAAATGACGGGTCGCTGGCCTTCCGACAGGGTATCGCTAATCTTGAACAGCTTTTGGCACTGTTTATTCCAGAGGAAACGGCTTTATTTCACAACTATCCAAATCCATTCAATCCAGAAACATGGATACCTTACCAGTTAGCAAAGCCTGCGGAGGTAACCTTGACGATCTATGCAGCAAACGGAGCAGTCGTTCGGACTTTAGAATTAGGATATCAATCCGCGGGATTCTATGAATCTCGCAACCGCGCAGCGTATTGGGACGGAAGAAACGAGGTCGGTGAACCCGTCGCAAGCGGTGTCTACTTCTATACACTCACTGCAGGCGATTTTAACGCCACCGGAAAAATGCTAATCCGCAAATAGTATCAAATGACTATGCCATTGCACTCCCCAGGACGATTTAGTTTTATAGCTTGGAAACTTATTTTCGAATATCTATCCATCCTGACACCTGTACACTGAAAACCGTTGTAGCATAGACTGTTAGTCTGTGCGTGTATGGGGCGCAACCTAATAGGATACGCTACAAAAGAGAAAACTAAACGCCCCTGTTGCACTCCCGAAGATTCTTGCCTTTCACGAGAACTTGTGTTATCATTTAAGGTATGACGACTAACGCTCAAGAAGAAAAGCACCGAGTTTACATTGACGCAATGATACCGAGTTATCTTGTCGCGCCTTTAAGCCGTGCCCCGAAGATAGCAGAATGGCAAAGAATCACGCGCAAATTTGCCACCATTCGGGCTATTTGCCACCCTATATTGATACTCCAGAGGCGATATTGGAGGAAACTCATGTGTAACAACGATCCCGGGAAAGACATTTTGGAAGCAAAAGCACGTCTCGCCGCGCTTTTTGGCGACTTAGAAACATATATGGAATTTATGATGAAACGCCAAGAGAAGCGGATAAAACAAGGCGTAAAATACGTGGGATTTACCGATCGTCCGGGTAAAGAAACCGGAGAAGTCTAAGGCTTAAATCTGCGAAATGGCAGACAAGGAGGTGCTTTTCCACCCTTCCACTCTTCCTGACTTCCATATTTTCAACTCTCTTTTTACGGAGGTTACGTAATTATGAATGAAAACGAAAATGGAAAGAAACCGAAAGTTAGCCTTGGGCTGCTTTACGGCATTATCATTGCAATTATTGCTGGGGCACTTATCGGAGGTTACGCACCAAACTTTGCAATCCACACAACAATACTCGGTGAGGTATTCTTAAATCTATTGAAGATGATAGTCGTGCCGCTCGTTGTCTTGTCGATGATTGTCGGGATAACGAACTTAGGCGACATCCGTAACATCGGCTCTATCGGCGGACGAACGGTGTTGTATTACATGGCAACGACTGCTATCTCCGTTATCATCGGGATGATTCTTGTGAACATCATCTCGCCGGGAAAAGGGTTATCACAAGGTGAAGAACGTGCCGATCTGAGTTACACACTCTCCGGTGCTGATCTGCTCACTGTTGAGTTGAGCGGTGAATTCAATCGGACCTATAACAATAAATACGTTATTACCCTCGCCGATCAGAACGTGAGTGGCGAAGTGGAATCAATTTCTGGGACAACAGCCACAGTAAAATCGTGGCAACCGCTATCCGAAGATGCTCGTTACGTCACAACAGACACCGGTGAACGCCTATTATTTATTGAGGGTCGTCTTGAAACCGTAGAACCTCAGAATACAGGCACTGGCGTTAACATCGGCTTGCCGATTGCTACAAGCGTATCCGGTAAAATGGAAAAGACGATGGGCAGCACGATCAAAGAGGTGTTCCTCGGCAACGAAGAAACCGGTAAAGAAGGGATGATCCCGTCAAACGTCTTCAAAGCGATGGTGCATACCGACATACTGCCTTTAATCTTTTTCTCGCTTCTCATCGGTGCCGCGCTGTCAATGCTCGGTGAGATTGGCAAACCGGTCATCGCTGTGATTTCGGGGTTAAATGAGGCGGTGATGAAACTCGTTCACTGGATCATGTACGTCGCGCCCCTCGGTATCTTCGGTTTAATCGCAGGTAGGATTGGTGAGGCAAAGGGATTCGCAGGTTTTTGGCCCGAACTTGTCGCCGTAGGTAAGTATAGCGCGACAGTCGTGTTAGGACTCGGTGTACACGGTGCTATTGCCCTACCAATACTGCTGCTGTTGCTTGCCCGCAGAAATCCGCTGAACTACTTCAAAGGCATGGCAACGGCTCTGCTCAACGCATTTTCGACAGCGAGTTCAAGTGCAACGCTGCCCTTAACGATGGAAGGTGTTGAGAATCAAAACGGTGTCTCCAGTCGTACCTCCAGTTTTGTGCTTCCGTTAGGCGCAACTATTAACATGGATGGCACGGCACTCTACGAGGCGGTCGCTGTCATGTTCATCGCCCAAGTATATGCGATTTCCATGGATCCAGCGCAACAGGTGGTCGTCGTGCTTACCGCAACGTTGGCGGCAATCGGTGCTGCAGGGATTCCAGAAGCAGGACTTGTTACGATGGTCATCGTGCTGAGAGCCGTAGATCTCCCTGTTGAGGGTATCACGCTTATTCTCTCTATTGATTGGCTACTTGACCGGTTCCGTACCGCAGTTAACGTCTGGGGTGACAGTATCGGCGCAGGCGTGATTGAGGCGTATGAATCCAGAGATGGAGATGCCACCGAAGCACCAGCAACCGCATAGCAACCTCTGATATGCTTAATCTGGAAGCATGGAAATTTGATGTTTCCATCGCTTCCATTGAAAAATCGAAAACTGGAAGCGTGGAAGGTTGGGAACTCCGTTCCATCCTTCCTTATACCGTCAATCGGTTTCTGTAAACATAATGAGCACCCAAAACCAACCAACCCCACAGCAATCTGCACTCAGCGGTGCAGCAATTCTCGCAATCATCAGCGTCGTTCTCGCTGCCGTATGGATCGCTTTTGCATACTATGCAGGCAACAATTCCAACGGTAGTCGAACAATGCTACTCCATCCGATAGTTCCGATACTGCTGATTGTGTTGCTCACGCGTATCTACCGCTGGATTGATATAAGAAGCATCGTTATCCTCGAAATAGCGATGATCAGTCTGTGGCTTTTTACACGCTTGTTAGACGTATTGATGCCTTTCATTTTGGGGTTCGGCTTCGCTTACGTTTTTAGGTTCCTCTGGAACGCTCTCCCGTTCAAAAAACAGTACCAACGCGGCATCGCAACGACAGCGATTGTGCTTGTCTGTGGCGGTATGCTCTTCTATACCGGCAGACAGGTCAGTAGGCAAGCCAGCCAGATGGGTGCTGGATTGCTGAAGTTTTACCATGAAACGATTCTGCCTTATGCTGTCGGCGAGACCTTTCAGACAATCGCGATCAGTGTTAATCCGCGGCGTAATGGAGGCGAGGTCACCGAAGATAACAAGGCTGCCCCTTCGAGAGAAACGTTCTATCTCGGCACGAATCACGGGATCTATGAAATGCGGCCGGACGCTAAAGGCAAACCGTCCCCTATCGGTATCACCAACGGCACGCTCCTCGGCAAATCCGTACAAGCCCTCATGGCGAATAAAAACATTATCTACGCTGGCACGCAAAGCGGTTTATATCGTTACTATAAAACACCACCCACTGACGAAAACGACGAAAGCCCAACACAGGTATGGCACAAAGTGGAAAATACGCCTTTCGATACCCTTTCCATCCAAGCTGTCAACGTTCCACATTGGAATGATGCACAGATTTACGTCGGAACACAGAAAGGACTTTACACCAGTAATAACGCAGGCGAAACATGGAACTCGGTTGCCCCTACCCTTTATAGCGAAAGATCTATTGTTAGTATCGTCTCCACTACAGATACCAATGGGGATCGTGTAACTTACGTCGTCAGTAAAGGGCAGGTTGACGCGGAAACACCTTTAGAACAAGAGGAAACCGAAACTAAAGCGGTGGAAACTGATGCAGTGCCTTCAGCAGAGTCGGAACCGACAGACACCACGCCTATAGTTGAGAACACCGAGGCGAAAACCGATTCACAACAGATAAACGCTTCGTCTATAACCACAACCGTGCATTGGTATCTCCAAGGCTCTTCTCGCGGATGGGAAGAACTCTCTTCAATAAAACAACCGATTTACGCGCTTGCAGGTAGAGATGAGACGACAAGGGACACAAGTGCAATCTCACAAGGCTCCAAAATCGAATTGTATGTCAGCACATCCGATGGACTCTATGAATTGAATCGTCTTCGTGATCCGCAAAAAATGGAAAGGACCCCTATAGTTTCTGGGACAGCAGCAACCCTACTGTTGGCTTCTGCGTCTTCTGGGGTATACGTCGGTAATAATACCACTATCTGGCATCGCGCCCCTTCCACCACCAGATGGCAAACGTTCACGACATACAGGGAAGGCATCAGCCACGCCTATGAGGACCAACCTATTGTTGAGCAGATAAAATCGTATTTGACCGAAAGGCTACCGACAATTGCCCAAACCGGCGGCGAGGTTGTTAAAGAGGGGGTTCAGTTCGCAAGTTCAATCGCTTTCGGCTTTGGTGGTTTTTTAGCGACTGTGTTGCTTGCCTTAATCGTGTTTGTATATGCAAACCAATCATTCGACAACTATTTCAGGAGTTTCCTCACGCTCATGCCTGAAGCGCATCGCGATACTGCTAAGGCGTATCTGCGTGAAATTGACAAGAATCTGCAGGAGTTTCTAAAAGGACTTGTCACAGTCATCACAATTGTTTCAATAATTTCCTCCCTTGCTTATAGTATCATAGGGGTCCCGTTCGCTTTGGTTATCGGTATACTCGCGGGGATCTGTAATGCTATACCGACATTTGGTCCCTTTATCGGTGGTGCTTTCGCGTTTGTAGCGATGCTGATGGGACTGGCAGCTGGTGATTTCGGGATGGTTGATTTCCTCATTCGCTGTGCATTTGTGTTGGGTGCGATCCTCGGTATTCAGGCACTTGACAATTCACTGATTTCGCCGAAAATCATGAGCGATGCTATTGATGTGGACCCATTGCTGATTATGTTCGCTGTTATTGTTGGTGCAGCCGTACTCGGTTTTTGGGGTGTATTGCTTGCAATTCCTGCCATTGTTGTGATAAAATCGGTTGTTGCCGTTTCTGATGACAGAGCGACGCTTGAAAAACAGACCTAATTGCTGCTTCACTTTTTTAAATATTGGGTTTCTGCTCCGATTTGTCCTGCTTCACAGTGAGAACCAAATCGGGTTTCCGACTAAAGACATAGAGAAGTTTATTAAAAAACAGAGTCCCAAGCAACGCGTCGGGTTTATTTGCTTGGGTGTTTCTTCATAGGTATACGCAGAGACACTCTGATATCACAGGTTCAGCTGACCGAACCGCAAGGAAATATAAAAACATGGAAACCGGACTCCCCATTGTTGCGATTGTCGGCAGACCGAATGTCGGGAAATCATCGCTCTTCAATAGAATCACTGGAAATAGCCGTCAGCCATCAGCAGTCAGCAGTCAGGAAGAAAATCCCTTTGCTGAAAGCCAAAAGCCGAAGGTTCCCGAAAGTCGTTCCTCGCGCAGATTCGCTGTTGTTCACGATACGCCGGGTGTGACCCGCGACAGACATTACGCAGATGTAGAATGGGCAGATCGCGCCTTCACCGTTGTTGATACCGGCGGTTTGAACATCGATCCGGATGATCGGCTTATTGATAACGTCCAATCGCAGGTGGATACTGCTTTGGATGAAGCGAGCCTTGTGCTATTTGTCGTTGATGCGCGAACCGGTATCATGCCACACGACAGGAGCGTCGCTGATAAACTCAGAGCCACCGATAAACCCATCTTCCTCGTCGTCAACAAGGTGGATAGTGAACGGCTCCAGAGTGAAGCTGCGGAGTTCTATGCGCTCGGATTCCCAGAACCGATCTGGACATCGTGCGTTCAAAACGACGGCATTCGAGAACTCCTTGACCATGTTGTGGACAACCTACCGGAGGCTGACGAAACACTACAGGATGGATCCGGCACCATAAAGATCGCGATTGTTGGCAGACCGAACGTCGGAAAATCGTCGCTTATTAACAATTTATTGGGCGAAGAACGGATGATCGTTGACGATCGGCCCGGAACGACGCGCGATGCTGTAAATATCCGAATCGTCCACGACAATATCCCTTTCGAGATCGTTGATACGGCGGGCATGCGACGCAAATCAGCGATCAAAGATGAACTCGAATCTGTAACCGTGCAGCGTGCGATACACAGCATCCGCCAGAGCGATATTGCTGTCCTTGTGTTGGATGTAACCCAAGAGGCTGCGCATCAAGATAAAACGATCGCCAAGTTCATCGAACGACAGGGAAAAGCCTCCGTTTTAGTCTTGAATAAATGGGATCTGATTGAAAAGGATAACACAACACATCCGGGATTTATGGATAAACTTGACGCGCAGCTTCCACAACTTGATTATGTGCCACGTGTCTTCGTCTCTGCTGTTACCGGACAACGCGTCACTCAAATATTAACGACAGCCTTAGAGGTGTATCGAGAGTATTGCACCCATATTCCGACACCGATCCTTAACGAATTGCTGCTGGAACTACGGAACGCGCATCCGCCACCACGTGTGAAAGGCGTGCGTCCTGCACTCAAATATATCACGCAAGTCGAGACGCAACCGCCAACCTTCCTAATTTTCGGGCGGAACGTGAACCGGGTTGGTCAACCGTATGAGGCGTACCTTGTCAACAACATTCGGAAAGAATTCGGATTTCACGGCACACCGATCCGTATTTTTTACCGTAGGTCATAACCCACAAAAGGAGGAAGCATTTTGTCACGATTTAAAGTTTTTATTACGCGTCCAATCCCAGAAGAAATTCGTGCTAAAATAGCAGAGGAATGCGATGTTGATATGTGGCATACGAGTGCTATTTTACCGCCCATCGCCGAAAAGATTCCGCCTCTCGACGGGTTAATGACTTATGGACATGAACCTGTTTCTCCAGAGATGATCGCGACGGCACCGGATCTCAAAGCGATCTCCGTCGTCGGGGTCGGTTATGACCATGTGCATGTCGAGGCTTGCAGAGAACGCGGTATTGCAGTCGGACACACGCCGGGTGTCCTCAGCGATACCACCGCTGATATGACGATGGCACTCCTGCTCGCTGCTGCACGAAACATTGTCCCTGCCTATAACCATGTCCAAGTGTCCAAGCAGTGGAAGTACTATGACCCGAATATCCTCTGGGGTACCGACGTGCATCACGCAACGTTAGGGATCGTAGGTATGGGTCGAATTGGGCATGCGGTCGCCAAGCGTGCGAAAGCGTTTGATATGCGCGTCCTCTATTATAAACGCGAACGTCGTCCCGACTGGGAGCAGGAACTCGACGTAGAATATGTCGCGCTTGAGGAGCTGCTGCGAGCCTCTGATTTCGTGTCGCTCCACGTTCCGTTGACTGAAGAGACGACACATCTCATCGGCAAAGCGGAACTCGCACTAATGAAAAATACTGCTATTTTGGTTAACATTGCGAGGGGACCTGTTGTTGACCACTATGCTTTATATGATGCACTTAAGGAAGGGCAGATTGCGGGAGCCGCCGTTGATGTAACCGAACCAGAACCGATTAATACGGATCATCCACTCCTTAGTTTAGACAATGTCATCGTTGCACCGCATCTCGGCAGTGCGACTGTCCAGACACGAATGAAAATGGCGACAATGGCGATGGAGAATTTGCTCGCCGGATTGAAGGGCGAACAGTTGCCTTACGGCGTGCTTCAACCAAATTTTTCCCGTTAGAAGCACTCTCCAAATTGTAATATTTCTACCTCTATGTAATTAACCGAGACAAGGAGGAAAGATGTTAGAAAAACTATTTGGGATAAAGGCGCACAATACCTCTGTGAGACGCGAATTGGTCGCGGGCTTCACAAATTTCATGACGATTTCATATATCATCTTTGTGCAACCCGATTTTCTTTCAGCCGCTTATATGGATCCTGGTGCTGTCATGTTTGCGACCTGCCTATCGAGTGCAATCGCAACATTCTTTATGGGATTCCTAACGAACTATCCCGTCGTATTAGCACCGGGTATGGGACTTAACGCCTATTTTGCATTCGAGATCTGCCGCAATAATTTAGGCTTAGGCTTAGGCTTACCGTGGCAGCAAGGCTTAGGCATTGTTTTCATAGCGGGCCTGTTATTCTTCATACTTTCATTTGTCGGAATACGTGAAGCGATTATGAATGCGCTTCCTAACTCACTCCAAAATGCGATTGCGATTGGCATCGGGCTGTTTATCGCTTTCATTGGGCTGCAGATGAGTGGCATCATTGCAAACCATTCCAATACACTTGTAACGCTCAGTGATCTTGATAACAAAAATGTGCTACTTTCTATCTTTGGTATCGTCGTGATGCTTGCACTCCTTGCACGGAAGGTGAAAGGCGCGATCCTGATGGGTATTCTGGCATCAACTGTTGTGGGCCTTCTTCTTGGTGTCACTAGTTATAAAGGAATCATTGCCCTGCCGCCAGATCCAAGGCCAACGCTCTTCGCATTTGATCACCATGACCTCTTTGCTATTGTTACCCAACTGAAGCTCATTCCAGTCATCTTTGTGTTCTTCGCTATTGACATGTTTGATAGTATTGGCACGCTCACAGCTATTGGTTATAGAGCACAGCTCATGGAAGCCGGAAAACTCACCAAAGCGCGACGCGCACTTATAACAGATGCAGCGAGTACCGTCGGTGGTGCTTGCCTTGGCACTTCAACTGTGACGTGTTACATCGAAAGTGCCGCAGGTATTACCGAAGGCGGGCGTACAGGACTTACGGCTATCTCCACAGGGTTTTTTATGCTGCTTGCCCTCTTTTTTGAACCCCTCGTCAGAATCATTGGTGGTGGTTACCCGATTAACCCCATTATTGCACCGGCACTCATCGTTGTCGGTGGATTGATGCTCAGGAACATCACCCAGATTGATTGGGAAGACATCACAGAATCGATTCCTGCCTTTCTTACAATGCTGATGATGCCGCTCTCTTTCAGCATCACAGACGGCATCGGGTTCGGGATTATCTCGTTAGCATTTCTTAAGTTGGTAACAGGACGTAGCAAAGAGGTACATCCTGTCATCTACTACTTCGCACTCTTTTTTATCGCCTGCTACATCGGAGGTCTGTAGCAGCGATTCGTAATCATCATCCTCTGCTGGCGGGGGTTCAAACCCTGCCTTTGCTTGGTAGGTGCGGTTAAGGACTCGTTATGGCTGATTTAGTCCGTAAAAAGAGTGTTTTGTGTTTATTAGATATTGTTTCTAAACCTGCAAAGGAAGCGGAACCAAGTACGTCCGGAAAGTAAGTGATTAGCACAAGGGCAGGGACTACACATGTCGAAAGAAAAAAATATCACAGGTATCACCAAGATAGCTGTCAAGGGTTTCAAGTCAATAGCGGAGGAGTGTGAAATAGACATCCATCCCCTGACGATCCTTGCTGGTGCGAACAGTTCCGGGAAATCCAGCATCATGCAGCCGCTATTGATGCTGAAGCAGACGTTGGAGGTTCCTTATGATCCGGGACCTTTGTTGATTGATGGGGCCAATGTTCAGTTTACATTGGCAGAGCAGTTTTTGTCCAAATTAACCAATGGAAAGAAGGTAGATCGCTTTCAGGTTCGGGTTGAAACTCATAAGTCTAATGTTTCTAACGCAGTCCGGACAACTTTTAGAAAGGGAAAGAATGGGATTGAAATTGTCGAAATGGCTAAAGAAAATTCAGCCCCCGATCAAACATTGCCTGTTGAACCCCTTGTATTGTATCCAGAGATGTCGCCTGAA
This sequence comes from Candidatus Poribacteria bacterium, assembly GCA_012270875.1. GTDB lineage: Bacteria > Poribacteria > WGA-4E > WGA-4E > WGA-3G > WGA-3G. The sequence continues at coordinate 3,302 of JAAXHI010000222.1, read as the reverse complement.
GAAATCAAGTCATTGGGTGATCAAGATCCGGCATTCAAGAATTTTGATATAGTGAAGCGTTCGCGTTGTTTTTTGTATTTGGAATCTCAGTCCAGTAGTGGTTTCTATGAAGTCACTTATGGTTTTGGGGCATATATTTTCAATACTATTCACCTTCCCGGATTACGCGGTAATCCTGAGCGCACTTACAAATTAAGCAGCACTGGTCCCCAATATCCCGGCACATTTGAAAACTACGTTGCGAGTATCATTCATGTGTGGCAGGAGACGAAAGATGAACGCCTGAAAACGGTTGCTGATGCCCTTCATACACTTGGACTGACAAGACAAGTTGGCACGGAAAAAATCGGTGATGTTGGTATTGAGCTTCAAGTTGGTCGCCTGCCACACGACAGAATTAACGAGACGGATATGGTCAATATTGCTGATGTAGGCTTCGGAGTATCCCAAGTCTTACCCGTTTTAGTAGCATTGACTGCAGCGGAACCCGGACGATTAGTCTATCTTGAACAACCAGAACTGCATCTCCACCCTCGCGCGCAGGTTGCGTTGGCACAAGTGCTGGCGGATGCGGCGAAACGGGGTGTACGGATCGTTGCTGAAACCCATAGTTCGCTGCTACTTTTGGCAGTTCAAACGCTTGTTGCAGAAGGAGAACTCTCACCGGAGTTGGTGAAACTGCACTGGTTCACACGGCGTGAAGATGGGGTAACCGAAGTTGATAGCGTGAACTTAGACGCAGCGGGGGCTTACGGTGATTGGTCCGTAGATTTTGACGATGTCGATCTCACAATACAGAGCCGTTATCTCGATGCTGTAGATAGACTTCACTTTGGCAAAGAGGAGGCATCTTGAGAGCAAGTGATTCAAAACGGTTAGTTATTGACGCTGATGTTGCCCGAGCCTCCGGCAGTGAAACAGCGACCCATCCACGCGCCGAACATTGTCGTGATTTTCTAAACGCAGTTTTGTCGCTAAGTCACCGCATCGTGATGACAGAGAAAATCAACAACGAATGGAAAAATCACCAATCCCGTTTCGCCCGCCGGTGGCGAGTGTCAATGGACGCACGTAAGAAGATAGAGCGTATCAACCCTCCAGAAGATGAGGCGTTGGAAAATAAGGTTACAAACACAGCAGACGACGCAGATGAGATTGAAGCGATGGAAAAAGATTTTCATCTTCTCCAAGCAGCACTCGCAACCGATCAGACCGTCATTTCGCTTGATGAAACGATCCGTGGGCTTTTCAAACGTGCATCTCAACAGGTTGGCGAAATCCGAAACATTATCTGGGTAAATCCCGATCGGATGGAGGAACAACCTATCCTCTGGCTCCAAAGCGGCGCACCACCTGAACCCCGTCGTCAACTTTCCGCTTGATACAACATTGTGAGTATTGTGAGCAACAAGAAACCCCCAAGCAAAAACACTCGCTCCTACAAGAGAGATTGATTTGACCGAAAACTTTTAAAATCCGTGTCCTCCGCGTCCTCCGCGATAATCCGCGATTCGGACAATTACCCTCGCCAACCCACATCAATGCTTGTATACCCTTGTGTATATTGCTGAAAATGTGGCGGTAAATCTGCTAAGAACTGTCTGCCATCTTCTGGGATCTCCCACGGAATGTTGATGTGATGGCTCCGACTCCGAAAACCGATAGCACACGACAACCGGATCTCGTCAATCTGGTTCGGGAATGCGCCGTGATACGTCCGATGCGCAAAGACAATCATATCCCCCGGATTCGTGAAAAGCGGCACTAACCCCGGAATATCAAAACCGACGTACGCTTTTTCTTCTTCACCCTCCTTATAGAAGGAACGCTTGTCGGTAGTTAGGTTGAAACCTTCAGGACCTTCCCAATCCTCCACATGCGAATCCTCAATCACACATAAACCGCCGTGTTCTGGACGCGAACCCGTTAAGTAGAACCATTTGCCTGAGGGCCACAGTCCACGGTTCAGCACATCACCCGAATTTTTCGGTGCGTCCGTTGAGAACCCGCACCAGTCGGTGTGCCATGCGACGGGTTGGGATCCCGGCATCCGAATGATCGCTGCAGATCGGTGAACGGTCATCTCGTCTGTGCCGATGAGGTGGCGGTGGATTTTCATGAAAGGGTCGTATCCGAGCAGCTGCCAAGCACCTGGTCCAGACTCCACCCAAGCGTGTCGGGTCTGGCTCTGTCCATGTTCTAACGCTCTGTTTGGGTCTGTGCCATCGAAAACGGCTTGCTTTAGACTGTTGACTAACTCAGGCGGTAGGACATCTTTGACAATCGCAAAGCCGTGTGCCTCTACGCATTCGGACATCTGAGCGAGTTGATCGACCTCAAACTCGTAAATATAACCCAGTTCAGGTTTTTGGATTTCCAAATATTGTTCATATTGCTCCATAAGTCAGCCCCCACATTTTGCCGGATAGAATTGCCTATTGTAACGATACGTGTTAGCATCTTAGCAAACATTCGTTATCACGTCAATTTCAAAATCCCGACTTCTTTCATAAAATCGGCGAAAACCCAAAACTGAATTGATCTGCCAGACATCCGAAAAATCTTGAACTATGTTGAGACATCGCGTATAATTCGCAGAAATCTAATATTCTGCTACACGGAGACTTCAGATGGAAAAGCCTGAACTTGTCATTGGCTACCTTATGAATGGTGGTGCCTTCATCCAATCTATTAAGGTGCCAAAGCTACTGGATTGGATCAAATACTTAGAACCGCCTGAACTTATTGCGTTTTTTCAGGATTTACTTGAATTGATACTACAAATTCCAAGCGGAAAGGAAGATGTTGAGACCCTTGAGGAATTTCTCGACTATTGGCGCGAGCTCGCATTAGAAGCAGAAGGTGCATTTGAGGAAACTCACGTTGATTCCGAGGACGCGGAAATAGCAGCAAAAGCCGTTGAGATACTTTGGAAATCTCTTGCCGATTCCATCGGAGCAGCCATGAGTTCAGGCGAATTGGGGATCTTCAGAAATTATGATGAAGCAGAACGCGACTTGACATCACCCTTGATAGATATTGTTGGTGAGCAACCGGGGCGAACATTAACGGCTCACGGCATTTACATGGACCCAGAGCCGGTTGATATAACGGAAGCACAACGGGATGCGTACTTAGCTCTATCTATTTTTGAAATCCCACTTTCTGTCCGAATCCACAACTGTCTCAAAAGCAGAAATATCGAAACCGTCCGTGATCTCGTCGGAAAAACGGAGGAAGAGCTATTTCTGTACAAGGGTTTAGGACAAGGGTCGATGCGCGAAATCAAAGAAAAACTCGCT
>JAAXHI010000154.1:25675-56526 GCA_012270875.1 Candidatus Poribacteria bacterium | reverse complement strand
CTCTCTTATATCTTTATCGCACACGATCTGAGCGTTGTTGAACACATCAGCGACCGCGTCGCAGTCATGTATCTCGGCAAAATCGTCGAGATTAGCGATGCTCAAACGCTCTATCAATCACCGAAGCACCCCTATACAGAAGCTTTAATATCCGCCGTTCCACTCCCCGATCCGAATGCCCAGCGAAAACGTGAGCATATTCGACTTGAAGGGGATGTACCTGATCCGTCGCAACCGCCGACTGGATGCTATTTTCACCCAAGATGCCGTTACGCAACTGATGTATGTAAACAGGAAACACCAGAACTTCGAGAGGTTTCACAAGGCGTTCAGGTGGCTTGTCACCATAGTGATACATTGGAGTTACAAGGAGTTGAGTAATGTCAAAGCAGGAAATGTCGCCAGATGAACTCTCAGCATGCAGAAAGCGGTTGGAACAGGTGTGGAAGAACCGGGTGATGGATGAAGATCTGCTTCATCAGGCATGGCATGACGCGCATGAAATCGCAGCACTGCTTTACGAGGAACTCGGCGCGACCCAAGTCTCCGTCTTCGGTTCACTCACAGAGCCACTATGGTTTATGAAAGGGTCAGATATTGATATTGCTGTGTCAGGACTCTCCAGTGACTTGTACGATAAAGCGCGTATAAAGGTTATGAATTTCGATTCGGCGTTCAGAATAGACCTAATCAATTTCGACACATCGAACGGACTTTTCCGAGAACGGATCAAACACCAAGCGATGCCCATCGAAAAAGGATTCCAACCAGTATTATGGCATACACTTTACAAACACTTAAAGCGGCAAGTTTTTCCTGCTGAGAGCGGAGAAATCTACGAAATGAACCGAAAAAGATTCACACAACGCATCAACGATGAACTTGATAAAATAAACGGAATACTCGAAAGAATCCAAAGAGGATTGGAAAAAATTGAGATAGTTCCCATTGATGTTAAGGAATTCATCGAAAATACAATCGCAACAGATCTCGCCGATGTCTATAGGGGCATAGAGAACATTTTTCTACGAATTGCACGTGAAGTAGATAGGCACGTCCCGAGAGGGAGTCGATGGCATAAAAATCTACTCGCACAAATGACAGAAAAACGACCAGAACGTCCACCCGTGATTTCTGAAAATACATCTCTTCAATTGGAAACTCTTTTGGATTTTCGTCACAAGGTGAACAACATCTACGGCAGGGAATTGAGATATGAAAAGACCATACCGCATGCAAAATCAATTGACGAACTCTTTGCAAAGGTATCTCAAGACCTAAATACCTTCACTGACTCCCTCGAAAGGCGTTAAAATGCGAAACCCAACAAAAACACCTCAGATTGCGATTTGGCATCTCATTTTGCTGACTTTCATCGTCGGATGTTCAGGAAATCCAGTGGAAGATACCTCCAATTTCTCCAGCGGGATTGAGGCGAAAGAGGCACCGATGTGGGCAAAACAGGTCACTGAGGGCAAACTCCCGTCGCTTTCGGAACGGCTCCCAGAAAATCCGCTTGTCGCTAAAACGAATTTCGACGGATATGAGCAGCCTGGCCCCTATGGCGGAACGTGGCACCGGTTTCACACGCATCCAGATTTAGGGACGTGGAAGATGACGGCAGGCTATGCCCCCCTCATCCGATGGAAGTTTGATGCCTCTGGCTTGGAGCCCGGTCTTGCAGAATCGTGGGAATTTAACGAAGACGGCAGTATGCTGACGTTGCATCTCCGTAAAGGTGTCAAATGGTCGGATGGTCATCCTTATACTTCTGCCTCGTTCGCTTACTATTATCAACTCTGTCTTGATGAACGGCACAAGTACGGCGCGCCTGTCTGGTGTAAGGTCAACGGTATCCCGATGGAAGTCGAAACCCCTGATGACTATACAATTGTGATGAAATTCGCGGGACCCAACTGGCTCGTACCGCTTTGGTTAGCGACAGGCTTTTGGTGGTGCAATCAATACAATATCCCAGCGCACTACATGCAGCAGTTCCACCCAGATAGCAACCCCAAGTATACCGATTTTATTCAATTCGAGAAGGAAAATATACCACACCAAAACCCAGAACGTCCTACATTGTGGCCCTGGCGCGTGATAAAATACGAAAAGGGCGGCTTCCGTGTCGAACTCGAACGCAATCCATATTATTATGTCGTTGATACGCTCGGCAGGCAACTCCCCTATATTGACAGAGTCAAAACGAGTTTGGTCCCTGAACCCCAAGTTCGCGTGCTTAAGATTCTTGCAGGTGAGATTGATTGCCAATACCGCGGAATGGAACTCCGTGATCTGGCACTCTATTTGAAAGGACAGAAGAAGGGTGGCTATCAGGTGAGACGCTGGAAAAGCACGGCTGGCGCGCAACCCGCGATCCTGATTAACTGGACCGCGCCCGATCCAGAGTTAAGAAAAATCATCCGAGACCAACGGTTCCGAAAGGCACTCGCTTACGGCATCGACCGCGTGAAATGTAACGAAATCGCATGGCGCGGTTTGCTGGAGCCACAGGCAGCGACGGTCAGCCAAGAGGGATGGCACTTCGCCGATGAAGATGGACAGACCCTCTTTGAAGAGTGGAAACGTGCCGATGCAGACTTTGATATTGATGCAGGGAACCGTCTCCTTGATGAGATGGGACTCACAGAACGTGATAAAGACGGCTATAGGCTACGTCCCGATGGTGAACGGATTGAGATGCTCATGGATGTGCCGAGTTCCAATCTCAACAGTCAAGAGAATGACATCGGCTTAATTATCCAAGAGGGATGGGAACAACTCGGTTTGAAAACCCTGCTCTATACGCCACCCGGTGCTGAATTGAGTCTGCGCCGCACACTTGGCAAATTCACAATCAGCATGCACGGTGAAGCGGAGATGGATCTCTTTACGTATCCCGACTGGGTATTCCCTACGCTTCCCAAGTACTGGCATCCCAAAGTAGGGAAATGGTACGAAACCGGTGGTGAAAAAGGTGAACCCGCTACCGGACCCCTGAAAAAACTTCTTGACTTATACGATGCGATTAAGCGTGAACCCGATGAGAAACAGCGGCATCAATATGTTCGGGATGCCGTTAGAATTCATATTGACGAGGGACCGTTTCACCTCGGTTCCGCAGCACGTTCACCGTCGCTCCTGGTCGTTGCGGACCATTTCCACAACGTCCCAAACGACGGCATTTTAGGTCCGTGGGCAATTGTAACACCCGCAACCCATTATCCCGAACAGTGTTGGATATCTAAGGAGTAGCCGACAGCCATCAGGACGGTTTTTTTCTCGGTTTATCTAAAACCCTCTTAACTGACTGCTGACTGCTGATAGCCATTCTTGCTGACTGCTGACTGCCGATGGTTTCCGACAGCCAATAAAAAGGAGATACACCCATAATTACCTATATCATTCGCCGATGTTTCATCGCTGTTCCGACACTTCTGGCGATTTCTATTATCTCTTTTATTATCATCCAACTGCCGCAAGGCGATTACCTCGACCGCGAAATCCAACGCTTAGAGGAGGAATTCGGCGATAGCAGTTCGCTCGCACAAGTTGAGGAATTGCGCGAACGCTACGGATTGAATGATCCGCTATGGAAACGCTACTTCATCTGGATAAGCGGTTTTGTTCGCGGTAACTTCGGTGAGTCATTTGAGTATAAGCGCGAAGTCGATGAGCTGATATGGGATCGGATCGCCTTCACGCTTATTATCTCTGTCGGATCGCTCATCTTCACCTATGTTATCGCTATCCCACTTGGGATTTATTCCGCTACGCATCAATATAAATGGTCGGATCATTTCCTCACCTTCCTCAGTTTTGTCGGTATGTCAATACCAGCGTTTCTCTTAGCACTCTCGTTGATGGTATTCGCTTTTGACATCTTCGGTGTTCCCCTATTCGGGCTATTCTCGGCTTACTATGAAGGCGCGCCGTGGACATGGGGCAAACTCGGTGATCTTTTCAAACATCTCTGGATTCCAGTAATTGTTGTCGGTATTAACGGGACGGCGAGTTTAATGCGTATCATGCGCGGCAACCTGCTTGATGTGTTAGGGCAGCCATTCGTTCAAACCGCACGCGCAAAGGGGCTGAAAGAAATCGTCGTTGTCGGGAAACATGCCGTGCGGATTGCGATTAATCCACTCATCAGTATTTTAGGGATGAGCCTGCCCGGTATCCTCTCCGGTTCAGCGATTGTCTCAATTGTCTTGGGGTTGCCGACAGTCGGACCGATTCTCTTACGCAGCCTCCTGAACGAAGACATTTATCTCGCTGGTACGCTGATTATGATGCTCAGCCTCCTTTTGGTTATCGGTAATTTGCTCGCAGATATTGCATTGGCATGGGTAGATCCGAGGATTCGATATGAATGAGATACAAAGCACGCCTGATCAAGTAATCGAGGGTGCTCCAGAAATAGAAACTACAGGTGAAATAGGGCAACTGAGTTACCGTCAACTGATATGGCGGCGGTTCCGTAAGAACCGAATGGGTGTTATCGCGGGTGCCCTTTTGCTGCTTTTTTATATCCTCGCCATCGGTGCAGATTTCTTCGCGCCCTATCACTACAACGAGATCAACATGCGGCTGCGGCACGTCCCACCGCAACGCCTCCATTTCTCAGTCGGAGACGGTTTCTATGTTCACGGCTTGAAATCCGTCCGCAACCCAGAAAGCCTTGAGTTGGAATTCACCAAAGATTTGGCACAGCGGCATCCCGTTGAATTTTTCTTCAAGGATGCAGAAGGCAGGAGACATTTCTTCAGTTCTGCGGGACCCATGTTCCTATTAGGCACTGATCGGATGGGACGCGACCTGCTTTCACGAATCATGTACGGAGCGCGCGTCTCGATGACACTCGGCTTAGTCGGTGTCCTTTTGAGCATCGTTCTCGGCTCCATTCTCGGCACCATATCTGGATATTGGGGCGGATGGATAGATAATCTGATCCAACGTATCATTGAGGTCCTTTCAGCATTTCCTGACATCCCGCTCTGGATGGCACTCGGTGCTGCGCTACCTCCCGGCTGGTCGAGCATTCAAATCTACTTTGGCATCACCATTATTTTGTCGATTATCCGTTGGGGTGGTTTGGCACGACAGGTGCGTGGAAAGGTCTTGGCGTATCGAGAGAGCGATTTCGTTATGGCGGCACGTGCTGCAGGTGCCGGACATTGGCATATCATCACAAAGCACTTGCTACCCGGATGTTATAGCCATATCATCGTTATCGCAACACTCGCGATTCCCGGTATGATTTTGGGGGAGACAGCACTGAGTTTCTTAGGCTTGGGAATCCGTCCACCGATGACGAGTTGGGGGGTGCTGTTAGAAGAGGCACAGCGCGTCACCGTCCTACTCCACTACCCGTGGCTCATTTTCCCGGCTGTCCCAGTGCTCGTCGTCGTCATCGCCTTTAACTTCTTAGGAGATGCCCTCCGCGATGCCGCAGACCCGTATTCAGATTAAAAGTACAAGTGATTTCTTGAGTCCCGTAGGGACAATATGTTTATAGAAAAGCGTTGAAAAGAACAATCAAGCCCTGTAAGGGCGGCATGTTTATAACAGTTAAAAAGTTATGAAGATCTTAAATTGATACCTATGGAGAAAAGTATGGCAACAGATACAGACCTCGGATTTTTTGCAACAGACGTTTCGTTCACAGACAAATCCGCAATCGTGACCGGCTCCAGCCGCGGCATCGGACGCGCAATCGCCATTGAATTGGCACGCCAAGGTGCCGACGTGCTTATCAACTACAACCAAAATCGAGATGCCGCCGAATCCGTGCAGCAAGAGGTAGAAGCACTCGGCAGAAAAGCCGTCATCATTCAAGCCGACATCAGTGACCTCGATTCACACGAAAGACTGCTTGACACCGCACACGATGCTTTCGGGAAAGTAGACATCCTCATGAACAACGCCGGTATCACGCGCATCGCTGATATTCTTGAGGAAACACCCGAACAGTTCGATCTGATTGTCAACACCAACCTCAAGGCGACCCACTTTCTCACACAGCGCGTCGCAAATTACATGGTCGCAAACGAGGTTCGAGGCTGCATCATCTACACACTCTCGATCTCCGACGTAATGGCATCCGACAACCGCACCGCCTACTGCATCTCAAAGGCGGGGTTAGAGATGAGCATGCGCGCCTATGCTGGACGCTTAGCGCAGCACGGCATCAAAGTGAACGGCATCGCTGCAGGTGTGATTGATACTGACCTCTCGCGTGTCCGTATCCCGGATTATGAGGAAGCAGCAGAGAAAGGTTACATCTTTATGGTCCGCGCAGGTGCACCTGAAGATGTCGCACACGCCACCATCTCTGCAATGAAGCTTTACGATACTGGCGTAGTTCTCCCCGCTGCCGGCGGCGTAATGACCCCGCTATTGAATCTCAGATCCATGGCAGAGTTAAATATGAATAAATCTTAGAGGGGTTGTTAGAACGTCCGTTATTCTGTCTTTAAATTCTGCGGATTTTTGTGGTACAATAGTTAGTAGGAGGGTTGAAAGTATAGAAGCAGAAAAACATTTTTTAAGGAGATAACTATGTCAGACGATATTAGAATATCCATGTTTGAAGTTGTGGGCAGCCCTTTCTGTGTTGCTTCCGATGATGGAGAGAAGGTTCATAAGCACCTTGACGCTGCGCTGAGATCGAATCAAGAGGTTGTACTGTCGTTTCATAATGTTACGGCACTCACAACACCTTTCCTCACCGCCGCGATCGGTGAATTATATGGAACGTTCAGCGAAGAAAAAATTCGGTCTCTATTGAAAGTGGAAGATATAGCACCAGACGACCTTGCCTTTCTGGAATCCGTCGTTCGTGATGTCAAACTATATTTTAAAGACCCTCAGAGATTCAATCAAATATTTCAAGAAGTCTTAGGGGATAACGACGATGAGGTATCCGGTAATTTCGACTTCAACGATCAGGTCATAACTGAGATCTGTAAAAACAACGGATTCACCTTAATAACAAACGACAGCGATTTCAAAACTCAAGAAATCCCGATCCTGACCGCGAATTCTAATCTGCTTTAGTCGGACAAGGAACAAAAAATAACAATCTCATAAGACTTACGCAGCTGTTTTTAAAAGTCCCCTAATAAGGGGTTTAGGGGGTTTTCCATTAGAAGTCCTTATCTAACACAATACTCTCAAACTATTTATGAAATGTGTTGTAGACTTTTTCTACTTGAAGTTTTACCTAAAACGTGGCATAATACCTCAAATATCACAACGCTAAACCATTAAAAATTGAGTAACCAATCATGGCTTTACACCCTAATTTTCCTGAATCTCCACACGAAATCATTGACCCTTCGGTGCGTTGGCTTCCCGATCAACCACTACTGCTGGATATGGGATACGGGATGCTGCTCCCGCCCCTTGTCCAAAAGATCCGCGAGAAAGTCAAAACGTGGCGCGACGACAACTATAACGGTGCTTCCGAAACAAGTAAAGCACTTCTCAATTGGTGGTTCAATAACGCGCACTTGCAAGAACAGACTGATGGAACGATGGAGCAGTTTCGGTATTACTTTGCCCAACGCGAGGCACTCGAAACTATCATCTACCTATATGATGTCGCCAAAGTAAAAGACGAAGTTGATCTAATACGCTTTGACAGTTCACGTGCTGTTTCTACAGGATTTTTTGATGAAAATTGGCGACGATTTGTGATAAAGATGGCGACAGGAACAGGAAAAACAAAGGTGATGAGTCTCGCAATCGCGTGGAGCTTTTTTCACAAGTTGTATGAGCAAGACTCCGAACTCTCGCGTAACTTCCTCGTCATTGCCCCTAATATCATTGTGCTTGATCGCCTCTACCACGATTTTAAAGGTTTAGAAATTTTCATTAAAGACCCAGTGCTACCTGATAACGGTTTTGAAGGAAAGAATTGGCGCAACGATTTTCAGTTGACGCTACATGTCCAAGACGAGGTGCGGACCATCCGTCCTACTGGCAATATATTTCTCACTAATATCCATCGGGTCTATTCCAGCGATCAATCCCCACCGTCCGCCGATGACAATAATAGCATGGATTATTTCTTGGGCAAGAAACCGACAGGTGCCACGACAGACTCCAAAGTTGATCTCGGAGACATTGTCCGAGATATTGATGAACTCATGGTCCTTAACGACGAAGCACATCATATTCATGATTCACGAATGGCGTGGTTCAAATCCATTGAGGATATTCACAACCGCCTCTTGCAAAAAGATAGTGAGTTATCCCTGCAGATAGACGTGACAGCTACCCCCAAACACAATAACGGTGCAATTTTTGTGCAAACAGTCTCGGATTACCCACTTGTAGAGGCGATTTCACAAAATGTTGTCAAACATCCGATCCTCCCTGATGCTGAAAGCCGAGCAAAACTTGTTGAACGACAAAGCGTGAAGTACACTGAGAGATATGCCGATTACCTTCACCTCGGTGTTATGGAATGGCGAAAAGCCTATGAAGAACACGAAAAATTGGGTAAGAAAGCCATTCTGTTTGTGATGACCGACGACACTAAAAACTGCGATGAAGTGGCAGAATACCTCGAAAACCATTATCCCGATCTCAAAGATGCTGTCCTGGTGATTCACACAAAGAATAATGGTGAAATCTCCGAAGCAGCGACCGGAAGGAACAAAGAAGAATTAGAGAAACTCCGCAAACAAGCGAATGAAATTGACTCGCCAGATAGCCCATACAAAGCGATCATTTCCGTATTGATGCTCAAAGAGGGGTGGGATGTCAAGAATGTAACCACTATTGTTGGTCTCCGTGCCTATTCTGCAAAGAGTAACATTTTACCAGAGCAAACTTTAGGGCGTGGCCTGCGTCGAATGTACACCGATGCTGTAAATGAATCTGTGAGCGTTGTCGGTACCGATGCTTTCATGGACTTTGTTGAACAGATCCAAAAAGAAGGGGTGGAATTAGAACGCCAAGAAATGGGTGAAGGCACTAAGCCCAAAGCACCCCTCGTGATTGAGGTAGATAAAGAAAATGTCAATAAGGACATTGATGCCCTTGATGTTGAAATTCCGGTATTAACGCGGCGCATCTACCGCGAGTACAAAAACCTGGCGGACTTAGACGTTAAGCAGCTTGACTTCGCGCCTATCGTGTATCGGAAATATGGCAAAGTTGAGGAGGTACGTGAGATCGTTTTTAAATACATGACAACGAGAGAAATTGCATATACCACTATGTTGGAGAGTCCAGGAGCCGAAGACTATCGAAACGCACTCGGCTATTTTGTCCATACTATTATGAAGGAACTCCGGCTCGTCAGCGGTTATGATGTATTATATGCAAAGGTAAAGGACTTTGTGCAGAACGCGCTCTTCAGTGAAAGTGTAGCATTGGAGGATCCTAATACCTTAAGCAATCTGTCAGAACTCCCCGCCACAAAAACGGTCATTGAAACCTTCAAACGCGCCATCAACGATCTCACGATACGCGATAAAGGCGAGGCGCAGATGAATGAGATTGCAAAGGTACAGGATACACGACCATTTATGGTTAAAGAACAGGAATACTTGATTCCGCAAAAGTCTGTGTTCAATAGAATCACCGGCGATAGCCATTTTGAATTGGAATTTGCCGCATTTCTCGAAAACTGTCCTGATGTCGTCTCTTACGCCAAAAATTACTATGGTGTGCATTTCAAACTCGATTATATCAACGCTGATGGTAGCATCAGCAACTACTATCCAGATTTTCTGGTCAAGTTGACAGATGGACGTGTAATTGTTGTTGAGACAAAAGGGAGAGAAGATTTGGATGTACCGCTTAAGATGCAGCGATTGGCACAATGGTGTGAGGATGTTAACAGAACCGTAACCGATATTGATTGTGATTTTGTCTATGTAGATCAAGAGAGTTTTGATGTGTATACACCACAAACATTTCAGCAACTGCTTGACGGTTTTACCGAATACAAAACCAACACTTATGATTAATAAAGTTTTTTGTGCTTATTTCTTTGAATTTTGAAATTTTTGTGGTATAATATTTAGAGATCAGGAGTGTAGACAATCCTAACGTTTGCTATACCAGATTAGTGGGATTTGCTAACGGTCTTTTGAAAGATATCCTAAGCGGGATTTTTCATTTCCATCTTTCGCTCCAACGGAGCGGTATGTCTATAGCACGCGTGAATTCAAGGTCTCCCGCTCCAGTGGAGCGGTATGTGGCTTATTGAAAAATTTAAAAGAGATTTGGTTGGCAAGTCAAACGCGATGGTGCTTTTAAATCTCTTTGTGCTGTAAGGGTATGATATGAATGTCCACTACTCTAAAAAATTACCACATGCTTTTGTTGTTAGACCTGACAAATTGAAAAAGTTGGTTGAACTATTCCAAAATCATGTTGGCAAGGTGGCTATTTCTGTCAAGTGTGCAGACGGTTTTTCCCGCGAATTTAAGACCGTGAAGGAACTAATCGGCTACGAGAATTCCAAGTCAAAAGAGATTCGTTACATCCGTCTGAGTGCCAGGTCTGACAATTATTCAAAATCTGCTTCGGTTGATTTCGCTGGAGGTCTCTTTCAGCGAGGAGTCTCTATTGATTTCGAGGCGTGTGAGGAACTTGTTTTTCAATTACGGGATAAAACACACAGTATCGTTGAAGGAATGCGTCCATGGTATAGTTGGATGTCCCGTATCAATTTTGAATTTACGGCTCTTGCTATATTTTTCATTTTTTACCTGGTAGTGAGGCAGGTAAGGTTATGGTGGCCCGTATTAGATCAGAATATAAAACCATGGGTTCTCATCATAATTTTATTCCTATTCATAATTCTGCTCATAACAGCCTCATTTTTTGGGAAAAAATTATTTCCGCCGACGGCTTTTACCATTGGTCAAGGAGAATCACGATTCAAAGTATTAGAAAAAATTCGTTGGGGGCTCGTAATTGCTTTCTTTGTTTCATTTGGTGCCGGACTTGTGCTTCTTGGAGTCCAAATATTTTTGGACAAGTCACTCTAACTTTCGATACAGTCTTTTTAGATTATGAAACACCTTGAACGTATAGGACCGGCTCTGCTACTTCTTTTCTCAATAGGGGTATCAGTTATTCTCGCGTACACAGCAACACAGCGAACTTTAAGCGGCCTGGAGAGCGCGCTTTGGCAAATCTTCGTCTTCGCGGGAGGGCTTGTGGGTTCCTTCATTTTTGGTCGCCAGTCTGCTCGCGAGGCAGCGAAAGAAATGATTAAACCACATGCCCGGTCTGCGTTTCGCAGACTCCTTTCTCTGTATCATAGTCTCTCTCGTGCTGCGACTACAATAGAAGCATCACAAATTTCAGATTCTCATGAGAACGACCAAGTCGCACTTGCTCGTCTTGAAGAAATTATCGCTGAGCAACTATCAACAGCAGATGATGCACTTGAGGATTGGCGAGATATTGTTCCAGAAGATGTAGGGGAATTAGAACAGAAACGCCAATTTGACAATACAAGGAGGGAAGAACAATGACTGAACCGATTCGCGGAAAAGTCGCGCGTGTGCTTAACAAATACGAAATCGCAATAACTGTGGGGACTGTAGATGGCGTAAATGTTGGCATGTACTTTGATGTGATGGATGCCTATGAGCAGGATATAGAAGACCCTGATACGGGTGAAGTGTTAGGATCCATTGGACGCTCAAAGATCAGAGTAAAGGTTATTCATACTCAAGAAAAATTGTCCATAGCAGCTGCCTATCCTTACCTATCAGCGAGGGAAATGAGTAGCGGTAAGATTCGGAGCTCAGGCACTCTTGGTCCATTCGCTCGATCTCTTATGCCACTTGCTTGGGTAACAAAGTATGATACAGAGGAGCAAAAAGGGAAAACTAGAGATTCGCTCAAAGAGGAATATAGTTACGCGAACATCAGTGATCCTGTCGTTCAAGTCATTGAAGAAGATGGGACAGAACAAGAAGATGCTAAGGAAAAATAAAGGGAATGAGAAGCATTATGCCAAGACTCACCGAACAAGAACAACAAGAAATCATCCGCTTTATTGAGGCAGACAAACCGCTGCCCGACAAATATCGCTTCCTTCTGTTTGAGGACAAACGCGAGGTAGAACTCGTTTGGAACGGAAAAACCAACCAAGTCTGCAACATCGTCCTCCCTTTTCAGACAATTGAAAATGTAGATGAACCCCGCGCCGAAAAACCCTCCGAAGACAATATGCAACTCGGTTTATTTGACACACGCGGCCGCCAACGCAAGGGTTGGACGAACAAACTCATCTGGGGCGACAACAAATTGGTCTTGTCCTCCCTCAAGAACGGACCCCTACGTGATGAGATTGAGGCACAAGGTGGACTTAAACTCATCTATATTGATCCACCTTTTGACGTAGGCGCGGATTTCTCCATGGATATTGAAATTGGTGACGAGATCTTCACCAAAGATCCGAATATCCTTGAAGAGATTGCTTACCGTGATACTTGGGGTAAAGGGACAGATTCGTTTCTTGCGATGATTTACGAACGGTTGGTGCTAATGCGAGATTTACTAACAGAGGATGGCAGTATCTATGTGCATTGTGATTGGCGTTTGAATGCCAGTCTTCGGCTGATTCTTTCAGATATATTCGGTGAATCGCTCTTCCAAAGAGAGGTAATATGGTATTTTGACAATGTTTCGGGATATAAAAGTATTGCCTTGAATTGGATTAGGGACCACGAGACCATACTATGGCTGACCAAATCCCAATCTTTCATATTTAATAAGGTGTATGGGGACTATCCAGAAGGTTATAAAGATAAATTCAGCAATATAGACGAGGGTGGTAGACGTTATATGAAACGTGCTGGAAGGCGGCAATACCTGGACGAACTAAAGGGTAAACCATTGGGGGATGTGTGGCGTATTCCTTTTATCAATAACATGGCAGATGAAAGAGTGGGCTACCCTACCCAAAAACCAGAGGCACTTCTTGAACGCATCATTAAAGCATCTTCCAATGAAGGTGACCTTGTTGCTGACTTTTTCTGTGGTTCTGGTACTACCGCTGCCGTTGCTGAAAAGTTAGGGCGTAAATGGATTGCCACAGACCTCGGCAAATTCGCCATCCACACCACCCGTAAACGGATGATCGGAGTCCAGCGTCAACTAAAAGCAGATGGAGAAGACTATCGCGCCTTTGAAATCCTCAACCTCGGCAAGTATGAGCGGCAGCACTATATCGGTGTCAATCCGAATCTGCGCGAGGCTGAACAACAGCAGCAATCAATAGAGAGGGAAGAAGATTTTATCGACCTTATCCTGCACGCTTACGCTGCCGAGAAAACAGACGGTTTTACCAATTTTCAGGGTAAAAAAGCAGGAAGACTTGTCGCAGTCGGTCCCATCAATCTGCCAGTGACGCGCCTGTTTGTGGAAGAAATTATCCTTGAGTGCCGCAAGTACCAAATTACGCGTGTGGACGTTCTCGGTTTTGAGTTTGAGATGGGACTGTTTCCCAACGTGCTGGATGAGGCAAAAAGCAAAGGCATCAATATCGCACCCAAATTCATCCCTGCTGAAGTTTTCGACAAACGAGCAGTAGAGCAAGGGCAGGTGGTGTTCCACGACATGGCGTTTATTGAAGTCAAATCCCATATCCAAACAGGTGAGAAAGACAAACCCGCAACCGTCGCGGTAGAACTAACCGATTTTTCTGTCTTTTACTCACAGGATTCCATCTCCCACGCTGAGCAGGCACTCAGGAACAAGGGCAGTAAGATCGTAGTGGAAAAGGGCCAGGTCGTAAAGGTCAGCAAAGATGCAGATGGGATTGTGAGTCGGGAAGTGTTAACCAAACACTGGACAGACTGGATTGATTATTGGTCGGTCGATTTTGACTTTGAGAGCAAACAAGAGATTATCCGTGTGCAAGATTCGCAAACAGGCGAGTGGGAAGAACAGTGGACAGGTGATTACGTTTTTGAAAACGAATGGCAGAGTTTCCGTACCAAGAAGGATCGCTCATTGGAATTAACCAGCGTTGCCCACGAATGCGAACCCGGTCCCCGAAAACTCGCTGTCAAAGTCGTGGACATCTTCGGCAATGACACAATGACAAACAATTTGAAAATAAAGTCAATTCATTTACAGAATTTCAAGCGATTTACTGACTTGAAGATTAAAAATATCCCAGAAACTGCGAAATTGGTCGTTCTTCTTGGACCTAACGGTTGTGGGAAATCGTCGTTGTTTGATGCAATGTGGTACAAAACATATGAATATAGAGGCTTAGGACGAGGCAGAGACGACCTTGATTACTATTCCAAAACTGCTGCTCAAAGAAGGCAGATTGAGCCAATAGATATTAAATTCCACAACGATTCACAGTCTGATAAGAGAAAAGCCATTTATGTGCGAACTGCCTACCGTAATGATCCTGTGCTGAATATCGGTGCGATACAAACAATGCCACCCATATTTCAAGAGACAAGATTCAAGACTCTGATCGAAAATGATGCAGCGGTTACTGGCAATTATCAAAGACTTGTTTCTAATGCAGTTGAAAGCGCATTTAACAGGGAGGATCGATCAAAAAGTTTAGGACAATTTCAGGACGAGATTCTTGGTGAAATTCAAGCAGCTATGAAACGTCTCTTCCCTGATTTAGTTCTCAATAGTTTAGGTAACCCACTTAACGAGAAAAGTTTTACTTTTGACAAGGGAACAAGTAAAAAATTTCTTTATAAGAATCTCTCTGGTGGGGAAAAGTCTGCTTTTGACCTACTGCTTGATATTTTTGTTAAAAAAGTAGAATATGATGATACTGTTTTTTGTATAGATGAGCCAGAAGCACACATGAATCCCAGATTACAAGGAAGGCTCCTTGAAGAACTCTTTCGCCTTGTGAATGATGAATCGCAGTTGTGGATCGCAACACATGCCATTGGAATGATGCGAAAAGCGTTACAATTACACGAGCAACACGACGGGCAAGTTGTATTCCTTGATTTTACCGATGGAAAGTTTGATGAATCTGATGTTATAAAACCTACTAAGCCTAATCGTAGATTCTGGGAGCAGACGCATGAAATTGCTTTAGGTGATTTAGCTGCCCTTGTCACCCCAGATCAAATTGTAATTTGTGAAGGAAGTCATGGAAGTGACGGTTTTGATGCCGAATGCTACAATCAAATCTTTTCCGAAGAATTTCCCGATACGAAATTCGTTTCGGGTGGAGGAAAGAGAGAACTACAAAATTATATTTCAGTCGTTGAGGCGGTTACGAAAGGTGCAAACGTTTTTGGTCTCAGAGATCTTGATGATGAAACTTCACCCACAGATGTGGTCCGGTCAGAAAAACAAGGGCTGAAGGTTTTAAGACAGGGAAAAATCGAAAACTATATGCTTGCTGATGATGTGTTGGATATACTATGTCGGGATAATGAATTAGAACATCACGCGGAAAAAAAAGCCGAATTGATAAGAATACGAGAGGATACTGAAAATATAAAAGATGCTGCTAATAAAATTCGTCAAAAAGTTCTTGGTTGGGGAGTCAGTGGAGCTGGTGAAACGCGTGAAGGATTTCTGAGAGATACACTTGCTCCTTTAATTGAACCTGGAATGCCTACTTACGACGAATTGAAGGAAATAATTTTTGGCAGTGCCGCAGCGGATACCTAAATTTATAGGTTCGCTTCCCTGCTAATAAACGTAAAAGACATTATTTTAAGGAGATAACCCGTGTCAGAAAAGATTAAGATATCCTTGTTTGAAGTTGTGGGCAGCCCCTTTTGTGTTGCTTCCGACGATGGACAAAAGATTTATGACCGCCTTGATACCGCTCTTAAAGAGGATCAAGAGGTTGTACTCTCGTTTCATAATGTTACGGCACTAACTGGGGCTTTCTTAAGTGCGGCGATCGGTCAGTTATATGGCACATTCAATGAAGAAAAAATCCAATCTCTGTTGAAGGTAGAGGATGCCAAGCCAGATGATCTTAGATTGTTGAAGAGTGCTGTTAACAATGCCAAGTTGTACTTCAAAAACCCAGAACGATTCAAACAAGCGATACGAGAAGTAATGGGCGATGAGGTTAGTGATGTATAAAGCAATAGAAGTCGGGCAAACGCGGGTGTTCCACTCAACAATATCGCGCAACCCCTAAATCCGCCTTATCAGGGACTTGTAATCGCACGTTACATAATCCCAATATCACGCAATATAGACTTTTTGATTTTGCAGACCATCGTATACGCAGGATCAAACACGTTACCCATGTCATACTCTACGGCTTGCCCTAACAAGATGTGTGCCGCAGATTTCTCCAGACCGAGTTCACCCAACCACCGAAGAAGTTCCGTCGTTGCGTGTTGTACCGCCTGATCCAACGGACGCGCGTTGCCTGCTGTTAGAATATAGTCCTCGTTTTCGGCACGGGGCCAGTTGATGCTCTTGCCTTTCAGCACTTCAACCGTGAACTGCACATCAAAAGAGATTTCGATGCCGGTCCCAACAATCTCGCCATCACCCTGAACAGCGTGTCCGTCGCCGAGAAAAAAGAGCGCGCCGGGGACAAAGACAGGAAAGTAGACAGTAACACCCTCCTGAAAACCGCGATAGTCCATATTACCGCCATGTGTAGAAGAGGTCGCCGTTGAGATCGCTTGCCCGCGTGGTGGCGCGACACCGAAACACCCAACCATCGGTTCAAGAGGGAGCGTGAGTTTACCTAACTGCGTCTCTGGGGTCATCAACGTCGCCGTCCACTGCTCCACATCCACATGCCACTCTGCGAGACCGCCTTCAGGCATCTCAGATGCGACATACTGCGGATCCAGCACATTCGGCGCAACGACCATAGCCGTCCGCCCGATAGAGCGATTCGGAAGGATCCGGTCAAAATGAACAGATAGTGTATCACCGGGTTCCGCCGATTCTATATAAAAAGGACCCGTCTGTGGGTTACCTCTTTCGGTTACCTGTGTATCGTTGGCATCGTAACCTGCATTATCCACAGTAGTTGTAAAAACGGTATCGCCACTCTCAATATGGAGTACCGGTTCATGCGCGCCAATTGCTGTATAGTAAACCGTCGGTTCAAAGTGATGTGTTGCCATTTTATAATCTCTCTCCTGCTTGCAGCTTTCGACCTAATGTGTTATTTCTCGTGCTTACTATGCGAAAGTGTCAATAATATACCACGTCTGCGCGCCCGCGTCAAGATAGGAACGTTTGGTTTTGGATTTCCAAAAAACATTTGACATGCCTAAACCGCTGTGTTAAACTCTTAAAAAATTTAGAAAATCCAAGCGAAAAGGATACATCATGAAACAAATTTTTGAACGCACAAATAGTGTAGTCTTAGCAATTCTTGCCATTTTTATTTTTCTCGCGAACGCCAATGCCCAACACGACTGGACGGAACAGGTTGCCGCCTACAAACCGATGGTGGTGAATGTCGAAACCTCCTCAGAGGTCGTCTTTGAAACAGAAGTGAAAGGCACAAATTTTGCCACCGGTTTTGTTGTTGACGCAGAACGTGGGATTATCGCTACGAACCGGCACGTCACCGGCAGCAGCCCCGCCTATGTCAAAATCAACTTCCACGACGGTAGCTTTACGGAAGCACGGATTCTTTACTACGATCCAACACACGACTTCGGGTTTTACCAGATTGATCCTGCCGAGGTCGATTTTGAACTCCAAGCCGTTGAACTCGGCGAATGGGGCACACTCGCGCTTGGCGATGAACTTCTGCTCATCGGGAATAACGAGAAAGAGGAATATACGATCAAATTTGGACGGATTACGAACCTGAATGTTAACAAGGGGGATCGGCACTCCAGTTACATCCACACCACGTTTGACCGGACAGGCGGCTCAAGCGGAAGTCCTGTCTGGAATACCGCAGGACAAGTGATCGCTATTCACGCACGCGGCACGGATACCTCCAGTTTTGAACTCCCAATTGATTATCTCCACGATGCACTTGAATTGATTCGCAACAGTATCCCGATCCAACGCGGAGAGATCGGCGTGGACCTGGAACTCGTTTCCATCGGTGAAGCTATTAAACACTTCAACTTCCCCGCTGAGTTGCGAAAAGAGATCGGGCCCTCCAAAGCCGGGACACCCAAGGTCATCCAAATCGAATCCATTGTACCGAGAACAACCGGTGAAACCGACCTTCGCGCATCCGATATTATCTATCGCATCAATAACGAGATCATCAAGGATGACCTCTATACCTTCGATGCCGTCCTGAATCAGAACGTTGGGAAAAGCGTCAATTTGGACATCTATCGGAACGGAGAAAATCTCAGTATTGATATCCCTGTGGAGGACTTGGAAGCGAAAAAGGTGACACGCTTCGTCAGATTTGGTGGCGCAATTTTACACGATATTACACCACAACTCCGCCGCATCCTATTCCTTGAAGCCGACGGGGTCTATTTACCCCACGCCGAGCGGGGCAGTAGTTTCTCGCGTGTCGGGGTCCAAGAACGGAACGGGAACTCTAAAATTGTAATCCTTGATATAAACGGAAAACAGATCCGAAATCTCGACGATTTCATTGAGGCGTGCAAGTCGATTACAGATGGACAGCACACCTACGTTGTTGTCCGAGATTTCAATCTATTCGACAGTTCGCCAACACCGAAGAGTTTAACAGTCAACCTCAAATTCGGACCACTACAACAGTTTGAATGGAATCAAGCGGAATTGGACTGGAAAGAGGTGATGGAGCAGCTATCACCAGTCAGCCATTAGCCATCCGTGTCTGGCAGGTAAAGTGTTATGATGCCACAGAGGCCTCTTGCTGAAGGCTGACAGCCGACAGCCGACGGCTATTTGACTACTAAAAACTGATGGCTAACGCAATGAAGTCGGATGCGGAAGGCATCTCAAAAATTCGGGCATAGTTGATATGTATGCTTTTCCAAGCAAGTCCTATCCCGGCTGTAAATGCCCCGTTTGAAAAGCCGAGTCGGATAGGGACAATCGGGAACCGATCCCATTCGGCACCAATGTACAACTCTGGCGTTGTTCGGTCAGTAGGCAATGCAATATCTACTGAGAATTGGTACGCGTCGTAGCGGTAGGCGGTGCCGAGCGTGAGCCATTGAAGACCATAACCTTCAAGATTCTGCGCGAGGCACCCGAATTTGAGGTTCGGGCGTGGTTTAAAAAGCAAACCGATGTCGTAGTTTGTCTGATACCCGAAAAATTGATAGACATCCGAAGGGTGTCTTCGCTTAAACTTGAGACTTAATCCCGCGGCGAGATACGGACCGAATTGGCGGGCAATGCCGTAGTAGTTAAAATCGGGAACACCACTGTCAACACCGATGGCGATTTTGTTGCCCCAGAAGAGGCTGTAACCGCGATAACTATAGCCGACACCTTTCGGGTCGAACCGATAATCCTCTCGGTTGTAAAACTTATTGACACCGAAAAGTTTCACACCTTGCCACTGGATAAGTCCAGCAGGATTCCAGAAACCGGCAGTGGCATCGTCAGCGACAGCGGTGAAGGCATTGCCTATCCCTAACGCACGCGCCCCGACATAGAGCGGGCGCGCCGATTCAAATGGGTATTCTGTCTGCGCGTATACAGGGATTACCAACCACAGAAGACATAGGATAGTGTAGGCAGTTTTCATTACCGATAATTTAGCACGAAACACCCAATATAGCAAGAGAATGGCTTTCAGCGGTCAGCAGTCGGCAGTCAGTAGGGTACTTGTGGTGGTTACCGATTGGGTCCTGCCACAATTACTCTCTGGAAACCGAAAGCCGATGGCTGATGGTCTCCGACTGCCACTAACAAACATGCAAAATACACCATCTGGCACGCTTTATCTCGTTAGCACACCGATCGGGAATTTAGAGGACATCACCTTGCGTGCGCTCCGCATCCTTAAAGAGGTAGACCTCATCGCCGCTGAAGATACACGTCAGACGCGTCGCCTGCTAACGCACTACAATATTCAGACACCCCTAACAAGTTACTTTGAAGGAAACCAGCAAGTGAAAGCGGACAAACTGATTGATCGCATGAAAACAGGTGAGACGGTTGCCCTCGTTTCAGATGCTGGCACGCCTATCATTTCGGACCCAGGGTATCCACTACTCCGTGGATGCATCGACGCGGAGATCCCTATCGTTCCAATTCCTGGTGCATCAGCAGTTATCACAGCGGCGTCTGTCTCAGGATTACCCCTGCATAATTTTATCTTTGAGGGGTTCCTCTCTCCAAAATCCGGAAAAAGAAAGCGTCAATTAAGTGTACTCACTGGCGAAGAGAGAACGTTAATCTTTTTTGAATCCCCGCATAGACTCAACCGCTTCCTTGAAGATGTCCTTGAAGTGATGGGTGAACGCGACATCGTCGTTACGCGTGAGTTGACAAAAAAATTTGAAGAGATATTCCGGGGGAACGTCCCTGAAGCACTGGAGAGATTCCAAGATGCTGAGCCACGCGGGGAATTTACGATCCTTATTGCTGGAAGGAAGAAGGAGAAAAGATGACAGTTGATGGAATCAGGCAAATCACCGTTATCGGTGCGGGGCTGATGGGGCACGGCATCGCACAAGAGTTCGCATGCGCAGGCTACCGCGTCCTTATGCACGATGTCACCGACGAACACCTTGAAACCGCACGTGTCCAGATTGAGAAAAACCTCAATGTACTCGCCGAAAACGCCGTTATTGAACAAAAGAGTATTGCGCCAACGCTACAGCGAATTCAAACCGCTACCGAACTATCGGCAGTCGCCGAGAACGCTGATTTTGTCGTCGAAGCCGTCACCGAGAACTTGGCATTAAAACAACAGATATTTGAGGAATTAGATGCGATCTGTCCGCCGCACACAATTTTAGCAAGCAATACAACCGCTTTGATGCCAAGCCAGATCGGTGTAAATGCGAAGCGCAAGCGTCAGATACTCAACACCCACTATTTTAATCCGCCCTATCTGATTCCATTGGTCGAGCTCATTCGCAGCCCTGATACCTCCGATGAAACGGTCACCGTCACTTTTGACCTCTTAACGACAATCGGAAAAACGCCTGCGATTATTGAAAAAGAGGCACTCGGTTTCGTCGGACCGAGGTTGCAAGCCGCCCTCATCCGGGAGGCGTTCGCAATCGTAGAGCAAGGTATCGCCAGTGCTGAAACCGTTGATCTCGTCGTCCGAAACAGTTTCGGACGCAGACTCAGCGTCGCCGGTCCCTTTGAGGTCTTTGAACTCGCAGGGTGGGACCTCGTGCTTGCTGCCTTTGAAGAACTCTATAAAGACCTTAACAGTTCCGCGGACATCAATCCACTCCTCCGACAAATGGTTGAATCCGGTAAACTCGGTGTGAAATCTCAGGAAGGCTTCTACAGTTGGACAGATGATAAGATACAGGAACTTCGAGATCGGATGAATCGCGCATTGATACAGCAAGCAAAGTAGTAGGCAGACGCCGTTCTGCCGTCCACACATGCAAAGTAAGATATTAGACAAACTCCGCTCGGTTTCTGTCCACAAAAAACGTTTTTTTCTCTTTTTGCCTGTGGTTCTGGTTGGGCTGATTGTTCTGGGAGTCTATCATAGACAAATTTGGGAATATCTCCTTGAACTCACCGCTGCTTTTCAGAGTATTGAAACGGCACGTGCGTACATCGCCGGTTATGGCGCGCTTGCGCCTGTAATATCAGCGATTCTTATGATCTTCCAGAGCGTAATCGCACCGCTGCCAGCGTTCCTGATTACCTTCGCGAACGGCACACTTTTTGGGTTCTGGTGGGGATCGCTCTTATCTTGGAGCAGTTCAATGGTCGGTGCGGCGTTCTGCTTCTATATTGCACGCTACCTCGGTATCGAACGAATTACACGACTGATTAGCCAACCGGCAGTTGACAAAACAAACGATTTCGTTGAAAAATATGGCACTTACGCCATTCTTATTGCCCGATTAATTCCGTTCATCTCTTTTGATGTTGTCAGTTATTTTGCCGGGGCAACTCGGATGCGGTTTCTCGGTTTCTGGATCGCCACCGGCATCGGTCAAATGCCAGCCACCTTGGTCTATTCTTACCTCGGTGAGAGCGCATCGCCACACATCAAATGGATACTGTTCGCTTTTGGGATCGTCATCGCAATCTCGATTATAAAATGGCTAATACGGAAGTAGTCTTCGGTTATCAGTTCTCGGTTTTCAGTTGAAAGACGATTTTCTTAAACAAAACTTCTTAACTGACAACTGATAACTGACAACCATTAAACAGGAGGATACAAAATGGTACGTATAGGTGTAGTCGGAGTGGGTGGCATGGGAAACGGTCATTGCAACGCGCTCCCTAACGTTGAAAATTGTGAATTTGTAGGCGTGGCGG
Organism: Candidatus Poribacteria bacterium; assembly: GCA_012270875.1. Classification (GTDB taxonomy): domain Bacteria; phylum Poribacteria; class WGA-4E; order WGA-4E; family WGA-3G; genus WGA-3G. The sequence goes on along the minus strand of JAAXHI010000154.1, from coordinate 34,167 downwards.
ATCTTCGCTTGGAAGCGGCGGAAGCCGTTGCTGAGCGACTTCAGATTCGCGCCTTCCAAGACTATCAAGAGTTATTTGTTGTCGTGGACGCTGTCGTTGTCGCAACGCCACCCGTCGCACATACACAAGTCATCATTGATGCAGCGGAGGCAGGCGTGCATGCTTTCTGTGAGAAACCGCTCTCTTTGACGCTCGCTGAGGCAGACGCGATGATTGAGGCATCGGATAAGGCAGGTACGCATCTGATGGTCGGACAGGTCCTGCGTTTCTACCCCGTTCATGAACTCGGTCGGCAGATGGTGGACAACGGCGACATCGGAGACATTACCTACATCGAAACCGATTACTCGGGTCCCTATAATGCTCCGCGCGGTCGACCCGAAAGTTGGTACGGCACTGTTGGCGGACTCTTGGAAAACGGCATCCACAAATCCGACCTGATTAACTGGTTCGGTGGCACTGCGCTGACGGTCGCTGCTGAGGTGGGAAGTTTTTCAGGACATGATGATTGGGAAGATTATACCATCTCGCTCATCCGCTACGATTCAGGCGCGGTCGGTATTTTACGGTGGGGCTGTTTCCTCGGCGCACGCGGCACCAACGATACGATTATTGACGGTACCGAAGGATCACTTCGTCTGAATATGTCAGCCGATCTCGCCTATCTCAAAAAGCGCGGCGGCGACTGGGAAGAAATCGTTCCGAATCGCGAAGGACCGCACGGTGTCGTCGGCGAATTAACCCATTTTGTTGATTGTGTCCGAGAAGACAGAACACCCATGATTGATGGCAGAGGTGGAAAACACGCCGTGGAGGTCGTTTTGGCAACATACCAATCGGCGAAAGAGGGAACCAAAGTCGCACTGCCGATGGAAGAATAGAAGGACTTGAATGGAAGGGTTTGACTGGAAGGGAGGAAGGATGGAAGTGTACCCATCCCTTCAATCTTCCAACCTTCCAATCTCTAAAACCCATGCTTTTTCTTCTTCTCAACATCATCCTGCTCTCCGGCTTTGGGCTTTTTCTCAAGCACGCCAAAAACAACCAACAACGCCTAAACCCGATCGGCTTCGTCAACTACCTCAGCGCGTTCTTTATCAGTGTTTGGGTCCTCTCTCAGGAACAAGATTTTGAATTCTCAAAATTGACCTTTGCCTTAGGCATATCAAACGGTGTAACGTATGCCCTCGGATTTGAGTTGTTCACTATCGGTATCCGGCTCAGCGGGATCGTCGTCACGGCTGCGCTCGTCAGACTGTCGATTGTGCTACCGATTCTGGTGGCGATGATCTTCTGGCAAGAGATCCCGAACCTATGGCAGACCATCGGACTTATCTTGACTTTCGTTGCGATTCCACTCCTCAGCCAGCGTGAGAAAGAGCCGACGTATGCATTCACTCCTGACAAGCCGGAAGTGCCGCAAGGGTTGGGATTCGCTATTGCTATTACGATTCTGCTGGTCACCGGTATCTCGCGCCTCACCATGAAAGCCTTCAATGAAATGTGTCCTATTGACGAGAAATCGCTCTATATGAGTCTGCTTTTCGGTGTCGCCACAGTTATCTATTTCGGTATATGTCTCTATCAGAAAGTATGGCCCAATTGGTGGGAAGTTTTCTACGGTGTGCTGATAGGTATCTGTAATGTCGGCGGGAGTTGGGCACTGCTCATCGCTTTGGATCAAGTCAGTGCGTTAATCGCTTTTCCGATGTCAAGTTCCGGTGGCGTGCTGTTCACGATGTTCGTCGGTATGGTGTTCCTCCATGAACGGCTGAGCCGAACCTCTCTCATCGGTGCCTTGGTTGCAACCGTCGCACTAATCTTCGTCAATCTGAAGCCGTAATTTGCTATAAGCATTTAGTTTTCCAATAAAAGCGATACCGAATCACAGCAATCTTGTGTAGGAGCGAGTTATGCTCGCGATCTTGTGTAGAAGCGAGTTGTGCTCGCGATCTCTGTCCTCAAGCTAAGACAAATTTGACTTTGAGCACAAAATGTGGTATCATTTATGAAAAATTGGGATTCAGAAAAATAATGCGGGAAAGCGTAGAACTTGTCATCAGAAGCATCCACCTGATCGCAGCAATCATCTGGTTCGGAGGCGTACTCTTTTCTACCTTCATCACAATGCCAATCCTGCAGCAAAATTTGCCACCGCAAGACCTGTTAGCAGTCCACAACCGTTTTCGCACTTGGATACGACTGATGATTCATGTTCTCCTGACAACAGGCGCGATGGTGTTCTTTATCGTTGCATGGAATAACGGATTCTTTGCACAGCAGAGTGGTGGCGATTTCAAAACCTATGTGTTAACTTTCGTCGCAAAACTTGCGGCGTTTGGACTTATGGCACTCTTTTGGGGGCTATATAGTTCGCTCTATCGGCGGCACCTTGAGGTTACGCCACCCGACAGCGAAGCACATCACAACCAGAGTCCTTATATCAATATCTGGAGAGGTTTGACGCTGATTGCGGGGTTAATTGTTTTCGCTCTCGCATTGTTAGTAAAAAACTGATTTCAAAACATTATACCTCTTCCCTATTAAAAATATGACAGACACAAAAGTTCAGGCAGTCTCATGGAATATCACCCGATTGTGTAACCTGAAATGTACACACTGCTACCTCCCCGCAGGATTCGTAGACACAAACGAGTTAGGGAACGGAAACTTTCAACTATCTGATATTCAAAGTTCCACGGAATACTCGCGAGACGCGGAATTAAGCCAATCCCAATGCTTTCGTGTCATCGACGAGATCGCCGAAATCAATCCGCACATCCTCCTCATTCTCACGGGTGGTGAACCGTTATTACGTCCGGATATCTTGGAGATATCGAAGTATGCCGCCGATACCGGGTTTCTTGTTGTCATGGGCACAAACGGTGTCCTACTCAACGACGCGGTGGTCGAGCAGATGCAACAGCACGGTGTCACGGGTGCAGGCGTGAGTCTTGACGCTATCCAACCGACAGACCACGACAAGTTTCGGGGGATGGAAGGCGCGTGGAAAGCGACAATGAACGGCATTGAGGCACTCAAACGTGCCCAAATGGACTTTCTCGTTCAAACCTCCGTAACGCAGTGGAATTACGACGAAATTCCAAAAATCGTAGAATTTGCATATCAACTCGGCGCGAAGGTGCTAAACCTCTATTTTCTCGTCCGAACCGGTAGAGGTAAGACGGTGATGGACCTCACACCTACGCAATATGAGAAGATGCTTGAGACGATGTTCGAGTTACAAGCAGCCTATACCGGAAAGATGCTCATCGCTGCGAAATGCGCTCCACACTACAAGCGCGTTATCTATGGGCAACAATCCGACTCCGCCTTCCTTCAAGGCTATCCGAGCGGCACATGTCCGTGCGGTATTTATTACTGTCGCATCACGCCTGAGGGTGAATTGACCCCGTGTCCCTATCTACCTGTGAGCGTTGGAAACCTCAAAGATGAGAGTTTCGTTAAACTCTGGAATGAATCAAAAACTTTTCAGGATTTAAGAAACCGGAACCTACTTGAAGGGAAGTGCGGCGCATGTGAATTCAAGGAGGTATGTGGCGGATGTCGGGCACGTGCTTATGCGACGACTGGCAATTACCTCGCTGAGGACGCATCATGCGATTATCAGCCAGGGTCGCAACCTGTTGCTGAAACGGAAGGGCAACACACCACACCACCTGTTCAGATTGAAAAAAGGATTGCTTTTGCAACGGAAACCGATTACGATTTGCAATGGACTGAAGCAGCAGAAAAGCGGTTGAAACGCGTCCCATCATTTGCACGCGGTATGGTCGTCAAAAGCGTTGAAAAATACGCACGTGAACACGGCTACCGAGAGGTCACCCCTGAATTGATGCAAGCCGTCAAAAAACGATTTGATGAAACCGGCATCCCATCTTTCAGACCAAAACGCTAATGCAAAGTAGTAGGCACACTCCGTTGTGCCGTAGCATTCAAGTAGTAGGCACACTCCGTTGTGCCGTAACATAGGAAATTTGTATGCTAACCCCGAAACAGATAACATTTTTCCAAGAACACGGATACCTTATTCTTAAAAACCTCATTGATTCAGAGGTAATTGATGTATGGCGGGAGCAGGTCTGGAAGCATTTTGGCTCCAGCTTTGAAACGCCAGAGACGTGGCCCAACGACTATGAAATTCCGGGATTCACTTTCTCACCGGTGTTTGGACACCTACCTGTGATGCAAGAAATTAGCGAGCAACTTGGGGGTGGACAATTTTTTACCGGCGGTGGCGGATCGCCGATTATCAAATGGCCCAATTCCGAAGAAACGTGGGAGATGCCCAAGGACGGACACATCGACGCGTATGGTTCCGTTGCTGGCTGGAGTCCTTTTATGTTCGGGGCAACAACCTATCTCTATGATGCTGAACCCAAGGGCGGTGCTTTCATCTTTTGGCCCCGAAGTCATCAATCAACGCACAAGTATTTCCTCCAATATCCTGAGCAGATCGATGGCAGCTTCTACGATATCGAAGATTGGGGATGGCACGTACTCTCGGATTTATCGCCAGAAGGACCCTGTGAGTTTATTGGTGCCGCGGGTGATGTTGTCCTCTGGCACGCCTTTCTCTGCCACACCGGGTCAGCGAATGTGAGAGATGTCCCCCGTTTCGGTCTCTTTGCACGCTATGCCCATGAAAAATCGGACGAGATTAAATACGAAATCCCAGAAAACCTCTGGAAATATTGGGCAATTTAAGAAATGGTTATCAGCCATCAACTATGAGGGAACCCAGATGCTTACAGCAGATCAAATTGCATTTTTTCAAGAACACGGATACCTTATCCTTGAAAATTTTATTGATTCAGAGATAATTGATGGATGGCGGGAACAGATCTGGAAGCATTTCGATTCCAACCTGAATACGCCAGAGACATGGCCCAACGACTATGTGGTCCAAAACTTCAGTTTTTCGCCACTATTCGGGCAGCTCCCTGCAATGCAAGAGATTACCAAGCAACTTGGGGATGGACAATTTACCGGTGGTGGGGGTTCACCGCTCGTCAAATGGCCCAATCCTGAAGAGGAATGGGCAATGCCGGGCAGTGGACACATTGATGCCTACGGACCCGGCGGTTGGAGTCCCTTTATGCTCGGTGCGACGACCTATCTCTACGATGTTGAACCCGGCGGCGGTGCCTTCGTCTTTTGGCCCCAAAGCCACCAGTCAACGCATAAATACTTCCTTCAACATCCTGAGCAGATTGATGGCAGCTTCTATGACATTGAGGATTGGGGATGGCATGTGCTCTCCGACTTATCGCCAGAAGGACCCCGCGAATTTGTGGGTGCCGCGGGCGACGTTGTGCTATGGCACGCATTTCTCTGCCATACCGGTTCAGCGAATATAACGGACATTCCCCGTTTTGGGATTTTTGCCCGCTACTCGCATCAAAAGCGGGAAGAGATTAAATACGAAATCCCAGAAAACCTCTGGAAGTATTGGGCAATCTAAAAAAGGAGAAAAGATGAGCGAACAAAATAGTGAACATCAACGGCTTACAGATGTAGAAGAACGATTGACGCGTGTCGAAAATCTGCTCGTCAGTATTAACGAAAAGTTGGACCAGCGTCCTGATCTTGGTGAGGTAGACACAGAGAAGGCGGAGGAGTTCAAAACGTGGGTGACCAATTACGTCTCAATGCGGTTACAGCAACTCGTCCCAGAGACATGCGATCATCCCGATGAAGCCGTACTTCACGACGGTCCCTACCTCGACAACACCACAGTGCCTTGTACAGAGGAAGTTGAGCACCGAGTCAAACGGATACCGATCCCATTTGTCCGAGAGATGGTCGTCCAACGTGTCGCTGAAAACGCACGCGAAGCAGGCGTTGAGCGCGTAGATATCGACTTTTTCGAGAAAGCCGCCACATTTTGACAATGCAAAGCCACAGAGGAGTTCCCTCTGCCTAATTTTGATTGGAAGGACTTCTTAAAGGCACCGATATAATAGTTGTCAGTTATAAGTTCGGTTTTCTCTCGCTGCGAGGCATGAAAACCTTTTCGTTAACAGTTAAAGAGGTTTTCTGTCGAAACCTTCACAGAGAACGGAACTGTTCCAAGAACCCTCTTAGACTTATAACCTATAACTTATAACTTATAACCACTCACTATGGACTGGGTTTTCAACACCTTCTCAGAATATCTTGAAAACGACTTCAAAAAACGGATCGGGAACGCAAATCCCACCGTTTCCGACCTTTGGGAAGCCTTTCAAGTACTCTTTCCAGCAACTTCAGCGCAGCTTCTCGTGCAGGAGCCAGTGGGCAATACGGTGCGGTTTAAAGCCCTCGCGTTCTATCATGCAGACGAAATGGGCCCATTGATTGATGCACCTTTAGAATATCTCAAACAGAATTTTGGGGGCGGCAAATTCAAAATCAACTTCTATCACGGCATGCAATTCATCGCCACGATTAATTTCAAGCCAGAGGGACCTGAAATCTGGCGAGAGTTACCAGAGTGGGAAGGAATCCCCGGGGCTGATGAATAATTTTGACGAAATTCTTCTACAAAGCATAATCTATCGCCATCTATCAGAGATTGTCAAGCAACGCGCCGGGAAACCGGATATACAGGAAAGCGTATTTTGGTCAAGTTAGTCTTCACGAACCGCAAGGTAAATTAGAAGTACGTAAAAAGGAGTAGGCACACGGTATGTGCCGCAATTAAAGACAATGGACGTGAATCAACTACAGGAATTTGAGGAATGTCCCTCGTGTGCAAATACGAACCTCCGACGGTTGGACGGAAATTCATGGTTCTGTTTGGATTGTGACTGGGATAACCTCACGATTATTCCGAAAGGCAACGACGAACTCCTCACCTCCCTCCGACATGGCGATGTCCATTCACGACGGATCGCCGCCCAAGCGTTGATTAATATCGGTGACGCTGACCGACACCTCGCCACCATGATGGATACAAACACACTGCTCGAAGCATTAGACGATGAGGATGCCGATGTGCGTTACTTCGTCGCAGTTGCCCTCGGCAAACTCGAAGCCGGCCTCAGTCTCGGTAAATTGAAGCAGCTTGCCCGAGACGATGCCTCCGCGCTTGTACGGGAAGGTGCCAAAACGGCGGTTGAACAGATAGAATCACGCCACTCTGCTTAACGCGAAAACTCAACAAGTAGACGGACTGGATATACGGAACCACACCGTAAGGGAAGGTAAAAGATGTAGTCCCAAGCAACGCGCCGGGACGGATATACGGAAAAGTACTCCAAATGCCAAATCCGTCCTAACCGAACCGCAAGGAAATATAAAAGAATGGAAAAAATTCGACTTGGTTATATTGGCTGTGGGTTCATGGCACAGAAAGTCCACATCCCGAATTTTGCAAGCATCCCCGACTGTGAACTCATCGGTCTCGCAGAAGTACGTTCCGAACTCGGAAAAACAGTCCAAACCCGTTTCGGGATCCCCCAACTGTACAGCGATCACGGTGAACTCGCACAAAACGCCGATATTGAAGCCGTCGCCGTATCCGCGGACTTCGCCTTACAGGGTGAAATCGCCAAAGACCTCCTTTTGGCAGGTAAGCACGTCTTCATGGAGAAACCGATGGCTGTCTCCACTGAACAGGCTGAGGCGATTGTGGCGGCATCACAGAAGTCCGGCAAGAAGTTGATGGTCGGCTATATGAAACGCTACGATGCTGGCAACGAGATCGTCAAAGCGAAGGTAACACAATTCCGAGAGACCGGTGAACTCGGACGCTTAACGTATGCCAGAAATCACGGCTTCGGCGGCGACTGGGTCTGCAACCTTGATACCCACATGGATGGCACTAATGAACCAAAACCGAGCGCGCCTGTCAAAACCCCAGAATGGATACCTGAACAGTACCAAGGCTCCTATTTGGGATACCTCCAGCAGTATACGCACAATATCAATCTCATGCGCTGGTTCCTTGACGCGGGTGACAAAGTCACCGTCAAAGCCGTCGATTTAGATGAAAACGGATACTCTGGGGTCGTCATCTTCGATATGGACGGCATCCGTGTCACACTCGAAACAGGACATGTTTCCCACTATCGCTGGGACGAGCATAGCCAAATCTATTTTCAGAACGGATGGGTCCACACGTGGGCACCGCCGTTGCTCCTAAAAAACACACCCGCAGAGGTCGAAATCTATCGCGCTGGCGAAGAACAGGAAATCACGCGCCCGATTCCGAGACCGAGTTGGACGTGGGCATATCACAGAGAGGCAGAATACTTCGTCGCGAACATCCGAAACGATGAACCCTTCCGCTCTTCAGCTGAGGATACGCTCACGGATGTCAGACTCTTTGAAGATATTTACCGAATCTTCATTGAACAGCAGGGATAGTTGTCAGTTATAGTAAAACTTAGAATTATGTAGACACCTATCCCTTAACAAATATCCGTTTGTAGTAGGGCAATTCTGCGGCGTACCCGCCCAAATACGACGGGCATTATTGCCCATCG
>JAAXHI010000154.1:23372-25648 GCA_012270875.1 Candidatus Poribacteria bacterium | reverse complement strand
AACTGAAAACTGAAAACTATTTCCGCATTAGAATTTCCGTGTTGTTGATGTTTATCGCGAGTTCATAGTTTTCTTGTAGGTATGCCGCAATCAAGGGATGCCGCTCCTCAACACGGATACCGTCAACAGCATCAAACCAACCCCCTGTTTTAAAGATTACCAAACGCGTTTGGTCGCGTTCAAGAGCCTCTATAACCTCTTGCTGCATTGCGGGTGTTGATGCGTACGAAGCCTGATGGAATCGGGAGACGCCAAGTCGATTCGCAAAAAAATAGTAGGCACCCTGACTCGTAAAGTCGAAAATCTTTTCGTTCTCTGCCGTGTTTTCTTTAATATAAGCGACGACCTTTTGAACCTGTTCAACCTGATCATCTGGGATGTCTACACCTCCCGCGCGTGCCAACTCCTGCGCTACGGTGTTTTGCTTGAACGGATTCTGACGCAACCGTTCCCATTTCTGGTTGAAACCCGCCACCGGATGATGCCGCTCCCCAACATACCAACAGAATATGACTATCGGAATTAACACCCACGCTGCCTTCAATACTGCGTGCCAAGGTCTCTCACCCCTTAGAGACGATAGACCAACACGGCACATTCTGATAATACCACCCTCCAACGGAAGTAGACAGAGCAGCCATAAGAAAGTCGCACCATAAATCAGATGTCCACCGTCTGAACGACCCAACGCTGTCCGAAAGAAAGCAATTCCACCGAGGAGTAAGAGCAGGAGTTTCATGGTGTTAACTGACTGTTTATCTGATAGACCTCGGTATGTCAGGTAAGCCGCTATAATCAAGAAGATGCAGATCGGTAAATACCACCGAAACCCTTCACTAAAGATAAAGGCGTGCCATCCCTCAGTAGACAATAGCGTCAATGTTTTTGATAGCGATGGAAAAGCGAGTCCCCACGTTGCAAGTTGATAACGACACTGGATATAAGAATTCCAGATCGCATCGTCCAAAGCACCGTGAGACAGGAAGTAGATGCCTACCGAAAGAAAACCTACCAACACCCCGCTACCATAACTGATTAAAGGTATCAGATATTCTCTGCTATTTTTTTCCGGTTGGCTTTGTCTGCTTTCACGCGCTGCTCCGAAACCTCTTTGTAACACATATATAACCAAAAACAATCCGATGGCACCCAACGTATAAAGCCCAACTTCAGTGCTATACCAGAATGCCAAACTCGTGAAGAGACCAGCGAGGAGTAATTTCCATATAAATGTAGGGACCTTGTTCGTGCGCGTCTCTTGGAAGTGCGTAAGGGAATTCGCTACGAAGGCGAAACTAATTAAACCGAGACTGTGCCGTGGAGATACCCAGAATCCAGTCCCAGAAGCGATAAGCACACATAAGAAAGCAACCAAAAATCTACTGCGAAATACTTGCAAACCGAGCACGTAAAGCGCAACGTAGCCGAGTGGACCCAATATGTCCTCCATTAAACGGACACCGAATAAGGTCGGTTCAAAGAGTTGGCTGCCAAACCACGCCAAGTAAGCGTTTTGAAAGAGTCCGTGTTGGATATAGATATCCCGGAACGGCACCCCACCGCGTATCATTTCATTGAGAGGTGCGAGCCGCTCGCCTTCGTGAAATAGATCTATATTGCCGTGAATACCTGCAGAGTAGGTAAGGAGATAGATGAAAATTGGAAGGATAATGTATTCAAGTCCACCACGCCAAATCTTTGTGGTTCTATAACTTGCGGGGGTAGAAGCATCGCTCTCTTCGATAGCGAGCGTATCATCGGAAGCACCTGAATTCCACAGTGTAGGGAAATACCGCAGGTAGAGCAGCACCAATTTCAGCAGAACAGATAGGCCGATTGGCAACAGTAAGCCTATCAGGATGCCTTGACCGATATAATAAACCTGTAACCAACACAGCCATAACGGTACCGATGCCAAGGCATTCGCTTTAAGCACGCGTGCTATCGGTTGTTCAGTGAACTTAGCACACCAGCGCGAGTAGACCCACCATCCCAGCCAATATAGACATATCGTTGTTGGAATACCGAGCAATGCTAATAGATAATAAAAGTATTCCTGTTGTTTCGGGTACGCGTTAACACTGAGCCAACCGACGACACCGGCGTTTGAGTGGTATTCAAAAGTGATGTATTTTTGGAGGGTTATCCCTAAAGCAACTGCAAGCGAAGCAGCAGAAAAAGTAAGAAGCCCAACGTAGGGCTTGAGTGCAGGGGCTTTGACAACGCGCATGTCCGGCATAAATTGCTGAAGGTAGACTTGCCAGCGTCGCATGGTT
>JAAXHI010000154.1:578-23254 GCA_012270875.1 Candidatus Poribacteria bacterium | reverse complement strand
ATAGGTAGTACCCGGATAAGCCGGTTCATCCCATACTGTCGCGTCTGCTTTGTCTTTTTCTGAGAAATACGCTTCGTGGTTCGGGTGTGAATGATAGAACGCCTTAATCTGCCATTGCTGTGTATCGGCTTCTTTGTGGACAGCGATTAAGTCATCAGGGTGAATAACATACGCGGTACGCGCATCGCGCGGGTATGTATCAGGATCTTCCTGATGGAGTGCGTTCTGTATATTCCGACATTTCCGGACAAATTCTTGTGCGTCAGCACCTAAAATAACACCGCAGCATTCATCAGGAAATTCCGAACTCGCATGGTCACAAATCTGACTGAGGGTTTCTGGTTGCAAAGTTAACATTGAATAGCAGTTAGCAATTGGCAGTCAGCAATCAGCAATCAAAAAAAGAATACAAATACCCCTCTGACAGCCGACAACTGACAGCCGACAGCCATTAAGACAAATCGCTACCGCCAGCAATCGCCGGAATAATAGAGATTTCAGCACCATCTGCGACAGTAGTTGCTTTTCCGTCAAGGAAGCGGATGTCTTCATCGTTAAGATAGATATTCACAAACCGACGGATATTTCCACCTTCGTCACAGAGACGTTCTTTCATCCCCGGATAGTTCGCTTCAAGATTCTCAATAATGCCTTCAATATCGGCACCTTCTGTCTCAACTTCCGCCATGTTTTGCGTCAAACGTCTCAGCGGCGTTGGAATACGGACTATGACAGCCATAAAATATATTTTCTCCTTTTTGGGTAGCAGTCGGCTATTGGCTTTCAGCAAGAATGGCTTTCGGCTATCGGCTTTCAGCAAAGAGGTGTTGGTTTTATCAGAAACCTCTTAACTGATTGCTGACCGCTGACAGCCAATGGCTAACAACCATTAAATCGAATAATGTAATCCACACTCTTTAGCGTTTTCTTCTGCGTCAGCGTTTTCTGATGCAGCAGGCGCATTCTGCCAACGCCACCGTCCCGCACGGTTCGGTTCCCCCGGTTGTATAGGTGTTGTGCAGATGACGCACCCAATTGATTCATAATAATGTCCTTGCGCATCCGCTTCAAGCAACGGATTCACAGGAATTTCGTTTTCACGGACAAACGCCCACACTTCATCAGCAGTCCACTGGATCAGCGGACTCACCTTCAGCACAGGGTGTGTCGTTGACGAGATGATTTCTGCCTTTCGGAGCTGCTTTCTGGCTTCGGACTGATCACGACGTAAACCGGTTATCCAGACATCTAAGCTTTCCAAGAGCCGTTGCATCGGGCGGACTTTCCGGATGTTACAACAGTATTCCTGTTTCGTTTTACTATCGAAAAACAGATATTCACCGTGTTGGGCAACCATCTCCTGAACTTCTTGCGGATCAGGTTGAATCTGTTCGATTTCGATACCATAACGCGATTCTACCCGATTAAGAAAATCGTATGTCTCCGGGAAAAGCCGCAGCGTATCAAGTGTGCAAACCCGGAACGGCAAGCCATTTTCAGCCGCCAAGTGAATCAGAACCATACCCGAAAGTTGCCCGCTTGTGACGATCGCAGCGCGTTCTTTGAACCGTTTGAAAAGAGAGAAGAGGATTTCTTGGGGTGTCTCCGTCAACAAAATTTCTTGACAGAGTGTTTGATCTACTATTGGATACTTCAATATTTCGTCAATTGGCTTCGCTACGGTTACCAATTCCTTTTAGCACAGCGCGTAGGTTTGATCACCCTACGGAAGCGTGTCCATAATATCCGATTCGATTTCAAAATAACGACTCAAACTAAAATAGCGTTCTCCGGTGTCTGGAAGAATCGTAACAACAGTTTTATTCGGTCCTTGTGCCTTAGCAACCTGTAATGCGGCATAGACATTCGCACCGGACGACATTCCGACTAACAATCCCTCGGTCCTTGAAATTGTCTTCATCATTTCATAAGCCTCTTTTTCAGAGACTGTAATCACCTCGTCGATAACATCTACATTGAGCACTTCAGGAATCATCCCCGCGCCAAGTCCATCAATCCGAGTAGGTCCCGGTTTACCGCCAGAAAGCACCGCTGAAACGCTCGGCTCCACAGCAACCATTTTCACATTCGGGCATTCCGTCTTTAAAACCTCTCCAACACCTGTCAGCGTCCCACCTGTCCCGACCCCTATAACGCAAAAATCAATATCAGTACCGATTGCCTTGAGGATTTCTACTGCTGTCGTACGTCGGTGAATTTCGGGGTTTGCGGGGTTCGTGAACTGGTTCGGCATATAGTGCCGTGGGTTCTGTCTGACAATCGCTTCTGCCTCCCAGATAGCACTTGCCATACCACCGTGTTCCGGCGTTAGCACAATCTTCGCACCGAAAGCGGAAAGGAGTTCATATTTCTCACTGCTTACATTCTCTGGCATCGTCAAAGTGACAGGATAGCCTCTCGCGATCCCGACAATAGACAACCCCAACCCCGTATTACCAGCGGTCGGTTCAACGATAGTATCCCCTTTTCTAAGGATACCCCGTTCTTCAGCATCGACGACCATCGCATAGCTAATCCGATCCTTGATACTACCGCCGGGATTATAGGCTTCCAGTTTCGCGAAGATCCTCGCATCGTCCTTACCGGGCAGCGCATTCAAGCGAACCGTCGGTGTATTCCCGATGAGGTCTGTCAGATTTTTAGCGATTTTCATTTTTCATCCAGATAACAACGCGTGATACCGCTTCCACACCCGTATTTTGCGTGTAACTGCTTCAAAAATTTCACTTTAAAGTATACCATATACACCGCAAAAAGTCAAATTTTCAGGGATATGCAAAGTTTTTGACACGCGATTATTATAAGGGCGGTCCTGTAGCATAGGCTGTTAGCCTGTGGCCCGTATCCCTTGTAGCATAGACTGTTAGTCTGTGGCCTGTATTTACCAATCCACGAAATTCATGAAAATCCGTGATTTGCGGCGTACCTCCAAATGCGACCTGCATTCAGACGACAATTGACAAAAAAATCTACACACCCGGACGATTTTCAAATTTACCACATTACGATCCGACCATTTTATTAGTATTCACCTTGTTCTTTGAAGGCTCGGTGCAGAAAATACACCGTAGAGATGCCAAGACCGATGAGGATAAAAAGGATAACAATCGCAGTGCCGAGGCGACTTTTTGACTTAGCGTCAGTTTGGGTTTCAGGTTTGGCGACTTCAAGCGGTGTCGGTGTCGTTATTTCTGGTGCTGGCGTGTGAGGTGTGGGGGTTATTATCCGGCTGGGTTTCGGTGTGGTCGCTATTTTTGATGGTGTTAGAGGTATGATATGGGTTACTTTTGTGCCAGAGGTTGGTGGCAGATCGCCGACAGTCCAACCAGTGCCAGTGGTTTCACAGTAGTAATATGTCGTGCCGTTATCGGCGACCGAGGCACCGCTGAAGTTGCCACTGACTCCGAGGGCAATGTGCCCCGGCGTGAAAATCAACGCAGTCTTTTCTCCTAAACCGCGTAAAATCGCTGCGACCAAGATAGTCGTATCCTCACAATCGCCACCACCTTCAACCAAGGTTTCAATGGCGTAACGTCGAAACTCATCGTAACCCGTGGTCACATCGTCGTGGGTATAAGGTAAGGATTGGACGAAGCTCAGAACAAAGTCAACACGGTCCTGTTTCGACCACTCGCGATGCCGCTTGAAGACATTCTGAAATTCACGTGTGAGGTTACCGAGCGTTGTTCTGCCCTCTTCAACTAATTGCGGGATATCGTAGCGTTCCTTACCGTCGTAGGAATTGTACTTTTCAATATCGACTATCATTAGTACAGTATAAGATTTGCCCTTGAAATTCCAGACGTACCGTTTCCCGATTGTCTGTCGGGTATTTGGTGGACGCTGCTGGACAATGCCTTCCACAATCCGAACCCCACTGAGTGCATCCTCCGCAGTACCATTTGCAGTAATAAAAAGGCTGCCCAGAAATAGGGCGATAAGCAACCTAATATACATAGCGAACTATCCTTTTATGGGGCTGCTTGCTCAAGCCGATAAAATAGCAGAATTTCAATGCGGCGGTTTTTGGCTTTTAATTCTCTGGTGCGGTTATGCTGTGTGAGTTTTTGTGGTGTATATTTGTCATCTTGAACTGAACGTTGAACAGGTTTATATTCACCGAAAGAGGTTGCTGACATAAGGTATTTCGCCGGATCTATTCCAATGCTGCGTTGTAAAAATTTATAAACCTCAATGGCGCGTAATGCTCCGAGATGTAAGTTGGAAGGCACAAAAGCAGGAGGATCAGGATCCGCATGACCTTGAATCTGTATCTCCTTGATGTCCTTTAAATTCTTGTTTATTTCTCCACCTACACGCTCAAGTGTTCTCTCTCCTGCTTCTTTCAGATCATATCTATCCGGTTCAAACAGAATACGGTCGCTAAAACTATAACGTTGGAGTGTCGCCTCGTTAAGAATCAAAATTTCCGTGCCGCCATCATTTTCAAGGCGAATTTTAAAAAAATCGCTCTCGACCTCTTCATAGTCAGTGTCGTAAGCCTTAGCGATTGCTTCAATGATCTTTTTCTGTTTCCCTTTAACCTTAGCGATCGCTTCAGCTATCTCTTTCTGTTCTTTTTCAACTTTAGCCATTTCTCCTTGTATTTCTGTTAGTTCTGCTCTCAGATCATCTGTTCCGATGGAAAATGCAGCAATCACAGCAAACACGACAATCACCAATATCAAGACCAGCGTCAGCATTAAGTCCGAAAAGGAGGGCCAAAAATTGAAATCCAATGTATTATCTTCCATCTTTTTTCCTTCCAGAGAATGGGTTGAGCTTGCCGAAAAATCGGTTGAGTTTCCTGAAAAATGAACGTTTCTCCGGATCACTCGTTCTTGATAAATCTATCTGCTCCGTTAACTGGTTAACAGCATTTGCTAAGGTTTGAGAATTCTGCGAGATTTGTTCAATAGTTGCATTGAGCCTCTCGATATTCGCGTTCAGTGGTGTAACATCGGCTTTTTGCACTAATTCTTGAGACGCGTTGCCTAACGTTTCAACATGCTCTTTAATGGCACCCATTGACTGACTCATGACGCTTGAATCAGATGTAAAAGATTTAATTGCAGAATCAAGGCTTTGGATATCTGTCGTCAGGTCCCCGACATTGGTACTCAGTGTATTAACAGCCTCTTTCTGATTTTGGCTGTTCGCATCCAACTTTGTCAACAAATCCTTAACGCTCTCATTTAGACTTTTGACCCCGGTGAGTTGTGCCTCATATTTTTCGTTCTGTTTATTTATTTCTTGCTGTAAGTTGCCAAATATCCCTTGCATATACCGAACCGAGTCAGCATACGTCCCTCTTATTTGGTCTGCAGACTTTTGAATCGGTTCAGGGAATTTTTCTAACCGCTCATTTAGCGTTGTTAACTGTCCATCGAAAACCTCTTTAATTTCTTCAACAGTTTCTTTAAGAGGCGTATCGAAATTCTCTAACTGCTCATTTAACGTAGTCAATCCACTGTCCAAGTCTTGCTGAATATTTTCAAGATTCTGAGCCAATCCAGTCGCAAGAGCATCTAATTGGTTTTTTAGTGTCTGTTGAACATGTCCGAGCTCCGTTTTCAACTGATTCTGCATTTCTGAAAACTGCTGCTTGTTATCGGTATTAACTTTTTCAAACCACTCGCGATTCTGTGTATAGATACTCGTATTTGTCTCTGTCGCCGTGCTGATAAACGCTTTTAGTGTTTCATCCATTTGTTTTCGAGAATCAATATAAGCAGTCTCGTAATCTTTTAGGGCATTTAGCACCTCCTCCAGAGCATTTGAAGCTTGAACAAAGTTTTGATTCTGTTGATCTAATTTTTCAGTCTGCTGATCTAATTTTTGGTCTGCTGCTTGTTGAAATTCTTGGTGAAGTTTGCGGATTTCATCTTGAAAGCCGGTTAACTGAGTAACGCTCGATTTAAATTTCTCTGAAAATTCGCCAAGGCTCTGTAAAAAACCTCTGTTAAGAACATCTGCGAAGTGGTTAAGGCTTTCTGTGAAGCCTTTGTTAAGCGCAGCCGCAGCAGTACTGATGGACGATGCCGCCGCATTGATTTTTGTGCCCGACTCAGCCAGTGGCCCGGTAATCTCGTTGGCTTGTGTAAGACTTCTATTGAATCCATCAACGCTTGTTTGCATATTTTCGACCAATCCATCAACCCGTACCGCATTTTCGTATCCACTCCGCATCTGTGCTTCACTCTCTTGAAGGGTTTGGATGAGTTTTTGCGAAGTGGTCGGATAGAGTCGAGGCACCCAAACAGTGAGTGTCGATTGCTCTAACGTTGACCTAACTGGGTGACAAGCGAATCGTAGAAAGATGCCATAAAGAATAACGCCTAATACCGTAAAGAGTACCCCCACAATGCTCGGCGCAAAAGCCCCCTTAATATCATCCATGAGGTCACTTAACGCTTGGGTCATCTGCCTGCTATTCTCGCTATTGGCATCAACAGGAGTAGTCGTTTCAACATTTTCTGTCGGAGTTTGCGTTTCGGCACTCGCCCTCAGTGCCGGTGCCAGTTTCACCAAACTATCTGTAAGTCCGAAAAGCGTACCGAGCAGTCCAATCACGATAAAAATTGCCAATACAGAACGAAACAGACTGTTCCATCTAAACAAGTTGGAGGTGGTGTGATTAATCAACTCACTGACTTCAAGTTGACTCTCATTCCAACCTGCTAAGAAAATTGCTTTGAGATGTTTTGAGATAAACGAGTTTTCGCTAAGGGAACGTTCCGCGCAAAAGTCTTGGAAAACCGGATTAGCATCCGTTTCTGCTTCATTATCATCACGTCCGCGGTCCCGTTCTTGTCTGGCAGTAACGAGTGGCTGGATATCTTGATTATTCTCGATCTGTTCCTTTTTTTTGGACAGCCTGATCCAATACCTTATCAATCCGACAAGCCAAGCGATAAATAAACAGAGCAGGCATATTACAATGATTAAAGCAATTGTGTTGGCGGGAGATAGGTATTCGCTAAAGAATGGCATAAGTGTTTTTCTATTAAGTAACTTTAAACGGTTGGAATTCTCTTATAAATAGGCTTCTGATCGCTGACAGATGTCCTTTAGACCTCTTTTAATTCTAATATTCCTTTTGATTGAAGCGTCCATGTTTCTTTGGCATCATCTGGTTCAAAAATTGCAGGTTTGATAATCCTTACAACCTCATAACAACTGTCTGGATTGTCAAATTCAACTCCATGGCACTCAAACACATCAACAAATGCCCCGTAATGAAGGATCGCATGTACTATTCTCAATTGATAAGCCGGGACAACTGCATACCATTTTTCTTCGTCAACATAGCATCCTAAAAAATCACCAGCGGCATGATGCGTTTTAAATACAGGGTCTATCTGCGGGTTTACGCGACGGTCTGTTGCATTTTCTACATGAATTTTATAGGAATTGTGATAACGTTGTAAGAAATCGTTTCGCTTGTTTTTGTCTTGAATGCCAGCATTGTAACTGTCACAGAGATTAGTGATAGCAGGTGCAAGTTCAAGGTCACTTGTATCTTCCGCTATCTGTTCGGTAGATTCCAATTCTTCTCGAGAGGGCACTAAAACCTCATTTGTGGGCGTATCTACTTCTTCTTGAGGTGGTGCCGAGACCTCAATTACGGCTTCAGCCACAGTCGGTTTAAGAAGTTTGAGAATTTCTTGTATACTATCTTGATTTTCGGTTGCTAACTTTTCCATATCAGATGTTTTCGGAAGTTTTTGAATACGGTTGCTAATATCTGACAAGTCCCGTTTTAAACTGTTATTAACATTTGAAAACATCCGGATCCATTCCGTAATATCGTTCAATTGAGAATCGAGATGCCTATATCGCAAAAACAACCAAGTGAAAGATAACAAGATTGCAAACAGTAGAATCCCGAATATAACGATAGATATAGTGAAGTGATTCGTGAGCATTTCTTGCTGTTCAATCAGCATAGTATTCATGTTGCGAATGTCCTGCCGAGTTACCTGTGGAGGGGGATTCTGAACCTGCGGTGTTTCTTGGGTTTCGGATTGCGTGTCGTCCGGCTCTGCTGATACCAGAAACGGGCAGATGACAATAAGACACACCAGAATACCGCACCAAAAATTTTGATGTACGTAACCAATTTTAATGCCTTGCATCAAAAGTCCCCCACGCCGTTATTTCCAGTTCTCAGTTTCCAGTTTTAATAAATTCTTTAATGCAAGAATAAACAGAGGTTCAACAATACGTTCTCTGGGATCAGTGAAAGCGAGGGTTTGGAGGGTGCTATTTAAATTGCTGGCAAGTTTATGCCTCAATGTCGCATCAAGATAGACAGATTGACCGAGTGCTTTGCCAAGTCCAGTATTGAATTTCTCTATAAACGTTTCGATTTTCACTAATCTATCACCTGATCTCAGACTGTTCCCCAGGCGTTCCCCTGTCAGCGGTTCCGTCCATTCATGGTCTTTTCCATCTTCTGTAAAAACTTCTCCTGCCAAAAAGTCAAACTCAGTATTAGGGACCTTAAGGATCGTTCCGGCATCAACTAATCCTGCGGCAGCCTCATGTTTAGGATTTGGTGTAATCTCAAGATCGAAATAACTTTCTGGGTCGAAACCTGAAGCACTAAGGAGAATATCTTTGAGATGCCCATAACTGTGGCTGTTTGGTTTAAACTCGCCGTTTGCTAACCAGTTTAGAATTCGCGAACCGTTACCACCGATATATATATTCGGCATCGTCTTTCTAAACTTGTTTTCCCCACTGAGGAACTGAAGAATTAACCCAACATAATAGAAAAGCCCCGAAATTCCAAGACCGATAAGCGGTACGAACGAAGTGGCATTAATTTTTCCTCCGTAGATTCTGAATTTTGCTTTCAAATCTTTTGGAGAGGTGTTGATCGATGCGTCAATCAATGCATCTGCCTGACTATAAAAATCATTAGGGTTGGGTAGTTCTGGGAGCCCTTCCTCGGTAACCCCAACATCTTTTAAGAAATTGGGTTTGTGTTTAAGCAGGTCTAAAAAGATATGTCTACCCGCAAACCTGATTGATGTTTGCCAACATAACGTATTGTCTTGCCAGATTGAGATATCCGAAGTCTCTCCACCGATGTCTATGCAGACCGATCCATCAGCAAACCCCCCAAACTTACCGGCAAAGAATTTCCCGGTGACGACACTTTCCGAATCGAGACTCACATCGTCTGTTTGTTGACACCCTGTTTCTTCAATTATGATGTCATCAATAATAGATTCGCAAATACCTTCAAAATTATCCTTACTTTCTGGGGAGAAAGCGATTGGATAAGAAAAACGCCAATTTATTTTGCTAACGCCGTTGGCAGCTGTTTCTGCGGCACACTGAAGGCAAATTTGTTCCAAGTACGCCTGAGTCCTCTTGCGATCTACCGGATCATCTGACCATTTGAGGTTGCTAATGACATTTTTAGGCAATTTAGCTTCCTTAACAAAATAGATACGTCCATCCTCCAAAGGTTTCATACGATCATCCGGTGGTATTGCGATAGAATTTTCTTGAAATAGACTAAAAAGCGGCGTTTCTTCATCTTGATTGGAAAGAAAGTCATCTTGTACCAGAGATCGCAAAGCCCCAGAATCAGTAATTTGTAGCAGACGATCCTTTAACGGGACAGATTCAGGAGGACCACCATCTGGTGATTCTGCTTTATAGACGGTGGTGCTACTTGTGCCGAAATCAATACCGACGTTCCAAGTTTTTGCAGCATCGGGGACTGTTTCTGGTGGGGTTTTGATAAACAAAAACCCCGCGTCCTCGTTCTTATATTTACAAATCATCATTTCAGGAAAAGCAGATGTCTTTGTAATTTTTATATCTTCAGGTGTGCCATCTGCCGGAAAAGGAGAAGCATAAAAAGTGTCTTGTTGTGCCTTGTTAAAATAAGTATAGTAAACCTTCCAGTCTGGCGTTCTAAAATTCGGCCAGATTTCCAACACCGGTAAATTTGGAATTTCCACAATTTCGTGCTTATCAAATATGGGGGCATCACCATCCTTCTGATTAACGTAGACTCTATTAATAGAAAGGTCCGGCCCCCCATCGGGGGAAGGAAGCCGTAGACTTACCTTAATTCCAGCAGGTGTTGTTTCAAATCTGACCCGTTGGCTTAATTCATCTACACTGAAATCATTTAACAATTCCCTTGCGATGGGAAGAATTGGTGTGACAGACTTTCCATCTACATCTTTAAGTGTATCACTACCTCCAGGCAAAAGAACATTCTGATCATTCTGCTTAAGAAACGCATCTGCCTGCGGAATTACAAAAAGTTTTTCGGTGAAGTATTCCTTGGGAGCTATCGGGAAGTTCATACCGGTGAAGATTCCCACATTCATCTCCAGAGTCGTACCAGCCAATTTTGGCTTTTCGTCAGGTGCTTCTCCTAAGTCCGTTATAAAATCAAGAATTCGTGGAGCCAGATTTGCCTTTATAGGAGAAGCAGGGAGTGGGATAATTGTCTTTTTATGAAAGTCATTAAGCCAACCGGCTACGGAGGTTTTTTCGGCTGCTGTCAGATGGGGAATCGGATCGCAGAGGAATGGCGGATCATACCAGTGAACATCATTCACTGAAATATAATTAATATAGTCAATAGACGTACATACAAGTGTTGTTGGTGAGGTTATACCGATTGGATGGTTCTTGAACAGAATGAGGTAAAGTTTGTCCCACGTCGTTCCGGCATCATCTAATGTACGCTGCGGCAGTAACCTGTGTAATGCTTGGAGTAACTCTGGAGTCCCTCCATCGTCTCCATTAGGAATCGTTATTAACTTGGTCTTCAATGGAAATTTCCGTTGCTCCTTAAGTGCTAACATCGCCAAAAGTCCACGCCATTCACCGACAACGCATTCATGCATCGGATGATTGGTATCGTAAAGTGCTATTTCAAACAGCAGCGGCCGTGCCCACATACTCGGAATACTATCAATGTCGATATATTTTCCATCAACCTTTATAACGTTGAGGTTCTCAGCAATGTTATTAAGAGCAACATCAGGGACCTCCTCCCAAGTTCCTGTTCTAGGAAGGACTGCTAATCCGGCACCGTCATCTTTTAAAGACGGAAGGAGCGGAAAATTTTTCATTTAACAATCTCCAATTTGTTTTTGCATGTACACGTTATTACTCATAGGATAAGCTCGGAAGTCTATTAAATCTTTTCACAGTTTTGGTATAAAGCACTCAGAAACTTTCCAATATCAGTGCCTTCACCTTTTCCCTTAGTCCGGCACATATTTCCCCAAAGTCTGTTCAATGCTGTGGAATTTAAAGGTTCCATTGTGGAATCTGATGAAATTAGATTAATGCATTTCGTCAAATCAAATCCATTGGTATCAGAAACGATAATGGGTTTAAATGCTTTTCCGGCATCTTTTTTAGAATTTTGAATATTGGCAAGCCATACCAAGAAATTTTCACAATAGGTTTTGACACTCTTGAGTGATGCCTCTGTTCGTGGATCGTTAAGTGGAATCCTATTAGGTTTGTTCCGTTTAAAAAAATCGATGCACCAGGGTGCCTGATCTCCGCTAAGCTGTCCTTTACTAATATCGTCAATTGCCGGTTTATAGATGTCCAAGTAGGCAACAGAGAAGTGATATAATTGGCGAAGTTTTAATTGTATCTTCACACCACCGTCCCCATCCGGCAAGTCCGCCCACTTAAGTGGATTGTTGAGTCGATTTAATCTGAAATACTGAGCAGCTCCATCGGTTTCATCTGCTTCGCTATCTTTGTCAAAAAAGTGAATTGCAGCTAAGGCAGCATAGAGTTCAATAAAATGTTGTTCATTTTGTTGTGTCTGTCCACCGAGAGAGAAATTTCCAACCTGAACTTGAGAATCGTCACCTATGAGGTAAATCGAATTGTAGACGAGATCCTTATTCCAACGGTGGTAATACTCGAGGGCTGCTTGGGTATTCATTAGGAAATGTTCAGCCTTTGCTTTGAGTTGAGCATCCCCGCCTTCATCATTGAAGGTAAAATAAGGGAGAACCAACGCGCCACCTATCTGTGGATTTACGGGCTTTTCTTTCAATGCATTCTTAATCAGCTGTGCTATGGTCGGGAAGCCCGATGCACCGGTGCCTCCAAAAATTGAGCCTGCCAAGAAAATTTTCGGGTTCGGATCTTTTGCGACTTTTGAATTAAATGTTTTCCACGGTTCACCGCCTCCCAATACTGTTTGTGCCATGACTGCTGCCCCAATAGAGGGATGACCGCGAAAACCTTCGTGTAGTTGGGTGGTTCTTTCTTTTTCGCTATAGAGCACTTCAAAGATATCCGCTGCCCCATCATCTGCCAACCTAAGACCTGCATAGTCGAAAAATTTCTCTAAACGAGGCTTGTCGTCATTATCATCATTAAACGGGGAAAAAATGGGATTGGCGGTTGAATCTATTTGGGTCTGTAATAAATATGGTTGTGCAAGCTGCGCGTTATTAGAGAACGTCTTATAGCACTCTAAAGTCTTCACAGCGCGTCCGAGGCTACCATTTGCGGCATCAGGATCGACAAAAAGCACGTAAAGGTCTTGTTTATCAGGCATCATACCCGCTGCAGCAAGGTGTATTAAAGTTTCAAGGCATTTGGAACCTGTCCCACCTATACCGATTGCATAATATGCCATTAATTTACCTCCAAGCAAAGAGTCCTTACCAAGGGCATTGAGAACGGATTCCTTCTGCTCCTATTGGCGTATATTTAACAGACACAGGCGAGAATAGAACCGTTGAGACATAATAAGGAAGCAATCCGTTTACCACAAAACACAGATATGCCAACCACAAACTGCTTTCAGCTTCTTCAACAAGAAAGATACTAAAAATAACAGCACACACAGGTAAAATAAATAGAAATCCCCATAGACCACGTTTCCCATAGGATTTCCCACTATTGGCATTAAAAACGTTCTGGCCAAATCCATACCACAAAAAACTCGCCGCTACAGCAGCACCAACGCAAACAAGTGCCCACAATTCAAAACTCTCCAACCACTGTGTCATCGTAAGATTCGTGCGCAGTTGAGGTGGAAAGTCCTCTAAAATAAGAGGTTCTACAACAATAGCCAGAAAAACAAAAAGGGCAGTAAAAAATAAAATACCAAGTATACAATAGACGTGTTCCCACATTTTTAAACGACTTCCTTACCTTTTCTTGATGTAAAAGTAAAATTGAGCGATTTTGGGCAGATGATCACGGACAGTTGTTTCCGTAAGGCCACGGACGAAATTAACTAAATTGAGAGTCTTTGCACCGTTACGTTCTGCTCCCATATTCCAGTCTGAACACCAATCGGGAACCTTATATGTGTCAATTGCTGGAAGCAGTATGACTTCATAGAGATATACAGCTTTACGTGGTAGGGATGCCGTCAAAGCGAACTCAACAGTAAGTTCATTTTCTGAAAACGTCGGTGTCACTTCTAAGCAATCCATAGCATCTGGACTTCGTTCATTTTCTCCGTTTCTATCAGGTTTATGTTCTGCTTTATGTTCCGCAATAATAGGGTTCTCAAACGTGTTAGAATCGAAGGGTATTGCATGCGGCAACGGAACGTATTCCATTTTGGCAGAGATTTTGGCAGGATCAGAACCTTTCACAATTTCATATTGTTCCAAGATCGGGTTTCGACTATGGTCGCGGTTGACGACTTTCTTATTTAAATTATATGGATCAATTTTTGCATTCTCGAATGACAGTAAAGGACTAACCAAATACTGAGAAAAGATTATCGTTTCTGCATCCGAAAATCCATTTGCTATTAAGCGATCAAAATAGTGCGCAATATCGGCGTACTTCCCCAAAACAAGCAAATAGAACGGACGAAACGTTTCAGGATCGCCTGGATTGCTCCGATAAGGCATTGATGATCCTGCACCGATACCAATGTCATAAACCGTGCCATCAAATTGACTCCGTAATCCGAATAACCCGACCTCACTTCCTTTTTTAATATATTTCTCTTTCAGGTGGTCAATCAACAGAGTTATATCACTGTCATCTTGAAAAAGGTCGGTCACAATAACGACCAATTGGCCTTCTTGCTTACGCTCATTGACTGTTTCTGTAGGTGTAACACCCTCTATTGTCGCTTCAGGCGTGTCATTTACATCTGTCCCTGTTGTATCTTCAGGTGTACTGTTCGCTTCCATCTGAGCGTTGACTAACTGTTCCTCGTGCTGAATAACTTCCTCAATGTACGTTTCTCTAAAGATATGTTCTTGTTCATAAAAACTTTCGTATCCGGCTTGCAAGTAGGTGCTCCTATCAATCGACTCAACCTTCTCGCCGAATCGGAAAAAATTCACCGTTTCATCTTTCCAACCGCTTACAATCACACTTTCTAAATCAGGACAAATTCGGGTGTAATGCGTTGAACCCGGAGCAACAAAACCTTGCATCGAGAGTGTCGCGTCAAAATAGATGCGCGCAACAAGTCTATCTGATATGGAAGGTAAGGGTGGTAGCGGTTCTGGAGGGTCTGGGATACCCTGTTTATCAGTATCACAACCTGTAAAAAAAATAAAAAGGCATAGATAGATGGAGAGCAGCAAAAAACTCGTTTTCCATCTTATTTTTCTTTCGGGCATTCTCTTGTACCAACACATAACGGTATTGATTTATTGTTCCAATGTTGCCAATTTATCTCTAAGTTTTGATTATTTGGAGATGGTTCATTATCCCCAGAGGTTTCGTAGCGTCCACTGTTCGTTCGCACACCTATAGACACAACCTAACAGGTTATGCTACAAAAATGACAACTTGGGTTAAATTATCATAAAAAACGTGAGTTTGAAAAAAGTTTATAATTTTGAAAAGCACGGGTAAATCGTTGCTTCCTTAACTTAATGACCAATTACCTTATGATTATATGCACCAAAAAAATATTTGTCAAGTTAAAATTTTGTTTTTTGGATATAGCGATAATATATTATATTTTTTATAATTTTTCAAAAAAAAGAATAAAAAGGTTGAAATGGAAGAAAGAAAAAGGCGGGGCTTTATAGTAGAGCCCGTAATTATTTGCACACATGGTGGAACCGTAGGGGTTGGGTAACCCAACCCCTACTACGAGCGACGAGTGTAAACTTATTTTCGGATTTTACTATAATCCGAAACACGCGCCGGTCGCATTCCTGTTTTTGAGGTGCCTACGCCTTGAAACGTAATGCAGGTAGGTGTTCGTGGGTGTTTTTGTTTTCTTTGATTCAAGTCTAAATTCTCAAAAGCCGTATACATATTTGGACGATAGGTTGCCAAAAACCGACTGGGCGGGATTTGGGAATTTTCCAATCTTGTGAAAGACGATGCACAACCTAACAGGTTATGCTACACTGCTTACAACAGCAGTATGTTTTCTATTATCGGTTTTCGAGTTGTCGGCGGAGCTCTTCTAATTCACGTTCTAATGCCTGCCGCCGATCCGTCTCTTCTGCAGCCCGGGCTTCCGCTTCTGCGCGAAGATCCTGTTCTGATTCGAGACGGAGTTCGGCTGCTTCCATACGCTTTTTTGCCGCAGCGTGAAGTTCACGCTCCTCTATAGCTGTCGTGATTGGGGTGCCATCGGGCAAATACGGACGTAACAACCGAACATGGTTATGGTGTTGATCCGTCCACCGGAATGACAGGTTTAAGGATTCGCTGAATAAAGCACCGCGTGCATCCGGGGTTATCTCAACAATGGTGCCTGAGGTACCCCGCCGCCACCCGCGAAATTCAGCAGGTTTCTCCATCTCAGGTTGATGGATGAAGTACTCTTGTACCCCCATATCCCGCAGGTAGATATGAACCTTTTCGTCTCGATCTTCATCGGCTGTTGAATCCGATAGGAACTCAAAAACAACCGTTGGTGTCGCACCTTCTGCCCAGGTGTAGAAACTCCTGCGGAGCGGGAATTTCGCTGCGCCTAAAACGACATAAATATCGGGGGCGACGCTTTTCGTGGCATCACCTTCACGGTAATAGATGAAGTTGTCAATACCAACATAGATGTGTGGTTGTGCTGCGAAATAACTGGCGATTTGCTCGTACAAGATGCTGTTCTGTTCTCCGTGGAATCCGGTTGCAGGTATAGGTTCCTCGTCCTCATACGGGTAGCCTGGTATGTAAACGGTGGGTTTTCCAGTCGCTTTTGCGAAGGTCGGCATATATTTGCGTTGTTTGCGTGCGAAATCGTTAAGAGGTTTCATCCTTCTCTCCGGACCTGCGTGTTTTTCCTTTAATTAATTGTAGCAGAGATATGCGTTGTTAGCAATTTGAATCGCGGCTTGTACTACGTTCACTCCTGATTCTCACGCCATTTTGCGAAATCTGCCTCAATCTCCTCCGACCATTTCCGGTCTATTTCACCCGGCGTATATTTACCCTCCCGCAACCGTTGATGCCCGAACCGATCGCGAAGTGCCACCTCCTCGCCTTGCTCAACCACCTGCTGCGCGAAATGCGGCGGAATAAAGATAACACCGCCACGCCTGCCTAAAACGATGTCTCCCGGTAAAACCGTCGCCTCCGCAATACGAATCGGGATGTTAATGCCTGTCAATGTAACGTTCGCAATACCTGTCGGATCCACACCGCGCACAAACGTAGCGAAATCAGGCAACTCGTAGATGCCGTCCAGATCCCGGATACCACCGTCAATGACCATACCCGTTCCAGTTTTCGCATAGATGGAATTGCCGAGGTTATCGCCAGCGAAAGTGCCGTCTTTCACCTTGCCAAACAGATCCACAACGATAACATCGTCGCGGACGAGCGTATCAATCACCCACGAGTTTTGACCACCGACGCGATCCTCTTTTTCGCCTTGTGCAGAGACAGCATCGTTGAAATCGGGGCGGATCGGCACAAAAGCGCAGGTCACCGCTCTGCCGACCAGAATTCGATCGGGGTGGAGGTTCATCCAATCGCCAGCGAATTGGAATTTATAGTTATTGCCGTGCAGGACACCCCACGCCTGCTCAATACTGATCGCTTTCATCCGTTGAATAATATCGTCGGGGACGCGGGGTCGTCCGTCAGGAAACCGCTCGCCATCCCACAGATGCGTCATCGCGAGGATGCTCTCTTTATTGATGAGTTGCACTTTACGTTATTCTCCTGTACTTACTTCCGAACAATAGTGTAGTAGGCAAATGGAACAGGCACCACGAAAAACAACAGTCCGCTTATGAAATCCGTCTCTCGTATTCGCTATGCGTTCCAACCCAAAACCAGATGAAATCCCCTTCCTCTTGACGGGCTAAAGCCCTATAACCTCTACTCACACGGATTGCCCAAAGGTCTCCAACCTTTTTAAAACGGAGAGAAGGGTGTCTGGCATTTTGCCGAAGGAGTTGAAATTTCTGAGGGACGCGTCTTTGGACATTCGGCGGAAGTTCGGCGTAGGCATCCCAAAAATCGTCATCAAGAATATGTTCCATACTACAATAACTTCTGTAGTTCGTCTATACTTCGGTATTTGCCTTCCCGATAATTCTTAATGGCTTTCTCGGCAAGGTGATCCAGCCGTCCGGCTTTCACGTCTTCCTCAAATTGCTTCTCCCACGCTTCTTCTTCGGCGACGAGTGCCTCATGAAGTTTTTTTTCAAGGTCTTTCAGGAGTACGGCTTCTGTAGGTGCCTCACATTTGACTTTTGGAACGTCTGGTATCTGTCCAAGCCAGTTCGCACCGTTTCTTTGGATGTGGGCAGTATAGGTCTCCTCAAAAACCTTGTCATGAATGTCAACAGTCTTTATTTGTTCCATGAGTTTTCTCCGTAAGCATAGAAGGATAATTTTCAAACAAGGGGCATCCATGACCCCGTAAATCCTTGAACCCTGTGAATCCCGACTTAGACAATGGACACCCCACATTACTGAATTAAATGCTTAATCTTCATGCAGCGCGCCTATGGTAAACAAAATACTTACAGCCCCGCGTTCTCCCATACCTGATCAAGCGATTCAGCGGTGGCTTTTGCTGCATCAGCGGGTTCCATCTCGTTTATCGCCTTGCTGAACGGCTCAGGTGTCACAGGTCCTTCATAACCGATTTCTGTCAGAATCTGCATCAGTTCAGTGAGCGGAATCACACCCGTCTCGGCAGGGAGACATCTGATATTATCAATCTGATCGTCAGGGTCAATGCCAGCCGGAGCATCGTTGATATGGACATAAACGACATCCGATACGGAGAGTTTGCGAACATCATCGGTCGTGGAGCGACAGGTGTACCAGTGCCATGTATCAAAGAGCAGCCCGACATTCCCCGTCCCAACAGCAGCAGCGAGTCCTAACATCGCATCCATCGAATAGGCGAAGAGGTATTTGGAACCTTTACGGCTCGTCGCGGGTCCGATGAACTCCAGTCCGATTGAATGTCCATGGTCTTTGAGAATCTCGGCAACACCACGCAACCGTTTAACAGAAAAGTCCCAATTCTCCTGATACGTCATATCATTTGAGGCGGGACCGACAACGGTAGTTGTCCGGTAGCAACCGAGTTCGGCAGCGAGTGCCGCACGTTCCGGCAACTGCGCTAAACCGGCATCATAGTCAGCATCGGGACCGCGCCAGTTAACACCGAAACCCCATCCACCCATCGCAATCCCTGCTTCCGACCAGAGGTCTTTGACGTATTGCACGGAATGTTCTTGTGCAATTTGATTCGCTTCGTCGATGTTTAGGTCGAGACCTTCAAAACCGGCGTTCTTTGCGAGTTCTAAGCCTTCTCTCATATTTGCCCGGATACCAATCGCACCGGTGCTCAGATTCTTAAACATATCTTTTAAATTTCCTTGCGGTTCGGTCAGGCGAGTTAGAAACTTTGACGTTCTCTCCCGTAAAGCCGCCCTCCATTTCATTACGGGCTAACGTTTTTGATGTTATACCATTTCTGAAAGTCCATATCACAGACGTAACTGTTCTGCGGGTCCACGGTGTTGCAAACTAAAAGTTTTGCGGCGTACTCGCCCAGATGCGACGTGCATCATGCTACAGATTGCCCATTGAAATTTATTGTCTCTAATCCTGCCGATCCTTTTATCTTGTAAATCCTGATTCAGGCAATTTTTCGCCACGCAAGACTTTCGCAGCAACAGCCCACGGATAATCCGCATCCTCTGCTTTTGCGTCGCGATACGTCGGAATCCAGACCCAACGCTCTTCGCCAGAACGGTTCGGATGGCTCGAATGGAGCGTCAAATCGTGGAAAAAGACGGCACCACCCGCTTCGATCTCCGCAGTGATAGCAAGATTTTCATCAACCGCACCCGGACGGAGCCGATTCCCAAACCCGTGACCATCACTGGCATCGCCATCGTGGACAATCGCAGATTTGTGGGAACCCGGAAATAATTTGAGACACCCATTCTCAACGGTTGCATCGTCAAGTGCCACCCAGATCGAGACCTTGTGCGCACCGTGCCAATAGTGCCAATCTTGGTGCCAAGGACTCGCGAACGTCGTCGACTCGCTCTTAAAAACCACCTTATCGCTCAGAAACTCGATATCCGGCGCGAGGATGCCCTCCAAAATATCAAGGACCCGCGCATCACCGACCGCTTTTTGGAAGACGGGACTCCGTGCAGCTAAACCGACATATACGCCGTTTCCAGCGACTGCACCTGTTTCTGCTTTTACCGCCTCCAGAATGTCAATACACTCGGACTTAAGCCGTTGGACTTCGGCGCGCTTAAATAGGTTCGGTGCAATAGCAAAACCGGTTTGCACGAAATCATTGTGCAGCGTTGTTGTATCAAAGGTCATTTTCTTAAGCCTCTGTGGATGATTCAATGTGAACTTCGCGCCCTGTCTCACCACTTGTGAGCAGCCCTTCCATCATCTGCTGGACAATCAACCCGTGGCGAAGCGGTGCCTTGCAGGTTACGCCATCTAAGATGCATTCGATGAAGTGGTCTGCAATAGCATCCCACGACTTTCCATGCTTGCTCTTTGGCGGCTTCGCGTCTATGTTCTCAAATTCACCTTTTTTGTCAGTTCGGTAGAGTCGCAAAGGACTCATCGTCGCCCCTGCCTCTGTACCGAACAACTCGATCTGAAATTCGTCAGGTTGGTGCGATGCCCAGAAACTTTCCACCTGCAAGCCGATGCCACCTTCAAAGGTAATAAACCCACCGGCATAATCGTCGGAGTCATATTTCTCGTAGATCTCTTTAGGAGCTTTCGTCCCTCTCCAGTAGCCGAGTCCTCGGGGACCGAACTTCGCGCCAGCAGCACCGAGTACGGCGATCGGCTTCGGCAGTCCAAGGATCCACCACGCTGAGTCCAGCACATGGACACCCATATCCCGAAACGCGCCTCCACCTTTCTGGATAAAACCGAGATTCCATGCCGGGATACCGCTCCTGCGAACGCTCCGTGCCCGGGCATAGTAGAGTTCTCCAAAGTAGTCATCGCGGGCAAGGTTACCGAGATATTGGCACTCCTTCCCAAAACGCGTCGAGAGCGACATCATATTGACGACACCCGCTGCTTCCGCTGCTGTAACCAATTTTTGCGCCGCTGCCTCAGAATCCGCAAGCGGTTTCGTTACCATAACATGCTTACCGTTCCGCACCGCTTCTAACGCAATTGGAACATGCCACTGATTCGGCGTGCCGACGAAGACCGCGTCGATATCATCGGCTTTGCACATCTCTTTGTAATCTGTATAGAATTTAACCTTCCCCGGTAAATCTTTGGCGAAGGCTTTCATCCGATCTTCGAGTAGATCGCAGAGTGCGACGACATTGCCTCTCGGATTTTCGGCGAGTGCCGTGCCGTTGGGTTTACCGATACCCATACCGACGACACAGATGCGGACAGGATTTTTTGCTGATGCCATAAAATTTTTCTCCAAATTTTGTAACGTGATATTACTGGGGGTTGCCTTGGTGATCCAAGGCAGGGTTAACCTCGTTTTTAACAGGCTTAATCGTCCGAAGGTATGCCCAAATTGCTTTCAAGTCTTCATCGTTCATTTGTGCATAGTGTTTTACTGGCATAGGCGGCAAAATCTTCCGATTGCTTTCCACACCTTGGTGCCGTCCTGTACGCATCACCCCGATGAACATCTCTTCTGTCCATTCGCCTAACCCAGTCTCTTTATCGGGGGTCAAATTTGAGGCGAAACTGGTTCCAAACGCACCTGAGAAAGCACTTAGCTGTGGCGCAGTTACCATAAAAATGCCCTCTCGGATCATACGGAAATTATAACTTGGGGAAGGTTGTCCTGCAGGGTGTCCAGCGAGGTACATATTCATGTTATAGTCAGCACCCGCACGCGGTGTGTGACAATACCCGCACGCAGCGACTGCTTCTACGAGATATTTGCCACGCTGAACCATATCACTTTGACTCTCAACAGCGCGAATGTTCAGCGCAATAACCGCACCTATAACAAGCACTACCACACAAAAGATTAAGAGATTTCGATACATTCAATAGTTCTCCTTAGATTCAAAGTTCCGACTCAATTTAGCATATCGTGCAAATAGATGCAATAGAAATTACGCAAAAAAGGCGCGGTTTCAAACCGCGCCTATAGTTCCAATTTTTCTCATCGAGTCTAAGTACCCAACCTAAAAACGATAGGATAACTTCGCGTAGTAAAGTCCACCGTTGAAGCCGAAAGGTGCCGACCTCCTCGAATACGTGAACACACCGGGAGAGTCAACAATGACACGACCCTTGCTGTCCGTTAAAGTGCCACCCCGCGACTGACCAATCTCATTCAGATCAGGCACTTGATCGAACAGGTTATTCGCACCAATCGTCAGCGACAGTCCTTCGTTCAACTGATAGTTGCTCTGGATGTCGGTGAGCCATTTTCCGCCGTAAGTTTGCCGTGCCGGATCGTCACCGCTTCCCTCTTGAACGGTGTAGCTGCCGAAGTAGCGCAAAGCACCACCGATAGTGAGATCACCGATCATGTAATCCGCGCTGATGTTAACGCGAGTGTTCGGCTGCCACTCCTCAATCATAGAGCGTTCCTGTGACGGGAAAAGCGTATCCTCACGTCCGAGAAGGATTTCCGGCGCATCCACATCACCAATAACTTCAGTGTCCGCCCACGTTAATGCAGCTCTCAAATTAAGCAAAGATTCATTGTCGAAAGCATAGAGGTAACCTGCAGCAACATCAACGCCTTGTGTGCGCGTCTGCGCAACGTTCGTGAACACTTGCGCGCTACTCGCACCTGCGGCGGCTAATTCAGTTATGTCATCAGCACTGAAACTACCACTCAGTACAATCCGATCATCGATTTGAATCAGAAATCCGTCAACGCTAAGCCACATTTTATCGAGCGGTTTCAACACAAAACCACCGGAAACATTGAATGCGGTTTCCTCTTTCAGTTCAGGAATACCGAGGACACGTGCGGCATCGCTGTCATTGCGGAAGGTGCCGACTTCAAGGGCTATCAGTTCTTCTGTATTGCCGTCCTTATCAAGATCGTCGGCATCTACTTTGAATTGTGTACTGATATTGTTGAAATAAAGCTGCTGCAGTGAAGGCGCGCGGAAGCCTGTACTCCCCGCAGCACGTACCGCAACCTGTTTCGTCAGGTCGTAGCGCGCCGTCGCTTTTCCTGTGACAGTGGCACCGAAGTCGCTATACTGCTCACCACGCACCGCTGCACC
>JAAXHI010000154.1:0-459 GCA_012270875.1 Candidatus Poribacteria bacterium | reverse complement strand
AATCCATGAAAGCGGTTCACCCGCATGGATGCCGTAACCTTCCCTACGGAATTCAATACCACCCGCAAGGTTGATAAGCGACGATTGATAGTCCAATGGATACGTGACATCTAAGTTGAACGCCGTTTGCGAAAGTTCAAAACCACCCGCATCTGCCGACGTTGGGCTGCTGGGTCCATAAGAAGCATTCAGTGAATTGGAAATCAAAAAGTCAAATGTGTTCAATCCGTGATTGACACTCACATCGACATTCAGGTCAGTTGCTTCATGTGTCCATGCCAGACCTAAAGCGAGGGAGGTATCCCCAATGTCGGTGTTGATTTCTGGCAGGAATCCATCTGGATAAATTTCGGTCACCGTTCGTGACGCTTGATTCGCTCTACGATAGAAACCCGCACTGTTGTTTTGGCGCGAGGAATGACCACCAAAGGAATAGAGTTCCAAACCCTCAGCGAGTGG
>JAAXHI010000275.1:865-2620 GCA_012270875.1 Candidatus Poribacteria bacterium | reverse complement strand
TCCTTTTCGTCTCCAGACCTCTTAAGGGCTCCCGCCTTCCTTGAGCCCTTATTTCTCTGGTGCTCAAGAGTCTCAACCCTTTTTATTATGTCTTTTCTCCGGGAATTCAGTACGGCAAACTCCGAGAGATCGGTCTCAAACCCGCGGGTAGCGAGTTTTTTACCCACAAGATCAATATTCCGCTCAATCAATTTAGGGTCCAGCATTTAAAACACATGCTCCACAAGAACTTGAAGAAACTTGAATTGAGTGTCTAATTTACACTCACAGCCGATATTTTCAAACAATCCGGGACTTTGCACAAAAGGTTCTTTTCGGGTTTAATAACCGGATATATGAACCCGAAAAAACTTCAATGAAGGGAGCACGTAATGGAAATACTGAATAACGGAATAGAAATAACCTACTTTGGACATTCCACTTTCACGGTAAAATCTCCCGGCGGCAAAACGGTGATGATCGACCCGTGGCTTGAAGGAAATCCCTCGTGTCCGGAGCAGCTTCGTGAAGCGGGCCATGTTGACGTCATAGCAGTCACGCACGGACATTTTGACCACATAAGCGACGTGATTCCTCTTTGCAGAAAATACAATCCAAAGGTGGTGGCGAACTGGGAGATCTGCGACTGGCTCGGTTCAAAGGGGGTGGGGAACTGCATGCCGTGCAACAAAGGGGGTAACGTGGTCATAGACGGAATAAGGTTCACAGTGACCCACGCTCAGCACAGCAGCAGTATGAAGGAGGAAGATGGAACGGTTGTCTACGGCGGGGAGCCGGTAGGCTACGTGATAAAGTTTGAAAACGACTACACAATATATCACGCCGGAGATACAAACATTTTCGGTGACATGAAACTCATATCGGAAATATACAAACCGGAGCTGGCGATGCTTCCCATCGGAGATCTCTTCACGATGTCTCCGCTTGAAGCATCGTACGCATGCAGGTTGCTTAACGTGAGATGGGTTGTTCCAATGCACTACGGAACTTTTCCGCTTCTGGTGGGAACCCCGGATGAACTGAGAACGCTCACTAAGGATATGGATTCACTGACGATGATTGCCTTGGAACCGGGACAAAGAATTACCTGACCTGCGGAGAACTTTTACTTGAAAACCGAGAGAACTTTTCTATCCTCAATAGAAAAATAGTTTCACACCAATATCGAGCCATGAAAAACCCGACAAGACTGCTGGTCGCCGTTGCCTTGCTTCTTGCGATTTCCTGTGGAGGAAAGCAGGCGATTTACGAAGGAACAGCAGAGCAGCTGAACGACGAAGTGCTTGAAGAACTTAACAAGGAAGGCGGCTTTCCCTGGATATTCGGCGGAACAAATTACGACAAGATATTCGACATGCTCAAGGAAATACAGATCCGTTATCCCTATACCAAGTATGCCGCTCTCGCCGAACTGAGAAGTGGTGACGTCTATTTCAAAAAAAAGGAATACTCTCAAGCCGCCGAGGAATACGAAAATTTCATAACCAATCATCCGGGCCACGAAGAGCTTGACTACGCAATGTATCGCCTCGGATTCTCCTA
The DNA here is from genome assembly GCA_012270875.1 of Candidatus Poribacteria bacterium. Taxonomy (GTDB): domain Bacteria; phylum Poribacteria; class WGA-4E; order WGA-4E; family WGA-3G; genus WGA-3G. The sequence continues at coordinate 1,078 of JAAXHI010000275.1, read as the reverse complement.
CTATAAAATGAAAGCGGGAAAGGACAGAAATCACTCAAAACCGCTTAAGGCGATAAGATGGTTTACCTTGCTCAAGAAAACCTACCCCGACTCCCCGTATGCTGAGCAAACTCTGGAGAAGATCGAGGAATCCAGAAAAATACTCGCGGAAAGAGAACTCTACATAGGGAAATTCTACCAGAAGAAAAAGAACTACAAGGCCGCGGCGCAGAG
>JAAXHI010000275.1:0-818 GCA_012270875.1 Candidatus Poribacteria bacterium | reverse complement strand
AAGAAACGGAAATGGTGACGACATACAGACTGCTTGCATATATGGTCGCGGTTATCTTTCTCGCCTCCTGCGGGTCTTCCGATGAAGAGAAGATAAATCTGCTTCTGGACAAAAGGGTCAGCGCCTTCGAGCTAAAAGACCCCGGAAGATATTCTGAGTGCATACACGAAGACTACAGGATACCTTCCGGGAAAAATGTAATGGACAAGCAAAAACTGGTAAGCAGATTCGGGAACCACGTATCCATCATTGACAAAGTATCGTTCGGTGAATCCGAAAGATACATATACATCAGCGGAACAGATGCAAGGGTAATGATGCTCTCTTCCATTGACGTAAAGGTAGATGGCTATTCAATGACGTATAAGGCAAAAGAAATTATTAATTTATCGAAGGTCTGGGGAGAGTGGAAAATAACCAAGGAATCTATGCTTGACTTGCTCAGCGGAACTATGATTCTTGACAACTAAGAACTAGCCGAACTTCTTTTCAATGTCTTCCTGCTCTTCTTTGCACTCTATGCAAAGAGTAGTTTCAGGTCTTGCGATCAATCTCTGCTCTGAGATTTCCTCCTCACACACCTCACATATTCCGTAAGAACCGTTCTCAAGCCTCGCGAGCGCGTCGCGTATTTTCCGAAGCAGCTTTCTCTCCCTGTCTCTTTCCCGCAGTTCAAGAACTCTGTTTGACTCGGACATGGCCCTGTCAAGGGGGTCCGGGAAAGAATTGGACCCCTTGCTCATCCTATCAACAGTGTCGTAGGCGATGCCCAGTATATCGGACATCTTCTGAATAAGGATGGTTCTTACCGTTTCCCT
>JAAXHI010000467.1:4608-6541 GCA_012270875.1 Candidatus Poribacteria bacterium | reverse complement strand
TACGCGAGCCTACCATCATGGTTTTGAAATACTTGTTTGAGATGTGCGCCTTTTGAACAGAGCATACCGTAATTCGGAGCGACATCGTCGTCCGCTGAGATCTTTGTAATTTTATTATCTTGGACGGTTGCGCGAACCACGCAACCGACCCCACAATAGGGACATACCGCTTTTCCTGTAGAGTTTTCCACTGGTTTCTCCATTATCTGTCGTAGGGGCGAGGTCACCTCGCCTCTATACGCAAAATCCGTGTGTTTACCTACGAAATCGGAAGTGTTTTGCTTGGGTGTTTCCCCTAAGAAGAATGGAGGTGTGGTAGAGGTCCCACTATCTTTCCGTCCGTTCCATTCTTCCCTCCCTTAATACCTATGTTATACGTAAGTCCTGATAGGATTAAGACAAAGCACCCTCGGCTTTCAGGCGCTGTCTCTCTGCGAGTGCTGCATCAAACGCCTTTCTCTCTGCGGCTTGGACTGCAGGCGAGAACCTTACCAAGACCGTAGTAACCGATGCGACTGCGACCATTACACCGAGATATAGCAAGCCTTGCTGCATCGTGATACTCTCAGAACGGAACAGAAACCCCGCCGCAACAGCACCAGCGTTTCCACCTGCACCGACAATACCGGCAACAGCTCCCAACGCCTTCTTGTTGATAAATGGAACGATTCCAAACGTCGCGCCTTCAGACATCTGCACGAAGAGACTGAAGACAATCATCACTCCGACAGCAAGGATAAGCACCGCCATTTGTGAGAATAGTATCAACATGACCCCTTCACCTAACAGCACAACGAAGAGGAACATGACACGCCCGCGGAGTCCCATCTTTTTCGCAAAGAAATCGGAGAAGAACCCGCCGAGACTCCGCGCAAAGATGTTCATTAAACCGAACAATCCAGCGATAAGCCCGGCTGTCCTGACATCCAACTGGAACTGATCGTGATAGTAGAGCGCGGCGACGTTGTTGATGGTTAATTCCACCCCGAAACAGGCGGCATAAATAACGAAAAGTGCCCAGACGCGGTAGTCTTTAATCGCCAGCATCAAAGATTCCATGCCTTTGCCTTCTGAAGGTTCAAGTTCTCCGCGTTCCCGAAGTTCTTTATAGTTTCCATCCGGTGCGTCTTGGGTCAAGAAGTAGTAAGCAAATCCAGTGATAAACAGCGCAACGCCGGGGACGACCATTGCAAGCCGCCATCCGAGGAATTCGTTCACGCCGAGGCTGAGAACAGCCGTAAAGATGAGCGGCATCACCATCTGCGTAACACCGCCACCGAGGTTCCCCCACCCCGCTGTTGTCGCATTCGCTGTGCCGACACAGTTCGGCGCGAACATCACCGATGTGTGATACTGCGTGATGACGAACGATGCCCCGATGGCACCTATTGCTAATCGGAACAGCAGAAACGTCTCATAATTCTGAGCGAGTCCGATACCCATAACCGGCAGTGAACCGAAGATCAACAACCATGTGTACGCTTTCCGGGAACCGATCTTGTCGCAAAGCGGTCCGATTAAGACACGTACCAACACCGTAATCGCGACAGAGGCGATAATTGTATTACCGATTTCTGCTTTTGTTAACATCAGATCTTCGCGCACAATCGCCATAAGTGGCGCAACCCCAAACCAACCGAAAAATGCGAGGAAGAACGCGAACCATGTGGTATGGAAAGTGCGCATCTGGACGGTTTTTAAGCTAAAGAGTTTTATCTGTGTCGCTTTATTTTTTATATCCATTTTTTTAATTTTCCTTACGGTTCGGTCAGCAGCGTTTCAAGATTTAGCTGCGTTTCCGTCCTTACCTACGTGAAAGGTAAGGGATGAGTCCTTCAAGTACTTGCGGCAAACCGTCGCAAGGCACATTTTCCAATACTTTGGGTGCGACCTTTGGGTTCGCGCTGGCATCACCCTTGAGGAACACATCTAC
>JAAXHI010000467.1:0-4541 GCA_012270875.1 Candidatus Poribacteria bacterium | reverse complement strand
TTGCCACATCCGTTTGGGCAACCAGACCAGTGTACCGTAAGCGGTTTTGTATTGCCGAGTTTTGCTTCCAAATGCCGAATCGCCTCCATGGCGCGTTCTTTCGTTTCAATAAGCGAGAAGTGGCAATAGTCGATACCTGTGCAACTCACCATACCGCGCATAATTTCGGAGGGATCATAGCGCAGTTCTTGTAGGAGCGGTTCGGCGGTTAAGTCGCCAATCTTTGTGTCTGGCACGTTGGTGATAATCAGGTTCTGCCCTTGTGTGAAGCGGATGTCGCCGTTCCCATATTCATCTGCGAGTCGGGCGACCTCAAAAAGCTGCGTCGTTGTGATGCGTCCGACGGGGACAACAAGTCCGACGTAATTGAGATGGGGTTCTTTCTGTGAGAAGATACCGGTGTGGTCGGTTTTGTTCTTACCACGCATATCTTTGCCAGCGGTCAGGAGCGGCTGTTTTCTATGCCGACGCTTTTCTAATTCTTCTCGGAATTTTTCGACACCCCAATCTGCAATCAGAAAAGCAAGCCGAGATTTATTGCGGGCTGTCCGAGGTCCGTGATCTCGAAAAATCAGCGTGATGTCCGCACACAAAACCGAGGCTTCCTCGGGGACGACAAACACATCGAGTGGTTGTGCAAGGGTATAACCACCGGATCCCATTTTTCCGCCGACAGCCACGTTAAAACCCTTCTTCTCTTCGCCATCAACCTCTTTTACCGCAGGTGTAAGCGCAATGTCCTGTGAGGCGGTATGGGTACAGTTATCCAGACACCCTGTGATGCCGACATTAAACTTGCGCGGAATATCGGTAAATTCCTTATTACCGACGATGAGGTTCGTGAATTCCCTGCCAACGTGTGAAGCATCAAAGAGCTCATTAGGTGTCAATCCAGCGACAGGACATCCAATCACACCGCGGATGTTATCAAAACCGGTTTGAAGTGAACCTAAGCCGACCTCTTCAAGACGATTCCAGATGTGCTGGACATTCTCAATTGTGAAACCACGGAGTTGTATCTGCTGACGCGTCGTGAGATCCACAAATCCGGGTCCGTGTGCTTCACTGATTTCGGCGATAGTACGAAACTGCGCAGCGTTACTAAAACCGCTGGACATACGGAGACGCATCATAAACGCACCCGGTGTCTGTTTCCGGTAAAAGACACCTACCCATTTAAGCCGATCGCGTTCGTTCGGTGGAATTGATTCCCAACCGTCCCGAATGTAGTTCGGAATATCGTTGATCACCTCAAGCCCGTTTTTCTGTCGCTTGAGGGTTTCTGCAGCGTTTATTTTCGATTTTCTTTTTTTGGCAGCTGCTGTTGGTGCTGAACGCACCTTTCGGCTTGCAGGAACAGTTTTCTTTTTTAATTCGTTCACCTTTGAACCTCCTTGGCGTGGCTGTTGGTCGTTAGCCATTAGTTTTCGGTTAATATCCTGTGGCAGTCGCTTTTTGGGTTGCCACCCGTCTATGGTCTCTGACGGATAACTGACAACTCTCATAGCGAGGCAAACCGATAACGCAAAAAAAAAGGCATCCATCGGTGAGTCTACAATTGTGTAGCAAGTTTCGATACTTACAAATAGCACCGAAAACTCAACCGAATGGACACCTATGTCCTATCCCAGACCCTCTTTGGTTGGGATTGTTTTTACTATTTATATTCCCTGCCTATTGGTGAAATATATCGGTCCGTTTTAGGCAGGGTACGCAATTTTAGGGTGCGCCTTGCTCGTCCTTGAACGCACGCACCTTCAAAGTGGGAAACGGATGTATCTATCTATAATTTATTCGTTAGTACTTCTGCTGCTGACAGCACATCTTGTGAGATTTCCGCGAGTCGTTTTCTGCGATTCATCGCCATCTTCCGCAAAATTTGATACGCCTGCGCTTCATTACAGCCGCGTTGCTGGGCAACAAGTTCCTTTGCGCGTTCAATGATTTTGCGTTCAGCGAGGTTTGTTTTTGTCTTTTCAAGTTCCTGCTGCAATGCTCGGAGTTCGTAAAATCGGGCGACAGCTGCTTCAATGATTGTTTTAACTCTGGCACCGGTGAGCTTCCCGACAGCATACGCCGATACACCCGCCCGCGTCGCCGCCTGAATCGTCTCTGGTCGTTCATCACGCGAAAACATGACTGTCGGACACGGATAGTCCTCGTGAAGTGCTGCGACCCAATCGAGTATTGCGTGCCCCGGAAAATCGACACCGATCAGTATAATGTCTGGCTTCACACGTGAGACTTGATCGGCTAAACCTTCCTGTAAACGTAGCGGCACAGCGACATTGTATCGATTCGCTTCCAGAATCCGAACTAATGAGGTCGCCCGCTCTGGATTGTTATCAATGATTAAAACTCTTGGCGTTGAGGTGACTGCTCCCATCTTCCACCCTTTCCAAGTTAATTCCTCGTAAATGTGCTGAAACAACGGGGAATGTTAACCTTACACAACAAGTATAAGCAAAAACCTTGCCAAAAGTCCGAATTACTGATTTCCCTAAGGCGCGTAAGGTTTTTGCAAAATGAAAACCCCGCGAGATGTCCGCGAGGTGTAAATTTTTGCCTATTTTTTTAGCAGAATGTACGCGTCTTTTCCTATTTTTTGGGCAATACGGTTTTATTTTCTGGAAATGTGACGTATCGTGTAGATAGAAACTCGGTTCATCCTTCCGTCCAACTTAACAGAGCAAGTAGACTTCTGGTAGGTGAAGCCGTTGTCGTTGAGCAGTTTGAAAAACCCGGTGGCGTTCTTTCGGTTCGGTTCGGAAAAGAGGGCGGTCCCGTTGAGGGTAAGATAGTCCTGAAGTAGTGTCACAATTGGTTCCCAATGGTGTTCTTCATAGATAACATCGGCGGCGAAGATATAGCGAAATTTGCTGTTGAAGCAGGTCGTATTCCAATCCATCTGGACGAAATCGGCACTCTCTGTAACACCGTTCTGATCTGCATTGTGGTGTGCGAAGCGGAGTGCATCCTGTTCTACATCCGTGAAAATCACCTTCGCACCCATCTGGCATGCGACAATTCCCGTCAGCCCGAACCCGCATCCGATTTCTAAGATGTGCGCACCCTTTAGGTCTGTTCCGATGTCCTCTACATGGCGCGCGAGACCGATAGCGGCTTCCCAGAGGTAGGTCCAGTAAGGGAGATAGAGTCTGCCTTCGCTGTCCTCACGGCTGAGTTGATCGAGAAACCAGTCTGGTTCTTTTACAATTGTGAGTTGAACCCGACCCGTTTTCAGTTTAATGATAGTACTCGTTAGCGGATAGTCTCGCAATTCTATTTTCATCTCCGTTATGCTACTGCAAAATCAAGGGATATTCGAGAAGATTGTCTTAAAGCGAGTGGAAACCTGTCCTGATAAAAGGAAGATAACCCTCAACCCTGCCGACTGGTGGTACAGCATGGGTGCCGATTTGCGATTATACTCTTAAAATTTTAAGAGCTGCTCTTTTAAGGGCGCGTGCTGGAAATTTTACCATATTTGCGAGTTGTGCTTCATCATACCCACTGTGAAGTGCTTCAATTTGCAGTTCTGCTAAGTCATTAAATTCTGGGGGTACTGACATAAAAGGTTCAGGTCTTAACGAAGGCAATTTATGTATTTGCTCAAGCAGTCTATTTGCTCTACCGTATCGCTCGAATCTGTTTTTAAAATCTTGGAGGTCCTCATCAAATTCATGATATACGATAGCCCGCGGCGCATAAAGCAAACTACCAAGGTTTCTGAGCCTAATTCCAAAATCTAAATCTTCGCCACCTGCTTCTCCGAAAGCTGTCGAGAATCCGTTCAGTTGATGGAAAGCGGGTGCGTAAACTAAAGCGTTCGCCGTGATAATTGCTTGTGGAATCTTTTCTCCTTGATGCCCTAAATCCTTTTCAAAGGGAGGGTTGAGTATCCCCATTTCGGTCATGTATCGATTGATTTTACCTCTGCCTTTACCAGCAACGGTCCCGCAGATTGCAACTATTGAATCGCTACTACTTTTTTGAGCATTCATGAAATAGGTGATGAGGTTGCTTACATGCTCGCAGCCGCAGTCGGTAAAATAGATCCAATCGAATTCCGTGTTTGAATGTTCGCTTCCTCGGTTGCGAGCATAAGCGGGGCCTCTATTGCCATTATAATTGATGATTTCCACAGGATAAGTTTTTAACCATTCTGGTATACGGTTATCTGCATTATCATTTGCAACCGTAATAGCACCTGGACGCGGATTCAACGCTTGCAAGCTGTCCAGTGTAACTTTCAGACCTTCCCAGTCTTTGTAAACTGGAATTACAGCGCGAATTTTTTGGGGTTCAATCTTGGGTGATACGATGGATGTCCTGTTAGGTTTAGGTGGTAAAGGTAAAGAATAGTGTGTTGCGCCCATAATACAAACCTTTCATATAAAAGTTTAAGGTTTCTTCACCTCATAAAGAAAATTTACAAGGCTTAGAAACCTCGTGCTTAAGTATTTCGATCAACGTTTTACTGGATCGGGTCCAAAACGGTTGTGCCCCTTTGTGCCTTTATAGTAAATCCTGTAATTAGT
>JAAXHI010000572.1 GCA_012270875.1 Candidatus Poribacteria bacterium | reverse complement strand
CCGTTGACGACGCATTGCCACGTAAAAGGCGTGACAGGCATGTATCCGTATAGTACGTTTCTTATTCCGGGTGAGGAGGGGGATGCGTTGGATTTTCGGACGTTTGCGGCGAGTTTAGGGAAAGTCGGATATGATAAATATATCTCGGTAGAGACGTTTCCGCACATGCGGATGGAGAAGGCACAGATCGCTTACGACATGATGGCGGGTACGTTGCAGGCGTTAGGGTTACGATAAGGGAAAGAGTGGAAGGTTGGAAAATTGGAAGGATGGGTCTTCCACGCTTCCGGTCATCCACTCTTTTTTGGGTTGTGTTAAAAGAGATGGGTCTCTAATGCCTTGATACCGGGCCAATCTCGCCACATGTCATCATTCGGCGGTTCTTCCTGGGTTTGTTCCAACTCAGTTTTTCGGAAATCATATAGAACTGCCTGTCGGATCTGCCGCGAGTAGTTATGTCCAGCGGCATGCCCGATGCGATGATGCCAGAAGACAATATCGCCTGCGTTGCCGTAGCATTCGACGCCTGGCCCTCTGCTGATGCGCTCACGATCAACATCATACTGGGGTGTCGGTTCGTTCTTATATTGGGAATAGTAATCGTAATAGAAGACCTGATGGCTGCCTGGCCAGACGGTAAATCCACCGCCTTCTGGTGGAACGTCGTCAATATATCCGACCGCGCCGAGATGGAATGGATGTGCGTCCACATGGCATCCGATTGACTTCCTTGGGACATCACCGTACGGCAGTGTACAATAGATACCCCGTACACTTTTCGGTTGTACCAGATTCCCCTCGCCTAACAGCTGCTCCGCCATCCGCCAGACGTTTGGGTCTGTGGCAAGGAGTTGAACCATCCAATCCTCGCCGCCGGGTTCCCGGAAGTTCCATCGGAAACCGCGCCGATTATTGCTTTTGTCAATGTTTTCTTCTTCGGAGGTGAAGGGACCTATCCAGGTGTCAGGGTCATCACGTTTGCGTCCTTCGGGTGCGCCGTCCCAGAGCCTTGTGCGTGCCCGTTCCATCAATTCTGGGTTAAGGACATCCCGTTTCACCAAGTATCCCTCAGTTTTGAAAAATTCGATGTCTTTCTGTGTAAGTTCAACCATTTTTTAAATTATTCCTTGCGGTTAACGGTTAAATGACGTGAGTTTGTGCTTTAAGCTCTTTTCTGAAATCCGCTCTCCATTTCATTACGAGCTACGCACTTTACACTGTGAAGACTCATCGTTGAACAACTTTAAGTGGACTTCGGATTTCACGTGCTGTTTTGAATCCGCTACACTGGAAAAGAAACAAGCACGTTATCCTGACCACAGTTAAAGAATTTTAAGAGAATTTAACGATTATTTCAAGGAAAAGTAACAAATTTTTGACAACAGCGTTTTTAGGAACCTAAAAAACGAGATTGCAGCCGTAACAGTGAAGATGGTGAGATTTGACAAGAAGTCGCATTTTCACTATAATTGTATGTATGCTACGTACCGTAATTACTCTACTACTATTCATTTCATATCCTATGCTTCTTTTTGCGCATCCGGAAGGGATAGGCAAACACGTCATTGAGGCTCACCGAATTGAAGCCGAACCACCAGAGATTGATGGGGTGCTGGATGATTCTATATGGCAGCAGGCGGAACCACGAAGCGGCTTTATCCAACTTGAGCCTGCGCGCGGTACTCTCGCTACCGACGACACCGAGTTCCGTATCGCTTACGATGCATATAATCTGTATGTTGCGTTCCGATGTTACGATGCTGAACCCAGTAAAATTATCAATCGGATGACGCGGCGCGGTGATGTCTATGCCTCAGATGTTATCTCTTTCTTCATTGACCCACATCATGACCATCGCACTGGGTATAAATTTGCAACAACCCCTGGGGGTGTTCAGAGTGACAATTACCGATACGAAGATACACAGCGCGATTCCAACTGGAAAGGAATCTGGTGGGTTGAAAGCAGTATTGATGAATTCGGATGGAGTGCTGAGTTCAAGATCCCGTTTTCTAACTTCCGATTCACTGACAGACCGACACAGACCTGGGGTTTCGATGTTGAGCGTGTAAACCGCCGCAAGAGTGAGGTTACGGTCTGGAAGCAACTAACACAAGCGGGTGTCGTTACGCGGATGTCTGACCTTGGGCATATCGTGGGGATTCGGAGTATTGAGACGGGGAAAAATTTTGAAATAACGCCTTATGCTTTAGGCGGAGCTGCCGATGCTACGAACGCGGATATAGAGCGTCAACTCGGCACAGGTTTGGATGTTCAATACAGTCTCACGAGTGCGTTGAAGGCAAACGTCACTGTCAATCCGGATTTTGCGCAAGTTGAAGCGGATCAGTTAGAGATTAATTTGACGAGATTTCCGACGCGGTTTCCGGAAAAACGTCCGTTTTTTGTTGAGGGGAACAGTTTCTTTGAAACCCCATACAACTTGATGTTCAGTCGTCGTATTGGGAGTCGCGGGAGTATCCTCTGGGGCGGTAAACTGACAGGGAAAGTCGGAGACTATTCCATCGGCGTTTTGGGAAACCAAACTGGCGAATTCGGTTTCTCTGATACCGCTGCATCTGAAAAAGAGGCGGCGTGGTTTTCAGCTATCCGCGTCAAACGCGACATCCTCAAACGCTCCAACGTCGGGATTCTACTGGTAAATAAAGAGCGACCGGATGCCGATAATTGGACGCATAGTAGAGTCGGTGGCGTTGATATGAATCTTGAGCTCGGCAAAACGTATCATCTGACAGGTCAATATGCTGGTAGTTTTCATCCGGGTGAGGATAAAGACAACTTCGCATATACCGTTGATTTCGCGCAGCGAAACTATCTCTGGAGTAGTAGTATCGGATTTGAGCGGGTCGCGCCGCACTTTGAGATTAACCAGACGGGGTTTCTACGGAAAGAACGGAACCGGGGTTGGCAGCGTGTCTACATGCGCGCCTCTTATTCTCCACAGTGGGGAAAGCATCAATTTTTTTCTGGTATAATCACCCGTCTTTCCCAGAGCCTCTACACACCAGCGTATTTTACTGAATGGGGGCTGCGGAATCCAGAACTGTCTCTATCACCTAAATTCGATGAAGACCTGCTCAGATGGAGTGCTGGTGCGGACATCGGGATGGATTTCAGAGAAATACTCTTGGATGATGTTAATGGCTACTATTTCCGAAGCCGGGAAATTGAACTCACTGAGGTCTTTACAGCAGACAGATATGGGTTTGAGTTTGATACCAACGCCACATACCCGATTGCTGTCGGGGTCGCTATGGATTTCGCGGACTATTTTAACTTTGGACGACAACAAGCGGGCAAACAGCGGAGTCTCACGCTTGAATCTACCTTACGTCCACAGAGTAATTTTTCCATAGAATTAGACAGCAGCTACGCGCAGAGCCTTGATTTGGAAGGTGCTATTGATGGTAGATTTTTCGTTAGTTCGTTGCGTGCGACCTATCTATTCACGCGTGAATCGTTTCTGCGGATGTTCGCACAAGCGGGTAGGGAACGTCCATTATCAGCTGAGATTCATGAGCATTATCTGCTAAGTTTTTTGTTCGGATGGGAATATAGTCCAAAGAG
>JAAXHI010000163.1:6970-16778 GCA_012270875.1 Candidatus Poribacteria bacterium | reverse complement strand
CATTACGACGTTACCCCGGATATGACAACGCTGGCGAAAATTTTGGCGGGCGGACTCCCCGGCGGCGCGCTCGTCGGCAAAACCGAGATTCTCGAACTCATCTCAATGAAATCGGAATCCGACGGCTTGAAAATGCCGCATCCCGGCACTTTTAATGCGAATCCGCTCTCTGCCGCCGCGGGGATCGCAATGCTCAACACTGTCAAGACAGGTGAACCACACAAACAGGCAAATCGGACCGCAGAACGGCTCCGCACGGAACTCAACGCCATTATTGATGACTACAAACTTGATTGGGTGGTTTACGGCGAATTTTCGGGGATTAGACTGCTCATCGGACACGGTGAAAAAGATGTCCGTGCCTCCGATTTCGATCCATACGCGTGGGATTATCGGAAACTGAAAGGCAATAGCGATCCAGATATGCAGGAACGTCTCCGATGCGGTCTGTTACTGAACGGTGTTGATCTTGCCAATAACGGTGGAATGACAACAGCGGCGCATACAGACGAAGACATCACGAAAACAGTCGCAGCGTTTGCACAGACACTCGAATGGCTGAAGGCGGAAAAGGCGTTGTAAGACTTTTAAACATAAAATTTAGCCCGTAATGAAGCAGATCGCTTATGGGCGAGTACGCCACAAAATGGAGGGCGGATCTACGGAGAGGTTCGTTGGTTATTCAATTCACCTCACCGAACCGCAAGGTAAGTTAAAAACATGAAGACGATTACGTATCGCGACGCGCTCAAGGAAGCGTTGGCAGAGGAGATGGAACGCGACGACGCGGTCTTTCTCATGGGTGAAGACATTGCCGAATACGGCGGTGCCTATAAAGTGACCGATGGACTCTTCAAAGACTTCGGAAAGGATCGCATCCGAAATACGCCGATCTCGGAAGCTGCGATCATCGGAACCGCACTCGGCGCAGCGGTTACTGGGATGCGTCCAGTTGCTGAGTTGATGTACATTGATTTCACAGCGGTCGGTATGGACCAGATCGTGAACCAGGTCGCGAAGATCCGTTATATGGTCGGTGGGCAGCTGGATGTGCCGCTCGTGATTCGGACGCAGGGGGGTGCGGGTCGATCCTCTGCAGCGCAGCACGCACAGAGTCTCGAAGCGTGGTTTGTGCATATCCCAGGACTCCTCGTTGTGATGCCTTCTACCCCCTACGACGCGAAAGGGTTACTGAAAACAGCCATCCGGGACGACAACCCGATTATGTTCATTGAGCATAAACTCCTTTATACAGAAGAGGGGGAGATCCCTGATGAGGAATATACGATTCCGTTGGGTGTAGCGGACGTTAAACGTGAAGGTGAAGACATCACGATTCTCGCGACATCACGGATGGTGCTGAACGCGCTTATTGCCGCAGATACACTCGCCGCGGAAGGCATCTCTGCTGAAGTCGTTGATCCGAGAACGCTGATGCCGCTTGACAAAGACAGTATCCTCGACTCCGTCCAGAAAACGAATCGGCTGCTCATCGCACACGAAGCGGTTGGTCGGGCAGGGTTTGGTGCGGAGATCGCAGCGCTTGTGGTGCGCGAAGCATTTGACTATCTCGACGCACCGATTGAGCGGGTCGCAGCGATGCCGGTGCCTGTCCCCTTCGCACCCGTAATGGAAAACTTTGTGATTCCGAACGCAGAGCAGATCGCTGACGCAGCACGGAAACTCGTCCGTTATGAAATATAGAAAAGGTTTCCAAAGGAGGTTCTCATGGAACGAAACACGGCAAAATTGCCTTCTAAAGGTGTAACAGATGCGCAATTTCTTAACGGGCTGCTTCCGATTGTAGAACACTCATTGTTTGTTGACCGTGAGCGACTGCTTGCCTTGCTTGCCACAGATGCTGATAGGGATACGTTAACAGAAATCTTCCGTAGGTGTTTTGAAGGCTACTACTATGATGTAGCATTTGCGTTAGATTCTTATGAAACACGCCTCCTTTCGATTTTGGATTCTTCTGATACTTACACCGCTTTGAAACATCGAGTCGCTATTGTACAGCATAAACGAAAGTCTTCACCTACAGGGCGGGAAGTCCGACGAATGGGTGCGTTCCTCCCGACTGATTCCGTACCAGAGATAAAAGTGTCTGCATTATCAGATCATGCTTTCCGAGAATTTCTGCACACACTGGTAAAGTCCGAATTTTTTGCGGCACAAGTACGTGTGGTTAAGTTGCTAAATCAAAGGGACGGGGACGCTGCAGAAACTTCCCTATATGAAGCGACAGATGCTCAGAAGGACCGCCTTCGGGAAGCGATTTACGAATTTTTCGTGTGTCATTTGGAATTTGAACAATTTCTTGAGGATTATGAATACGACCCGGACGAAGGATTAGAGATACAACCAGAAGTTGCTGAAGAACTGGAACAAAGCATCACAGATCATAAATCAGGGAGAGTTAAAGGTACACCGCTCCAGGAGGTGGCTAAAACGTTTGGTGTCAATCTCAAATGTACACATTGACCATCAAACCGCGTGCTGAATCGGATTTGAGACGTTTAAGTCAACCTATTTACATGCGAATCTTCAACAAACTGGAAAGGTTGTGCGAAATTTGCGACGACTACCCGCATAAGGCATTGAAAGGTAGACATAGAGGGAAATTTAGTCTATCAGTTGCTAAAGATTATCGAATTCTCTATACTTTTGATAGGCATATTCGAGAAATTGTTGTTCACCGAATTGGACACCGTAGCAGTATCTATTAACGGAATTCGCAAACCTATTCCGTGTTTACTAACTTCTGATACGCCCGTGTCAAATTGAAAGCGATCGGTGTCCACACCATCGCCGCCACCATCGCCGTAATTGAGAAAGCAATCCCCGGAATCGTCTTCACAACCAATTTTATCAATCCAATCACAGCTGCCCCGCCGCTCTTTGAGAACCGATACCCAAACGAGTCAATAAGTTGTTTCGCTCGATAGCGAGAATCGTAAGAGAGCGGCATATAGAACAATTCTTTCGCTGCCCGGAAAATGGAATAATCTAAGGCTTTGAAGATTACGTACGCAGCCGTTCCGGTCCGAAGCGATGGAGAAATCGTCAATACAAGGCTACTGACGAGGTGAACGACCGGAATACAGACGTGAATAATAGGGAGGGCAACAAATCTGAGTGCCAACGGCACCATCACCAATTGCAAGATACCAGCGGCGAGTCCAAGATACCCATACACTCCACCGAAAAATGCTGTCCGTGCATCCTTACCAGGTATCTCTGTTTCCACCAATCCGTTGAAACGGAGATCCAGCACAGTGGATACCAACTGTGTGCTTAAGATCAATATCCCTATAAAAAGCAGGTATCTGGAACGAAAAAGTGTTTTTACGCCGAGGTGTCCGAGCCTTCCACCCACCTCCTCTTCGCTCGGTTTTGGTTCACCGCCGAATCTGTAAGCAATCACACTGAAGATTGTGACAGGTACGAGGGATCCCGCTGCGAAAAGTAGTAGCGTTTCAGACCCCAATGGCTCCGCCCACCTGCTCACAAGCATGCCACCAGCAAATGAACCCATAGACGCAACGGCACAGAAAGGTCCGTTAATCCGCTTCGCCTGTTCAGTTGTTAACACGCTGTTGACGAACGACCAGAACTGCTCAATGACGATCACGATGTAGGCTTCGCGGAACACATAGATGATCACCGCAGGCCCAAGTGGCACGGTTATTGAAATCGGTTTCCCACCTTCGCGGAACACATAGGTGATCACCGCTGCTAAATCCATTCCGCGGACGAGCGCAGCGTAACATCCGAGGATCAGAATACCAGAAAAAAGGGAGGTTATTACTAAAGCACGTGTCGCACCTTGCCACGAGAGGAGGAGACCGTAGCAGTACAACATCACGATCATACTTGGTGAAACCAACGCCATACCAAACATGAGATTATCGGCACCATACGCCTCAATGAACAGGGAAGAGGACACGGAACGGATAAACTCGTAACCGAATAATACAAAAGCTGCAGCACTACTGACGGCGATGGCGGCATAAATAAGTCGTCGTGGAAACATTATGTTGGATGGGTCCTTTCAAAAAATTCGCTACCGCTCTGGAATTTTATCTTCCGTTGGACGGGGGTTATGAACCCAATGCCCATTTGGATCGCTGCCTCTGGCGACAATTGCCCGCTCATTCCAATCGTTGGCGGCATGGACCTCAGGCGGCACGAACCGCATCGTCAACCCACAACGCCGTCGGTCTGATGTATTCGGTTCGGAACCGTGTAACAGCAAATCCGAATGCAGCGACATCTGGCCGGCTTTCATTTCAAACGGATGTGGTGCGTCACCGTATTCTGTGGCACCATGCACCGTTTGACCCAGCACGTTCTTTTCCTCAGCGGTACTCTGTTCAAATGCGATCTGCCCGTGCAGATGAGACTTTGGAATAACAGTCATCGCCCCGTTTTCGACCTCAGCATCGTCAATCGCGAGCCACACAGTGACGGTTTTGCTTGGAGAGAGGGGCCAGTAGGAGGCATCTTGGTGCCAACTCACCTGCTTCACATCACCCGGCAGCTTGCAGAAGTAGTGTGTCCCCCAACAGATCAGCGTCTCACCGAGCAAATCCTGCACGTAATCCAAAATTCTCGCTTCCGTAACAAGGTCGTGGAGACCCGTACAGGTGGTATGCCATCCGTTAATGGAATAACTATTCATTCCCGCTGCTAACGCCTTTTCCATGAGTTCATCAAAATAGGCGCGGTGTTCCGCGATCTCTGCTTCAGAAAAGACATCTAACGGTGAAATAAAACCCTTTTCATTGAAGTGTTCGATTTGGGCACGTGTTAACGTAGATGGATTCTCGTTTTCAACCGGAAAAAACTGTAGTGTTCGTTTGAGTTCCGGCATTGCATCCGTAATTGGCATCGAAGCGTCCTCTTTCCTTTCGGGACTAAAGTTTGGACAATCTGAATAGTATTGCTACCCGTTCATCAACAGTCGCAGCCACTTTCATCCGAAAACTCGCCTAATATTACGCGCGCCAAACCTCACACACATATCTCCAGAAGCTATCGAGAATTTCAATGATCACTCGACACCTTTGACTCGCGAAATTTTCATAGCAAATTTCATAGCAGCTTCATAGCAGCCTTTGATGAAAACCGCCTAAAACCCAATCGGGGTAAGGGTTTATAGCCTTTCGAGAAACATATTGAATTCACAGTTTTGCTATGAAATGCTATGAAAACTGTGAAATTATAAAGCCTGTCTCATAAATACCGGCCTGCATGCCCCGAACGAAAACTTTTTTAGAACGGATATTGCAAGTTTCAGTAGATCAAAAGTTGATGTTGTGAGTATGATACCAAATTTGAACGCTATTGTCAATTGTGTTTGTTCTGAATTGACGAAAATTCCACTTGACTTTTAGCGTGAATAGACTTACTATTAATCAAACAGTGTGTTGATATCTCCCTTGGATAAAAAAAGTAGACCTACCTATCTGAAAACACTAAAAAATGGATGAAAAACGAGCGAGTGGACGCTACTATACACGCGGGAATCCGTTTCAGCTGGAACCGTTCCAGACATGGGCGAAAGCGTCTAATTTAGAACAACAGATAACTTTGGAACCGTTTGCGGGTGCTAAGGACATTCCACAACTGATTGACGCAGCAAACCTACAATGCCAAGGTTGGGCATTTTTCGACATCGAGCCGGGCGCGGAAGGCGTTGTGCAACGCGACACGCTCGCGGACTTTCCGAAGGGATTCAATGTTTGCATTACCAATCCGCCGTGGTTAGCACGCAACTCCGCAACGCGCCGCGGTTTACCTTTCCCAAAATCAACCCGTCACGATGATCTCTACAAATACGCAATAGAGAAATGCTTGACCCATTGTGGGTGGGTGGCTGCAATCATTCCAGAGGCGTTCATTCGGAGCGGTCTGTTCCTACAACGGCTGCAAGACTTCATCTCTTTAGTTCCACATACACAAGGTAAGACTGAGGAAGAAAACGGAAAAAGAGACACTTCTTATATGTTTGAAGACACTGAACACCCCGTCGGTCTCGCGCTGTTTACACCGCATGTAACATCAGATGTTCGGATCTGGCGCAACAATCAACTTCTCGGCGGGATTAACGAACTCCGCAGACATCTTCCACAACCTTCCTCTAACCGTAGCATTGTGTTCAACGACCCAAACGGGAATCTCGGACTCATTGCTATAGATAATACAGTATCCGCCTCAATCCGTTTTTGTCCACCAGAGGAACTGAAAGACTATCCTATCCGTGTCCATTGCCGCGCCATCACGAAAATCGGTGTGCCGTGGCGCGTGGATATAGAGACGCTCAACGCTCGCTTAGCAACAATCCGCGAGAAAACCCACGATGTTTTCCTGACAGCGTTCAAAGGCATACGTCGTGATGGGTACTACCGACGACGCTTGGATTGGGCGTTGTCGCGTGCGATTGTTGATATGGAATAAAAAATGAACACCCAAAAACTGATCTGCACACTTTTATTGATAACACTGATCACTTCTGCGGGATGCGTGCCGGGCAATGGCAAACACACTACTGAGAAACCTGCAGGATTTTTCTGGGGCATCTGGCACGGTTGGATTGCACCGATCTCACTGATTTGGGGGATTTTTAATTCGGATATCCGCGTCTATGAACCCCAAAACACAGGATGGTGGTATGATTTCGGGTTGTACATGGCCATCATCAGCGGTTTTGGTGGCATCTCTTTTACGCGGCGCAAATACAGGTCTGAATCGTAACCGCAAGTATTTGATTTAATGTACAAAATACACCGGCGACATGACAGTTTAAATTTCACACGCGATATAATATGATGAACCATCAATAACGCTACAGTCACGGAGAAGATGTGATGAAAACTTTTGAGACGCGAGGTCCTGTAGATGCCGCGCGAAACTATGTTGTCAAGCGGACAACGGAACTTGCAGATTTCGTCAATCGCGTTAAACAGGGTCGCTACATTGTCATCTTCGCGCCTCGGCAGACTGGCAAAACCACCTTCTTCCGATGGGCGTTGGATGCCCTCGCAGATGAAGAGATCACCTATTTTCCAATCCAACTTGATTTTGAGGAGTATAAGAATGTTTCTCCCGACGATTTCTACTACTACCTCCAAAAAGATATTCACAAGGAAATTGAAAGTGTTTTTGAAAAACGCGATGAAACGCTTTTCCATAATTTAAATCAATTTCTGGAGAACACAAAAATTACGAATCATGTTTCGATGAGAGAGTTTTTTGAAGAACTTGCGAATTTGCTAAAACATCAGCGGCTTGTTATTGTCATTGACGAGTTTGATGGTATTCCGCAAATTGTGGTGAGAGATTTTCTGCATTCACTCCGTCGTATCTATCTCTCTGATGTAGAGGCGCGTTGCCCCTTCAGCCTCGGCATCGTCGGCGTTAAGAGTATAACACAACTTAACTATGACCGCTCTACCTCACCCATTAATATTCAGGATGAGTTCGCCTTGCCTAACTTCACACTTGAACAGGTGCAGGAACTCCTTGCTGAGTATACGGAGGCAGTCGGGCAACCTTTCGCAGCAGAAGTCATTGAGGTGCTTCATAAACAGACAGCTGGGCAGCCGTTCCTTGTCAACCGGTTCGCGCAAATTCTTACTGAGGAATTGGACATCCCAAAAACCGAGTGCATCGAGATGGCGCACTTTTCAGAGGCACACACGCAGCTACTGCGGGAACAGAACGTCAACATTCAACATCTCATTACCAATATCCGAAAGCATCCACGCTTTGAAACCCTTCTGATGGGAATTGTTTCCCGCGATAGAGGTGTGGATTTTAATCTGGATAACGAATTTATTTCGGAACTCGCTACTTATGGTATCCTCGGGGAGGGTGCCGACGGAATGTGTGAGGTTGTCAATCCGATTTATCAGTATCGCATCATGAAAGCGTTCCAACCCGTGATAAATGGACTGGAGTGTGAATACTTTCCAGAAGACGCGGAAACCGATTTCTTAGATTACCTTACATTCGATGGACAGATTCGCCTGCAACCCTTACTTGATAACTTTCAGAGTTTTATCGCACGTGTGGGATATAGAATTCTGCAGGTGCCAGAAACTCCGAAAGAGTTCGTTGGACAATATCTCCTTTTTGCCTATCTTGAGCAATTTGTGCGATTGGTACACGGGCGCATGTACCTTGAAGTCCAGGCAGGACGTGGTAGAATGGATCTACTTATTCTGCACAACTTGCGAAAGTATATCGTTGAAACTAAAATTTGGGAGGGTGAGCGTTCCTACACAGCAGGCAAGAAGCAACTCGCGGCATACATGCGCTTGGAGGAAGCAGTAGAGGGATACTATATCGTGTTTGATCATCGCCAGAATCCAGTCCCCCGGACGGAAACAGAGACATTCACGGACCTCACAATTCGGAGTTACGTTATTCCTGTAGTCCAAGAACCACCTTCACAAGTCGTAATTGATAAAGGAGGAAACTAACCAATGAAAGTCTTAGTTATCGGTGGGACGGGCAACATTAGCCGTGGGATTGTTGCCGCGTTACAAAACCGAAATCATGAAGTCGTCCTGTTCAACCGCGGACAACATAGGGACACACCGCCTCCAGGTGTTCGCGTCATCCACGGCGACCGCCAACAGCGCGACGATTTTGAGGCGAAAGTCGGCGCGGAAGAATGGGATGCCGTCATTGATATGATTAGCTTCAATGCTGACGATGCCGCCTCCGCACGCCGCGCATGTCAGGGACGCGTCGGACACTTCGTCCATTGCTCAACGGTCATGACCTACGGACCACCCTTCAGCGGGATTAATCTCCCAGAAACCGCACCGTTACAAGGGGAATCAGGCTACGGACTCGGTAAAGTCGCAGCGGATAATCTTTTGTTGGAGGCACACGCAAGTGACGGGTTCCCTGTGACCATCTTCAAACCGTCGTATACCCACGGACCGGGCATGAATCTCCTGCGTCAAGTGGGCGGCGATGGTGGTTGGATTGATCGTCTACGGAAAGGCAAACCGATCCTCTCCGCAGGCGACGGATTAAATTACTTTCAATTCCTGTCATCTCGCGACGCGGGTTTTGCGTTTACAGATATACTCGGTAGAGCCAACTGCTTCGGCGAGATATACAACATTGTCCATCCACAGGCGCGGACGTGGGACGAGTGGCACCGTGCAGCGGCAGACGCACTCGGCGTTGACATAGAAATCGTGCATGTCTCACAAGAGACGCTCATCGCCATGTCACCCGAACGGTTCAGCGGGTTGCGAGGCAACTTCGGGCATACACAAATCTTCAGCCACGAGAAACTCGCAGCAGCATTACCCGAATTCAGTCCACAAATCCCGGTTACAGAGAGTGTAGCGGAAAACATCGCGTGGATGGACAAACACAATCTGATTCCAGATAGTGACGCGGACGATTTAGAGGATCAGGTTATAGAGGCAGTTCGCAATCTACCGCGTATCCGGTAGCGTAAGCAGAGGTGAAATATGCTACAAGTTAAATCTGCATTAGATTCAGAAAGACTTGACCGTGTTGAGCATGATCTGACCGAAGTCGGTTTCCACATTATTGAAAACGTGATTACCGATGAAGAAGCAGACGAGGCGCGCGAGGTCATCTGGAAATTAATCGAAGAAGACATCGAAAACGGATTTGACCACAGTTACGGCGACGGTAAAATCCGACGCGTCTGGGCAATCGTCGGGAAATCTCCGGTCTTCCGCTACTTTATCCAGCACCCGACCGTCGTAGCCGTATGGAAACGGATGCTTGGTGAAGATGTCATCGCCTC